>JAEXAH010000016.1 GCA_023458315.1 Pseudomonadota bacterium
CCCCCGGGGCCGCGGGGCCCCCGCCCCCCCCGGGGGGGGCGGCGTCGGCGCTTGATCGGCGACGGTCTTTCGTGCTGTAGAAGACAGAGTATCTGCCGAAGGAATGTTCGTGGTGCATCGACTGACAGGCGGCCTGCGCCCCTTTCTCGCCCTGACCCTGCTGTGCCTGGTGCTGTACCTGCCCGGGCTGGCGGCGCTGCCGCCCATGGACCGCGATGAATCGCGCTTCATCCAGGCCACCCGCCAGATGATCGAAACCGGCGATTACATCCGCATCCAGTTCCAGGACGAGATGCGGGCCAAGAAGCCCGCCGGAACCTACTGGTTGCAGGCCGCTTCGGTCCAGGCGCTGTCCCACCCGGCCTCGACCGAGGTGTGGCCCTATCGCCTGCCCTCGGCACTGGCGGCGTGGGCGTCGGTGTTGCTGACCTTCTTCTTCGGCCGCGCCCTGATCGGTGAACGCCCGGCGCTGCTGGCGGGCGTGCTGATGGCCGGGTCGCTGACCCTGACGCTCGAGGCCCATCTGGGCAAGAGCGACGCCCTGCTGCTGCTGTGCACCGTGCTGGCCCAGGGCACCCTGGCCCGCTTCTACGTCGGCGCCAAGGCGCGCGAGATGCAGGGCGGCGGCGGATGCGGCGGCGGCTCGGGGCCGGTGACGGCCAACAGCCTGATGATGCCCGGCACCGCCGCGGCGCTGGTGTTCTGGCTGGCCCAGGGCGCCGCCATCCTGGTCAAGGGGCCGGTGGTGCCGGTGATCAGCCTGCTGACCCTGGGCGCGCTGTGGATCGCCGACCGCAATCTGCGCTGGTTCGTGGCCATGAAGCCGCTGCTGGGCACGGCGGTGGCCGCCGCCATCGCGGCGCCCTGGTTCGCCGCGGTGTCGCAGGCCACCGACGGCGCCTTCGTCGGCGCAGCGGTCAAGGGCGACCTGCTGCCCAAGCTGCTGGGCGCCCAGGAAAGCCACGGCGGTTTTCCCGGCCTGTATCTGCTGCTGGCGACGCTGACCTTCTGGCCGGGCTCGCTGTTGCTGTGGCCCGCTGTCGCCAAGATGTGGGACCAGCGCAAGCGGCTGGCCTTTCGCGTGCTGCTGGCCTGGGCGGTGCCGACCTGGGTGATGTTCGAGATCATCCCGACCAAGCTGCCCCATTACGTGCTGCCCGCCTTTCCGGCGCTGGCGCTGATGGTCGCCGCCCTGGCCACCGAGGGCGCCGAGGTGTTCCGCCATCGCGCCGCCAAGGCGTGGTACGCGGTATGGACGCTGATCGGCCTGGGGCTGGCCGCGGCCGTGGTGGTGCTGCCCATCAAGTTCGGCAGCGGTTTCGACGCCGCCACCATTCCCGCCGCCATCGGCATCGTGCTGGCCACCCTGCTGCCCGTCGCCCTGGCGTGGCTGGGCCGCCCGGCCACCGCGCTGCTGGCCCTGGCGCTGACCGCCGCCGCCACCTTCCCGGTGGTCTATCAGGGGGTGCTGCCCGGCCTTGACCGCCTGTTCCTGTCGCGCGGCGCCGCCAGGATCATCGCCACCGTCGGTTCCGACGGGCCGGTGGCCGCCGCCGGTTATTCCGAACCCAGTCTGGTGTTCCTGCTGGGCACCCAGACCAGGCTGCTGGACGGCGCCGGGGCCGCCGGGCATCTGGCCGCCAACCGCCGCACCCTGGCGGTGGTCGCCGACCGTGAATTGCCCGCCTTCATGGCCACCGCCAGCGGCAGCAACCTGGAGATCGAGGAATTCGGCCGGGTGGACGGCCTGAATTATTCGCGCGGCAAGCCCACCACCCTGGTGGTGCTGGGAGTGAAGAATCCATGAGCCTGCAACGGGGCATCCTGTCGTTCCTGGAGCGCGTCGCCCTGGCCTGGGAAGGGCTGACCCTGGCCGCCGCCGAGGCGTGGCGCCAGTCGGAACCGGCCCGCGCCGCCTGTGGCCGCCAGTGGGACCGCAGCCTGCGTCATCCCTATCTGTGGTCGTTCCTGTACGTGGCGCTGTTCTGCGCCCTGGCCATGTGGGCGCTTGACCGGCCGCTGGCCCATTTCCTCAAGGCCCATGTGGGCGGCGAGGTCGAGGGCTTCTTCAAGGTCGTGACCCGGCTGGGCGAGGCCGAATTGTATCTGGTGCCCGCCGGACTGGCCTGGGCCGGGCTGATGCTGGCATCCCTGCGCGCCGCCAGCCTGAGCGCCCGCGACCGCCTGCGCCGCTGGGCGGTGACGCCGGGCTTCCTGTTCCTGTCCATCGCCGTATCGGGACTGATCAGCAACGCCATCAAGGTCGGGCTGGGGCGCTATCGGCCGCGTTACCTGTTCGACGAGGGGCTGTACGGCTTCAACCCGTTCAGCCGCAACTGGGGCATGAACTCGTTCCCGTCCGGCCATTCCCAGGCGGCGTTCGCCGCCATGACCGCGCTGATGATCATCTTTCCGCGCTACAACGTCATGTGGATGGCCATCGCCGTGCTGGTGGCGCTGTCGCGGGTGGTGACGACGGTGCATTACCTGTCGGACGCGGTGGCGGGATCGTGGCTGGCCCTGTGCGTCACCTTCGCCCTGGCCCGGCTGTTCCGGTCGCGCGACTGGGAACCGCGCATCGGGCGGGAGTGGTAAAAAAATAGGGGCTCCACAAAGGCACAAAGAGCACAAAGGCTGTCTGGTTCGGCCAAGCGCTTTGTGTCCTTGGTGCCTTTGTGGTGAGTAATTCCTACTCGATCCATTCGCCCTTATAGACGCCCCAGATTTCCTCGCGCTTCAGCCAGCCCTGGCTGTGATCGACCTCGACGCGGCAGAAATCGCGGTTGCGCGGGCATTGCATGATGCGGCCCAGCACCCCGGGCTCGACCACCGCCACCGGGTCGGCGGATTCGGAATCCGACGCCCGCAGATTGCGCGGCTGGCCCAGCACCACCATCATGCGCCGCCCGGTCAGCATGGATTGGTGGACCCATCCCTCGGTGCCCTGCCAATCGCGTATCTTGCGCCACGCCTCGAATTCAGCGATCACTTCCACAGGCAGGTCCTTGCGGGCGTAAATCCAGTCGATGGGATAACGCACGCCGGGGCCGGTCCGCAGGTTGACCTCGTCCGAGCGCAGCGAAACGAAGCGTGGCAACGGAAGCCCGCTGGTTTCGCCAGCGGTGGCGGCGGTCGCGGCGAACAACAACCCAAGTCCGACACTAATTGCCAAGCGGAGTCCCAGGTTCATCCGCGCGAAGCCCCAAAAAATGTTTTCCATCAGGATCATTATAGGGGACACACCGTCCACGCGGTCAAGAAGCGCACCGATGTAACACTTCACTGGACAAGACTTCACGGTCTTGATAGGTCGTGACACTCGAACGGGGTCCCGGGAGGAGAAAATCAATGCCACAAAAGAAGCCCCTCGTCGTCGTCACCAGAAAGCTGCCCGACGCCATCGAGACGCGGATGATGGAGCTGTTCGACACACGGCTCAATCTTGACGATCACCAGATGACCAAGGCCGAGCTGGTCGAAGCGGTCAAGACCGCCGACGTGCTGGTGCCCACCATCACCGACCGTATCGACGCCTCGATTCTCAGTCAGGCCGGCCCCAACCTCAAGCTGATCGCCAATTTCGGCACCGGCGTCGATCACATCGACCTGGCCACCGCCCGTCAGCGGTCGATCACCATCACCAACACCCCCGGCGTGCTGACCGAGGACACCGCCGACATGACCATGGCGCTGATCCTGTCGGTGCCGCGTCGACTGGCCGAGGGCGAGCGGCTGATGCGCTCGGGCGACTGGAGCGGCTGGAGCCCCACCTTCATGCTGGGCCACCGCATCTGGGGCAAGCGCCTGGGCATCATCGGCATGGGCCGCATCGGTCAGGCGGTGGCGCGCCGCGCCAAGGCGTTCGGCATGTCCATCCACTACCACAACCGCAAGCGCGTCCATCCGGACGTGGAGCGCGAGTTGGAAGCCACCTGGTGGGAAAGCCTGGACCAGATGCTGGCGCGCATGGATGTCGTCACCATCCACAGCCCGCACACCCCGGCCACGTTCCATCTGCTGAGCGCCCGCCGCCTCAAGCTGATGCAGCCGCACGCCTATCTGATCAACACCTCGCGCGGCGAGATCGTGGACGAGAACGCCCTGACCCGCATGTTGCAGCGCAAGGAAATCGCCGGCGCCGGTCTGGACGTGTTCGAGCACGAGCCCGCCGTCAATCCCAAGCTGCTGGAACTGGACAACGTGGTGCTGCTGCCGCATCTCGGCTCGGCCACGCTGGAAGGCCGCGTGGACATGGGCGAGAAGGTCATCATCAACATCAAGACCTTCGCCGACGGCCACAACCCGCCGGACCGCGTGCTGGCCAGCATGCTGTAAGTGACGACCGTCCTGGAGCTGGTGGCGCCTGACCCCGTCGCCGCCTTCGCCCCGGTCGCAAACGATGCCCTGGCGGTGCTGCTGGACAGCGCCGCCAGCGGCGATCCCCGCTCGCGTTATTCCTATATCTGCGCCGACCCGGTGGACGTGCTGCCCGCCGACGCCGACCCGTTGCCGCGCCTGGATGCCGTGCTGCGGGCGCGGCGACGCGATGCGGTGCCCGGCCTGCCGCCGTTCCAGGGCGGGGTGGCGGGCTGGCTGTCCTATGATCTGAACCGCCATCTGGAACGGGTGCCCGCGCCATCCGACGCCGCCCCGGATTTTCCCCGGGCGGTGCTGGGGGTGTTCGACGCGGTGGCCGCCTTCGACCACGCCCGCCGCCGCGCCTGGGTGGTGGGCGAGGCCCGCGCCGCCCACCGCCTGCGCGACCGCCTGAGCGCCGCCCCGCCGCTGGCCGAACCGGAGTGGAACCTGGGCGCCGAAGCCATTCCCGACCTGCCGCGCGCCGAATATGAAAGCCGCATCGCCCGCGTGGTGGAATACATCCGGGCGGGCGACGTGTTCCAGGCCAATCTGGCCCAGCGTTTCACCGCCGCCCTGCCGCCGGGCCTGGACGCCCTGACCCTGTACCGCCGCATGCGCGCCCGCGCGCCGGGACCATTCAGCGCCTATGTCAGCGGCGGCGGCATGAATCTGGCCTCGGTGTCGCCGGAACGCTTCCTGGCGCTGGACGCGGCGGGCAACGCCGAAAGCCGCCCCATCAAGGGCACCCGCCGCCGCGGCCGCGACGCCGCCGAGGATGCCGCCCTGGCCGCCGAACTGGCGGCCAGCGTCAAGGACCGCGCCGAGAATTTGATGATCCTGGACCTGATGCGCAACGATTTGTCGCGGGTCTGCGCCATCGGCAGCGTGGCGGCGCCGCAGCGCATGGCGCTGGAAACCTTTCCCGCCGTGCACCATCTGGTGTCGGCGGTGACGGGCAGGCTGCGCCCCGGCCTGACCGGCATCGACCTGCTGCGCGCCTGCTTCCCGCCCGGTTCCATCACCGGCGCCCCCAAGGTGCGGGCCATGCAGATCATCGCCGAACTGGAAAGCGCGCCGCGCGGCCCCTATTGCGGCGCCTTCGGCTGGCTGGGCGACAGCGGCGCCCTGGATCTGGCGGTGGCCATCCGCACCCTGGCGGTCAAGGACGGGCTGGGCGTGGTGCATGCCGGGGGCGGCATCACCAGCGATTCCGACCCGGCCGGGGAATACGACGAAACCTTGGTCAAGGCGGCGCCGCTGCTGGCGGCATTGGCAGGAGGATCGCCATGAAGGTCTGGTTGAACGGCGCCATCCTGGCGGCGGAGCAGGCGACGGTGTCGGCCGCCGATCGCGGTTTCACCCTGGGCGACGGCATCTTCGAAACCATGCATGCCCGGAACGGCCATGCGCCGCGCCTGGAGGCCCATTGGGCGCGGCTGGCGGCCGGTGCCCGCCTGTTGCGCCTTTCCCTGCCCCTGGACCGCGCCGGGCTGGAAAACGCCATCGCCCAGGTGCTGGCCGCCAACGCCCTGAGCGACGCCGCCCTGCGCCTGACAATCAGCCGGGGGCCGGGTCCGCGCGGCCTGCTGCCGCCGGTCCCGGCCACGCCGACCATCCTGTTGACCGCCGGGCCGGTGCCGCCCGCCCCCGGACCGGCGCGGGCGGTGATCGCCACCGGCGTGCGCCGCAACGCCCATTCGCCGCTGGCCCGCATCAAGGCGCTGTCGTACCTGGACAACGTCCTGGCCCGGCTGGAGGCCGAGGAACGCGGCGCCGACGATGCCCTGCTGCTGAACACCGACGGACGGCTGGCGGAAAGCACCATCGCCAATCTGTTCGTGGTGACGGCCGACGGCACCGTCGTCACCCCACCAATCAGCGAAGGCGCCCTGCCCGGCGTGCGCCGCGCCGCGCTGCTGGCGGGCCTGGGCGCCGAGGAACGGCCGCTGCCGCCGGACATCCTGGACAATGCCCGCGAAGCCTTCCTGAGCAACGCCCTGTCCATCCGCCCGCTGGTGGCGGTGGACGGCCGCCCGATCGGCGACGGCGCGCCGGGGGACTTGACCCGGCGGCTGCTGGATGGCATGGACCGCCCCTGACCACGCGACGGGACACGGCATGAGCAAGGCGTTCACCAAGGAAAGCGACAGCGACGACGACGACCTGCCGGAAGGCGCGGTGCCGATCCCCAAGGGATCGCCCAATTACGTCACCCCGGCCGGGTTCCAGGCGTTGCAGGACGAATTGCGCCAGCTTTCCCGCGTCGAGCGGCCCAAGGTGGTGGAAATTGTGTCGTGGGCGGCGGGCAACGGCGACCGGTCCGAGAACGGCGACTACATTTACGGCAAGAAGCGCCTGCGCGAGATCGACCGCCGCATCCGCTTTCTGACCAAGCGCATCGAGAACGCCCGCGTGGTCGATCCGGCGCAGCAGACCAACCGCGAGCAGGTGTTCTTCGGCGCCACCGTCACCTATGCCAATTCGCGCGACGAGGAAAAGACCATCACCATCGTCGGCATCGACGAGGCCGATCTGACCCAGGGCAAGATCAGTTGGATCGCCCCCATCGCCCGCGCGCTGATGAAGGCGTTCGAGGGCGACACCGTGCAATTGCGGGTGCCCGGCGGCGTCGAGACGCTGGAAGTGATCGAAATCCGTTATCCGGATATGGGCTGACCGGAACCGGTCAGCCCCGCCCTCAAGAGTTCATCCCTGCTGAAACTGGCCGCTGCCGATCTGGGCGCCCAGGCGGGCGCCCGCCTCGCGTTCCTGTTCCTTCTGCCGTTCCAGTTCTTCCTTGGCGGCGGCATCGCGTTCCTGGCGGTCGCGGATTTCCTGGGCGCGCACCCCCGGCACCTCCTCGTTGGCGAGGAAGCGCATCAGATAGGGCAGACGCTGCTCGCGCGCGGCGGCGTTGGCACCCTTGTTGTGGGTGAAGCGTTCCAGGAACACCAGATCGGTGTTGGGAAAGCAGTAATAGCACAGCATGGCCAGGAAATCGCCGGTGCGGTCGGGAAAGGCGTCGATGGCTTCCAGCAGCGAATCGCGCAGGGCGCCGCTGCGCGCCTTGTCCTGATACCAGCGGCGGTCCATTTCCTGTTCGTACATCTGCCGCAGCTTGGTGAAGCAATATTCCAGGCGGACCAGATCGAAATCGGTCAGCATGGAAATGAACAGGTCGATCTCGCGGTTGCGCACCGGCGGCAGGTCATAGGCGCGCGGGTCGGCGGGGGTCAGCATCTCGCGGATCTGCTTGAGTTCCGGCGAGGCCACCAGCACCTTGCGGGTCTGGCCCTTTTCGTCCTTGCGGGTGGTTTCCCGCTGCTTGCAGGCGTTCCACGCCTCTTCCCAGGCGCCGACCACGGCGATGCGGGTCTTTTCGTTCTCGCCGATGATCGCCCAGAAGGTGGCGGTGCTGACCTCGTCCCATTTGCGGCTGGTTTCCAGCGCCGCCAGATTGCGCGACAGGACCAGCATCTTCGGCACGATGATGGCGTTGACCACCCGCATCAGCCGCGTCTCGAATTCCGGCGCCAGCAGGAAGGGGCGCACCAGCGACCGGCCGATATCGCCGTTGGCCCGCTGGAAAAAGCGGGTCAGGCTGCACAGGCGATAGCCCAGGGCGGCGGCGAACAGCTCGCGGAAAGTGGCGTATTTGGCCGGTTGCGGCGGTGCGGGCATGTGGATGGCGGTCGGCTTCTCCACGTCGGTGACGCCCAGCCGGTCGTCGGTCAGGTCGGGGGCGTCGGGAACGGCGGCGGCGATGGCGGCGGCCGGATGCTGCACCACCTGGGCCACCGGCTGATCGACGGCGCGGCGGCGCGGCGCCACTTCGGACATCAGCGACGCCAGTCGGGCGCTGGCCTCGGCGGTCATGGGCCGTTCCTTGAAAACGATCTGCACCGTTTCCTTGGCGAAGGTCCGCAGGTGCAACAGCCTGGCCTTGGGGTCCATGCCCTGGACGCCGCGCATGTGCAGGAAATAGGCGGAAATGGTCGCCAGCGTGCGTTCCCGCAATTGCGCATCCTCGACCCGGCGCAACATGCTGACCACCACCGTCTGCACCAGTTCCTGCAAGGCGCTGATGCTGACCGTCTCATCCACGGCGGCGAAAGTCTGCTCCAGACTGACAAAGCTGTTAGTTGTGGCAGTCTTCTTGATCTGGGCACTCATCGCGCGGAAACTCTCGTAAATTAAATAAGATGTGAACGGATGCTATCATCTTGTAATTTCCAGATGATAAGCACAAACATACCCACATCATTTACGGGAATACTTAGTCACGCGCACGGAATAGTGCAACGACGAAACGCACATCTCCGCCATTCGAGGGAGACGTTTCAACCGTAAGATCAAGAATGCCGGATCAGATGAACAGCATGCCGCCGTCGCGGCTGGCATCGGCCAGGAAGCTGACGATGCCGCCCGGCGTCACCGGCACGTCGGGGCGCAGGTCGGCGGCGGCGATGCCCAGGGCGCGCAGACCCATTTCGCACACCATGATGGTGACGCCCAGGGCGACACAGGCGTCCAGCAGATCGTCGAACCCGGCTATTCCGCGCGCCCGCAGGGTGGCGTCGGCCTCGGCGCCGGGCAAAGCGTGCCAGTCCACCAGGGCGCGGGCGGCGCCCATGGTGAAGAACAGGGTGACGGCATGATTGCTGGCCACCGCCCCGGCGGCCATGGCCAGGGCGTAATGCACCCGGTCGTAATCGCCCGAGAACACCACCAGCGACAGCTTATCCACAGGCATGGGCGGTACTGCCATGGCCGGACAGATCGGTGATGGTGGGATGGTCGCCGCACAGCGGGCAGCCGGGGTCGCGCGGCACCCGCACGGTGCGGAACGTCACCGACAGGGCATCATAGATCAGCAGGCGCCCGGCCATGCCGTCGCCGATGCCCAGCAGCTCCTTGACCACCTCGGTGGCTTGCAGGCTGCCCATGGTTCCGGCCATGGCGCCCAGCACCCCGGCCGAGGAGCAGGTCGGCACCGAGCCTTCGGGCGGTTCCTCGCGGTAGATGCAGCGATAGCACGGCCCGCCGGGACGATAGGTGGACAACTGGCCGTCGAAGCGCAGGATGGCCGCCGACACCAAGGTCTTGCCCTCGAGCCGGCAGGCATCGTTGACCAGGAAGCGGGTGGGGAAATTGTCGGACCCGTCGGCGACCACGTCGTAATCGCGCAGGATGGCGCGGATGTTGTCGCGGTCCAGCCGCGCCCGGATCGGCACCAGCCGCACATCGGGATTGATGGCGGCCACGGCGCGGGCGGCACTGTCCACCTTGGCGGCGCCGATATCGGCGATGCCGTGCATCACCTGACGTTGCAGGTTGGACAGGTCGACCACGTCGTCGTCCACCACGCCGATGGTCCCCACCCCCGCCGCCGCCAGATACAGCACCAGCGGCGAGCCGAGCCCGCCCGCGCCGACCACCAGCACGCGGGCGTTCAACAGCCGCGCCTGTCCGGTGCCGCCCATCTCGGGCAGGATGATGTGGCGGGCGTAGCGGCGGATCTGGTCTTCGCTGAAATCCATGGGGGCCATGGCTAGCATGACCTAGAACTTGCGGTCCACCTTTTCGCAGGAACCGTCCAGGCGGATCTGCTTGTCCACGCGGGCGAAGCGGCCCTTGACCCGGTCGATGCGGTAGACCACCGCCGAGGGGCCGGTCGCCGCCTCCCACAGCCCGATGCCGTCGCGGTAGGCGGTGATGCCGAATTCCTCGCCCGAGGTGGTTTCGTTGGCCCGGCCGGTGCTGAAATCGATGGAAAAGGCCAGCGGCGTCGGCAACAGCGCCGCGTTGTCGGCCCGGCACGACAGCCGCAGCACCTGGGAATCGTCGGCCCAGGCGGGGGCCCAGGCGGGGGCGGCGGCCAACAGCAGCACGGGAACCAGGAAACGACGGAACATGGCGGACTCCCCAGAAAAACCGGCGGCATCATAGCACACCCCCCCGGCCGCGACTTGACCCTTGTCAGGACTTCGTCACGCCGGGACACATTAAAGCGATGGACTCAACCGAAAGTTCATGATGTCGTTGACTGCCGCATCCTCACACCCGCGCCCCACGGGGAGAGAACACCATGACCGTCGATGCCCGCGCCCTGGAGCCCGCCCCCGAGGCCGAGACGGTGCAACGCCATCAATGCTTCGACGTGCTGGGGCTGATGTCCGACGTGGTGCTGCGGCTGGCCGAGGAACGGGCGCAGGGCGGCGTGTTGCGGGTCGAGGAATTGCGCCGCATCCTGGAGATGACGCGCGGCGCCGGATCGCCGCTGCTGCGGGCCTTCGGCGCGCAGGAGGCGCGCTGCCGCCGGTCCTTCCGCCCCGCCGCGCGCCACGCCACCAGCCGCAACGACGTGTTCCGCCGCCTGATGGTGCGGCCGTTCGAGACGCTGCTGGAAGGCGATTCCCCGGCCTTTCCCCGCTGCTTCCTGCCCAATTATTTCGAACTGGTCGAGGCGGCGTTCGGCGACAAGCTGGGCCATTACGACCAGCGCGCCCGCGAGGTGTTCCAGGACATGCTGGTCAGCCACGGCAACGATCTGGCCTGGGAGGTGTTCTTCGCCGATGCCCGCGCCCGCGCCATCCTGGGCCACGGCCTGTCACGGCTGATGCGCTATATCGAAAGCCCGGCCGGGCAATGGGCGTGGCTGACCTGCATGAACCGCCAGAACGTGGACGGCGCCCGCCCCACCACCGAACAGGCGGATTCGGTGCTGGCCGCCCTGCGCGCCACCGCCCGCGCCCTGACCCCGGCCGAACGCAAGGGATAAGGGCTTTCCGTCACACCACGCCGCTTGCCTTCGGCGCCGCGCCCTCCCATCATGGCGGGGCTGACTTTTGTTTGGGGACCCCGTTTTCATGGCCGATATCGAGCGCGACCGCTTCGTCGCCCTGGCCTTTTGCCGTGCCGACCTGTTGTTCGAACTGGATGACGACCACGACGTGGTGTTCGCCGCCGGGGCCACATCGGTCTTGCTGGGCGAAAGCGCCGAGGCGCTGCACGGACGCCGCTTCACCGACCTGATCGCCGACAGCGACCGCGGCCTCGCCATCGAGGTGCTGGAGGCGGCGCGCAGCCAGGGCCGCATCGACGACGTGGTGGTGCGGCTGGCGGGCACCGGCATGCGGCGGCCCAACGTGGCGCTGGCCGGGTATCGCGTTCCCGATTTCAACAACCACTTCTTCCTGGCGCTGAAGATGGAACCGGCGCTGCAATCGGAACGGCTGAGCGAGGCCGACCTGAAGCACGATGCCGACAGCGGCCTGCTGGACGAGGCATCCTATGCCGGACTGGCGGCCGAGCGCGCCCAATCCTTCCGCCGCGCCGGCGGGCGGCCGCAGATCACCATGGTCAAGGTGGAAAGCCTGACCGAGATGACCGAGGCGCTGGGCGCCAGCGACCGCAAGCGCATCATGGGCGAGATCGGCGACATCCTGTCGCGCCACTCGCTGGGCGGCGGCACCGCCGGACGGCTGGACGACGACAGCTTCAGCTATCTGCACCGCGACGACATCGACCCCGACGAGGTCAACAACATGATCGCCGAGGCGGCGCGCAAGCTGTTCAACGGCGACGTCACCCCCCAGGCCCACACGCTGGACGCCGACGGCGCCGGTCTGGCCGAACATCAGGTGGCCCGCGCCATCGCCCACACCATCCGCGCCTTCTCGGAACGGGGCGATTCCGGCCTGGACAAGAAGAAATCGCTGGCCCAGGTGCTGTCCGGGCTGGTGTCCGACACCATGGACAACGTCGCCGCCATCCGCCGCATGGTGGCGGCGCGCGATTTCGACATGGCGTTCATGCCCATCTGCGATTTGCGGCTGGAACGGGTCCACCATTTCGAGGCGCTGCTGCGCCCGCGCGACGCCAAGCCCGGCGCCTCGCCCTATCACCTGTTCTGTCTGGCCGAGGAAGTGGGCATCGTCCACGAACTGGACATGGCCATCGTCGACACCACCATCCAGACCATGAACGCCCTGGTGCGCGAACGCGGCCTGATGCCCGCGGTGGCGGTCAACCTGTCTGGCCAGTCGCTGTCCAACCCGCAATTCGTCGACGGCCTGGTGCGGCTGCTGAAGAAATCCGGCATGCCACCGCGCAAGCTGATGTTCGAACTGACCGAATCGGTGAAGATCGAGCACCTGCCCGAAGTCAACGCCGTCATCCAGGATCTGCGCCGCCTGGGCTATCGCTTCTGCCTGGACGATTTCGGCTCGGGTGCCGCCAGCTTCGACTATCTGAACGGCCTGGACGTGGATGTGGTCAAGTTCGACGGCCCGGTGGTCAAGCGCGCCTGCGCCAGCCAGAAGGGCAGCGATCTGCTGTCCTCCATGGCCAAGATGTGCGCCTCGATGGGCATCCGCACCACCGCCGAGATGGTCGAGGACAAGCGCATGGCCGGGCGCGTCTATCAATGCGGCGTCGATTACGGCCAGGGCTATTATTTCGGCAAGCCCGATTTCAACCCGTTCCTTTACGCCGACCGCTTCATGGGCGTGTAGGGCAGCGACGCCACCGTCACCGCGCCGATGGTGACAAGGCCGCCCGCCACCTGCAACAGGGTCGGCGGCGTGCCGGTCAGCGCGGCGATCACCATGGCCACCACCGGCACCAGGTTCAGGAACAGCGCGGTCCGCCCCACCCCCAGCTTGGCCAGGGCGGCGTTGAAGAACAGATAGGACAGCACCGTGCCGCCCAGGCCCATGGCCAGCACCGCACCCGCCGCCGCCGGACCGGGCACCGCCAGCGGCACCCCCATGACCAGCGCCGCCAGCCCCAGCGCCACCGCGCCCACCACCATCAGCGCGGCGGTGTTGGCCATGCCCGACACCGGCGGCATCAGCCTGCGCGCCATCACCGTATAGGCCGCCCAGCACAGATTGGCCGCCATGATCAGGGTGTCGCCCGGCGACGGGGTCAGACCGGCGCCGCCGCCCAGCACCACCACCGCCACCCCGGCCAGCGCCACCGGAAAGGCCAGCATCTGCCGCCGCCCCGGCCGTTCGCCCAGGAACAGCGCCGCCAGCAGTGCCGCGACCAGCGGGTTGGTGGCCTGGATCAGCGCGCCGTTGACCGGCGAGGTGGTTTGCAGGCCGAAAAAGAAGAAGATGTTGAACCCGGCGATGCCCACCAGCCCCAGCGGCAGATAGGCGCGGGCGTGGCGCAGCAGCGGCACCCGTTCGCGCCGGACCGCCATCACCGCCAGCATGACCAGGGCGGCCACGCCGAACCGCCCGGCGGCGGCGGCCAGCGGATGCAGTTCGGCCAAGGCGGGCTGCGACAGGTTGAAATTGGCGCCCCACAACACGATGGCCAGCACCAAAAGGCCGATGGTCTGACGCTGACCCATGGCCGCACCTTTCAGAAAAACTTGACGTGCCGCCATGCTGGCAGGCCATAATTCCTTTTACAAACCAGTCTTTCTCGACTTCACCACAAGGAAATCTAATGGCCAGACGCCTGCCCCCGCTGCGCTCGCTGCGCGCCTTCGAGGCGGCGGCCCGCCATCTGTCCTTTGCCCGCGCCGCCGAGGAACTGCACGTCACCCCCGCCGCCATCAGCCAGCAGGTCAAGCTGCTGGAGGGGCATCTGGGCGTCGCCCTGTTCCGGCGCGGCACGCAATTGAGCCTGACCGAGAACGCCCTGGCGGCGTTGCCGCTGGTGTCGGAATCCTTCGACCTGATGGAACGGGCGGTGGAACGGCTGCGCCAGGGCCGCGACCATGGCCCGCTGGTGGTGTCGGCGTCGCCCGCCTTCGCCGCGCGCTGGCTGATTCCGCGCCTGGGCCGCTTTCAACAGCGCCATCCCGACATCGATTTGCGGCTGTCGGCCAGCATCCGTCTGGTGGATTTCGCCACCGAGGACGTGGATCTGGCCATCCGCTACGGCGCGGGCCACTATCCCGGCATGCATGTGGAGCGGCTGAAGGCCGAGGAAGTGGTGCCGGTGGCGGCGCCGCACATGGCGGAACGGCTGAAGGCCGTGGCCGATCTGCTGGACGTGCCGCTGCTGCACAACAGCGCCATGGATTGGGACACCACCTTCCCCACCTGGCCAAGCTGGCTGGCCAATGCCGGGATCGAGGTGCCGCCGGGGTTGAAGCCCCGCCGCTTCGACGATTTCAATCTGGTGCTACAGGCGGTGCTGGCCGGACTGGGCGCGGCGCTGGTGTGGCGCACCCTGGTGGCCGACGAAATCCACGCCGGACGCCTGACGCCGTTGTTCCCGGCACAGCCGCTGGTCAACGCCTATCATCTGGTCTGCCCGCCCAAGCGCCTGGACAACCCCAAGGTCGCCGCCTTCCGCGCCTGGGTGATGGAGGAGGCGGCGGATTGACCCCGCCCCCCTTATTCCTCCTTGCGGGGACGGTGGACGCCGGGCGGCAGTTTGGTCTTGGCGTCGAAGACGGCCTTTTCCACCTGGGCGGTGGTCAGGTGCTCGACCTGCGACAGATCGGTGTCCGACAGGTCGCAGCCCACCAGGGTGGCGCCCTTGAAATCGGCCCCGGCCAGCTTGGCGCCGCGCAGCCTTGCCCCCGACAGATCGGCGCCGCGCAGGGATGCCGCCTGTAGGTTGGCAAGGCGCAGATCGCAATGGCGCAATTGCGCCACCCCCAGATTGGCCGCCGACAGATCGGCCGCCGACAGGCTGGCATAGCGGAAATCGGCGCCGTCCAACCGCGCCTCGGTCAATTGCGCGTCGGACAGGTCGGCCTCGCGGAAACCGGCATTGGCCAGCACCGTTCCGGCCAGGGCGGCCCCGGCCAGATCCATCTTGCGGAATTCGGCGCGCTTGCCCTCGGCCGCCTGGGTGGTCAGCCATTGCAGATGGGCGGCGACGATGGCGTCCACGTCCAGTCCGGCCACATCCTTGCCGCTGCGGCTGGCGTGCCCGGCCTCGGCCAGTTCTTCCTGCCACTTGGCGCGCTCGGCCTCGGCCGCCGCTTCCTCGTCCTTGCGACGGCGCTTGGGGCGCAGCGCTTCGGGCAGGGAATCGAACAGCACCTCCAGCTTGCCCTTGGCGGCGGCGGGCGGCGGCGGCGCCGCCGTCTCGTCGCCATAGCTGCCGACCGCCTTGGCCGCAGCGACGGCGCCATCGTCGTCGCCCCAGGCCAGCTTGCCGCCGGAGATCTTTTGTCCCTTGACCGGCAAATCGTCGTCGCCCAGCCACGATCCGCCGACCGCGCCGCCGGTTCCGGCCGAAGCGGGGGCGGCATCGCCATAGGAGCCCGCGCCGACCCGGCCGCGCCCGGCGAAACCGTCGCCGCCGCCCGACGAAGAAATGGCGGACAATTTGGGCTCGGGCGGTTTCGGCGGCGGTGGCGGCGGCAGGCGGCGCGGATGCTTCAGCACCTCGCCCACCCGGTGCACCAGTTCATGGCCGGAAACCGGCTTGGGCACCACGTCCTCGATGCCCAGGGTCAGGGCCGGGGCCAGGCGCGGCCGGTCGTCGGACTTGGCCACCAGCAGCACCGGCAGGCCGGGATCGGCGTCGCGCACCCGCTTGAGGAAGGCCAGCGCGGTTTCGAGGTCGCCATCCACATCCACCAGCGCCACGTCGGGCACCTGGGCCAGCATGGGGGCGGCGTCGGCGGGCACGCTGGTGGACAGCACCTCGCGCACCGCCAGTTTGCGGAAGGTCTGGCGGGCCAGGAAGCGGAAGGCATCGTCCAGGCTGAACACCAAAAGGCGGGTCTTGGGCCAATCGATGCTGCCGGAACTGAGTTGGGTGGGATGACGCATGTGCGAAAGAATAGGCAGTCCTGCCTGTGCGCAGCAATGGCGGTGGTTGACTTGGCCCGCCGCACCCTCATCTTAGGCTGATGCGACGCCGCGACCCATCCAACAACATCCGCACGCCCCAACGGGGCCCCCGCAACGACTGGAAGACCCTGGGCACCCTGGTGCCCTATCTGTGGCCGCCGGGCGAGGCCGGGCTGCGGGGGCGCGTGGTGGCGGCGCTGGCCTTTCTCGGCATCGCCAAGGCCATCAATGTCGGGGTGCCGCTGCTGTACAAGCAGGCGGTGGACGCCCTGACCGCCGCGCCGGGCGCCACCCTGGTGGCGGTGCCGCTGGCGCTGTTGCTGGCCTATGGCTTCGCCCGCATCGCGGCGGGCACCTTCGCCGAATTGCGCGACATGGCCTTCGCCAAGGTCGGCCAGCGCGCCATCCGCGCCGTCGGTCTTCAGGTGTTCCGCCATCTGCACGGCCTGGCCCTGCGCTTTCACCTGGACCGCCAGACCGGCGGCGTCAGCCGCGCCATCGAACGCGGCACCAAGGGCATCGAGTTCCTGTTGAACTTCATGCTGTTCAACATCCTGCCGACCCTGCTGGAAATCGCCCTGGTGACGCTGGTGCTGGCCAAGCTGTATAGCCCGGCCTTCGCCCTGGTGACGTTCGTCACCATCGTGATCTACATCGCCTATACCCTGTTCGTGACCGAGTGGCGGACCAAGTACCGCCGCACCATGAACGAAACCGATTCCGAGGCCAGCACCAAGGCCATCGATTCGCTGCTGAACTTCGAGACAGTGAAGTATTTCGGCAACGAGGAACACGAGGCGGCGCGCTACGACAAGGCGCTGTGCCGCTATGAACAGGCGGCGGTGCAAAGCAAGGTGACGCTGTCGCTGCTGAACATCGGCCAGGGCGCCATCATCGCCATCGGCCTGACGGCGGTGATGATCATGGCGGCGCAAGGCGTCGCCGACGGCTCCATGACCGTGGGCGATTTCGTGCTGGTCAACGCCTATCTGGTGCAGTTGTACCTGCCGCTGAACTTCCTGGGCTTCGTCTACCGCGAGATCAAGCAGTCGCTGACCGACATGGAGGCCATGTTCACCCTGCTGGACGCCGATGCCGAGATCACCGACCGCCCCGGCGCGCCGCCCCTGGCGGTACGGGGCGGCGAGATCCGCTTCGAAGCCGTGGGCTTCGCCTATACCCCCGAGCGGCCGATCCTCAGGGGCGTGGACTTCACCGTGCCGGCCGGCCACCGCGTCGCCATCGTCGGCCCGTCCGGCGCGGGCAAAAGCACCATCTCGCGCCTGCTGTTCCGCTTTTACGACGCCAGTTCCGGCCGCGTCACCATCGACGGCCAGGACATCCGCGCCGTGACCCAGAAATCCCTGCGCGACAGCATCGGCATCGTCCCCCAGGACACCGTGCTGTTCAACGACACCATCCGCTACAACATCGCCTATGGCCGCCCCGGCGCCAGCCAGGAAGAGATCGAGCGGGCGGCGCGGCTGGCCCGCATCCACGATTTCGTGCAGACCCTGCCCGAAGGCTACGACACCAAGGTCGGCGAACGCGGCCTGAAACTGTCGGGCGGCGAGAAACAGCGCGTCGCCATCGCCCGCACCATCCTGAAGGCCCCGGCCATCCTGTTGTTCGACGAAGCCACCAGCGCGCTGGACACCGGCACGGAAAAGGAAATCCAGGCGTCCTTGCGCGAAGTGTCGCAGGACCGCACCACCCTGATCATCGCCCACCGCCTGTCCACCGTGGTGGATTGCGACGAGATCATCGTGCTGGAACAGGGCCGCATCGCCGAACGCGGCCGCCACGCCGAGTTGCTGGAACGCGGCGGGCGCTATGCCGAGATGTGGGCGAAGCAGCAGGAGGCGGCGGCATTGCAGGAACGCCTGACGGCGGAACTGGCGGAAGCGTAGGGCGCTACGCTTCCAGCATCTGCACCATCTGGCCGTCGGCGCCGAAGCAGGCACAGGTCAGGGTGCCGCCGAAACCGGCGCCGGAATCCAGGGTGGCGGAATAGGCCCCCACCCGCACGCCGCCGCGACGGCGGTCGGACCCGCGCACCACCAGCTTGAAATCGCCATAGGGCGCGTCCAGCAATTCGAACCCGGCCGAGCCCCACCAAAAGGCATCCATCTGCGCCGACAGCGGCCGGGTCGGGTCGATGCCCGCATGGACGAACAGCAGGGAATGGTCCTCGGTGAAGGCGGCGTGCTTCAGCACCCCCATCAGCGCGGTATGACCGTCGAAATTGCGCATGTTCTGCCGCAACTGCCCGGTCCAGCGGGTCAGGGCCAGCACGCCCTCGCGCGCGGCCGACAGACCCTCGTCGATGCTGCCGCCATAGGCGGCGATGGTCGGGCCGATGCCGTGCTCGACCATCCATTTCAGCACTTCCGACGGATTGGGGGCGAATTGCAGTTGCAGCAGCTTCTGCCACATCTCTTCCTGGGCGCCGCGCAGGAAGACCACGTCATCCACCTCGACATCGGGCAACGACAGGAAGCGGCGGCGGAACAGCAGCACCTCGTCGATGGTGTCGCGCACGTTCTCGCCATAGCCCAGGGTGTCGCCCAGATAGACGATCTGGTCGCCCGCGCGCGCGTCCTGCGCCAGACGGGCATGCAGGGCACGCAGACGCTCGACCTCGCCATGAATGGCGGCGATCGCCCAGATGCGCCCGGACCCGCGCAGAGTGGCGAAAACATTGGCTTCGGACACGGATATCCCCCGGTTGAGCGGCCATGGTCGCAGGACCGGCGGATTGCGTCAACGCTGCAAAGCAGCAAGGCGGCCCGGGGGCCGCCTTGCGCGTTCAATTCCCGACCGGGACAGCAGTCTCAGGCGGCATCCAGCAACTGCACCAGCTTGTCGCTGGCGGCGGCGGTGTCGATGCGCTCGACCGCGGCCAGTTCGGCGGCCAGGCGTTCCAGCGCCGCCTCGTAGATCTGGCGTTCGGAATAGGATTGGTCGGGCTGATTGGCGTTGCGGTGCAGGTCGCGCACCACTTCGGCGATGGACACGGGATCGCCGGAATTGATCTTGGCCTCGTATTCCTGGGCGCGGCGCGACCACATGGTCCGCTTGACCTTGGCGCGGCCCTTCAGGGTGGACAGGGCGGTGTCCATCACCGAACGCGACGACAGCTTGCGCAGGCCGGATTTGGTGGCCTTGGCCACCGGCACGCGCAGGGTCATGCGGTCGCGGTCGAAGGTGATCACGAAAAGTTGCAGCTTCATGCCGCCGATTTCCTGGTTCTCGATGGAGACGACCTGGCCAACGCCATGGGTCGGATACACCACGTAATCACCTTCGGCGAAAGAAACGCTCGACATCTGATCACTTCCCTCGAAAGCCGCCGCGTGCACAGGGCCGGACGCCGGAAAACAGAAAGGCGCGCCGACCACGTCCACGACGGGCGGGGGTTTACTCGCATTACGATATTGGTCACTTGGGGGCGGCAAAGGGCCGTCCAGGCTGCCCGTCGGCAGAGTTCGACGGACTGGAACTTGTACCACGAAGCGGCCGTTAAGAACCAGCGAAAAAGCCCGCCCCCTCGAAAGAGGGAGCGGGCTTTCGCTAAGGTCTTGACCCTATTCGGGAATCAGCGCTTGGCCGGTTCCGTCGACAGCAGGCTGGCCTTGCCGGGCTTGCCGTTCCAGTCGGCGGCGTCGGCCGGGGCGTCGCCCTTCTTGGTGATGTTGGGCCACTTCTCGGCGTATTCGCGGTTCAGACCCATCCAATCGGCGGCCTTGGGGTCGGAATCGGGGAAGATGGCCTCGGCCGGGCATTCCGGCTCGCACACGCCGCAATCGATGCATTCATCGGGGTTGATGACCAGGAAGTTCTCGCCCTCGTAGAAGCAATCCACCGGGCAGACCTCGACACAATCCTGGTACTTGCACTTGATGCAGTTCTCGGTAACGACGTAAGCCATGATCCTCTCCAGCCTGCGGGGGCTTGTCCGGGCGGGGACGCCTCAGCCCTCGGAATCCATGCGCGCCAGGGCGCGCTTGCGCGCCGCTCCGGCGTCCTGATCGGACACATACACCAAACCGGCCAGCCGACGAAGCAGGTTCGCTTCGTAATCGTGCAACCGACCGTCGGCGTAGACCACTTCCCATAGCATTTCCAGCACTTCGACCCGCTGATCATGGTCAAGCGCGTTCTTGACGATGCGGGTCAGGCCCTCCAGCCCGGCGGCGCGGTCCTGAACCGTCTCGGCCTCGGCCAGCAAGGCGGCGGCCCGGGTGTCGTCAAGCTGGAAGCGGCGGCGCAGCAGGGCCAGCACCCGCGCCCGCTCGGCGGTGTCGAAGGTGCCGTCCAGGGTGGCGGCCTCGACCATCAGGGCGGCGACGGCGACGCGCAGGCGCGCCGCCTCGGAATCGTCCGGCCCCTGGCCCAGCAGCGTTTTCAGCAATCCCAACATGGAATGCTCGATACCACGCCGCCGGGCCGTTTCACAACCCCGTGAAGACTGGGGTTACAGGCTGTTGCGCAGCCGCACCGCCTTGGAGCGGCGCTTGACCGCCAGGTTCAGGCCCTCGACCAGCACCGAGAAGCCCATGGCGAAGTACAGGTAGCCCTTGGGAATGTGCACGCCCATGCCCTCGGCCACCAGGCTCATGCCCACCAGCAACAGGAAGGACAGGGCCAGCATCTTGACCGTGGGGTGCCGCGACACGAACTCGGCCAGCGGCCCCGAGGCGATCAGCATCACCACCATGGCCACCACCACGGCGGCAACCATCACCCACAACTGGCTGGCCATGCCGACGGCGGTGATCACCGAATCCAGCGAGAACACGATGTCCAGGATGCCGATCTGCACGATGGTCGCCAGGAACCCGGCCTTGGCCGCCTTGGCGATTCCGCCTTCCTGGCCGCCCTCGTCCTCGTCGCCTTCCAGCGAGGCGTGGATTTCGTGGGTGGCCTTGGCCAGCAGGAACACACCGCCGCCGATCAGGATGATGTCGCGCCACGACACCGGATGGCCGAACACGGTGAAGACCGGTTCCACCAGACCGGCGATCCAGGCCAGCGACGCCAGCAGCATCAGGCGGGTGAGCAGGGCGAAGGCCAGGCCCAGCTTGCGGGCCAGCGGCCGCTGTTCCTCGGGCAGTCGGTCGGCCAGGATGGCCAGGAACACCAGATTGTCCACGCCCAACACGATTTCCAGCGCCGACAGCGTCAGCAGGCTGATCCAGATTTGCGGATCGGAAAGCCACTCCATGGGGCACACGTCCTTGGTTTAAAAAACAGTGACGGGCAGTGTAGGGACTTTTCCGGACTTTTCCAGAGGTGCCCGGTTAAAAAGCCGCGACGTCCCCGCCCGAGGCATGGCGCGGGAAGACGATGGTGAAGCGGGTGCCGCGCCCGGCCTCGCTGTCCACCGACAATTGCCCTTCCAGCGGCCCCGTCACCAGATTGTAGACGATGTGCAGGCCCAACCCGGTGCCGCCCGCCCCGCGTCGGGTGGTGAAGAACGGGTCGAAGATGCGGGTGCGGTGTTCCTCGGCGATGCCGCGGCCGTCATCGGCATAGACCAGACGCACCAGTTCGGGCGACGGCTGATCGACGACGATGGTCAGGCGGCCGCTTTGCCCTTCGTCATAGCCGTGCACGATGGAATTCATGACGAAATTGGTCAGCACCTGGCTGAGCGCGCCGGGATAGCCCTCGACCATCAGGCCGGGCGGACAGTCGATATCCACCCGGTGTCCGGCCTGACGGATGCGCGGCTTCAGCGAGGCCAGGGTTTCGCCGATATAGGATGCCAGTTCGAACCGCCGCCGCTCGGCCGAGGTGCGGTCCACCGCCACCTGCTTGAAGCTGCGGATCAGCGCCGCCGCCCGTTCGCAATTGCCCAGGATCAGTTGGGTGGTGTCGGCGGCGGTTTCCATGTACCGCTCGAAATCCTCGACACCGATGTCGTCGGCCTCGAACAGCTTGCGCATGTGGGTGGTCGCGTCGGCCAGATGCGAGGCACAGGACAGGGCGATGCCGACCGGGGTGTTGATCTCGTGCGCGACGCCGCCCACCAGCGCGCCCAGCGACGCCAGCTTCTCTGCCTGGACCAGGGTTTCCTGGGCCTGACGCAGCTTGGCCAGGGCCTCCTCGGCCTCGGCGCGGCGGCGGGCCAGTTCCTGGTTCAGCGAAGCCAATTGGTGTTGCAGGCGGTCCGAGCCCTTGACCAGCCGCCGCTGTTCGCGCACCGACCGGCGATAGGCGTCGGCCAGCGCCTCGACCCCGGCGCGCAGTTCGGGATCGGACCCGGACAGCCGTTCGCGCAGCGTCTCCGCCTCGGCCAGCACCCGCTCCTCGGCGTCGAACAGGTTGAACGACTTGTCCGACACCGGCCGCTAGCCTTCGGTCGCCACCAGATTGAAGGTGACGTGCTCCAGATCCTCCGAGAAATCCTCGCCGAATTCCTGCATGGTTTCGTCGTCGGCGGCGTAGTACCAGTTGATCTCGACGCCGACGCCGCCCTGGGCGGCACGTTCCAGCAACTGGAACATGTTCATCAGCGCCTTGGCGCTGGAGCTGTTGAAATAGATCAGGTTGAAGTCGAAGCGGATCTGGCGCCCCGCCGCGTCGGCCAGGAACTGTTCCAGCGCGGCGAAGATGGGGCCGAACACGGCCGAGGCGTCCTCGGGATAAGACTCGCCCTTCAGCGACAGACGGCCGGCGGCGAAGTCGAATTCCACCTCGGGCGAACGCTCGGTGGCGGCGATCATCAGGTTTTCCATGATCCCCCTCAGATGGAAACTTTAAGACAGAAGAAGAACTTGTCGTCCTCGATCCGTTCGAAATCGAACTGGATCGGCTCGCTGGCCCGCCGGGCGATCTCGATCAGCCCGATGGTGGCGCCACGGCTCTTCTCGTCCGGAGCTTCCCGCAATTGCTCTTTGTAGTAAGCCTTGATCTCGTCCTTGTCCATTCTTTGGAGAGTTTCCAGGCGCTGTTTCAGCCGGGGAACATCCTCTTCCAGGATGGTGTTGGCGCAGACGATGAAGAAGCGGCCGTTCTCGGTGCCGATCGTCACCATCCCCGAGGACAGTTCCACCGACTTGCCGAAATTGCCCAGCACCTTTTCCGCCGAATAGCGGATGATGTTCTGCGCCTGTTCGATGAACACCGAGAACACCTTCTTGATGGTGGTCACGTCGGTGTCGTCCAGCGTCATCTTCTGACGCAGGGTGTCGCCCAGGGAATACAGGATGCCCTCGGACAGATAGCCCGAGAACGAGAACAGGATGCCGCGTTCGTCCAACATGCCCTTGAACGCGCGGTAATGCGGCGCCAGCCGCTCGGCAGGGATCGTCACGACAGACCTTCCTTGCAACAGGATGCCATGGTCATACACGGCGGAATGAACCGGTTCAACCGCCGCCCTCCAATTTCAGATGGGACGAATAACGTTCGACGATGCGGCCATAGCCGCCGGATTCGCGCAGCTTGCGCAGGCCGCGATTGAAACTGTCGCGCAGGGCGGCGTCGCGGAACGCCACGCTGTATTCGGTGGGCGGAAAGATCGGGTGCACGCGCAACGCCTGGGTGGCGTCGATGCGGCCTGCCACCTCGGGATCACGGGCGAACCAGCCGAAAATAAAACGGTCCGACACCACCGCATCCACCCGGCCCAGATACAGCAGCAGCGGCTGCATGGCCTGGCGCGCTTCCTCGCGGTAAGTGGGGTTGCTTGCGGCCATGGCGCGGAATTCCGGCCCCAGGTAATGGGTGGCGTTCTGGAAAGCCAGAACCGACTTGCCCGCCAGATCGGACGGTCGCGTCACCGTCAGATCGCGCGACGCCAGGGTCAGAACCGCGTTGCGATAGGTGACGTGACTGTCGGAATAGAACGCCTTGACCCCGGAATCGGGGCGCATGGTCATGGCGGCGTCCACCAGCCCGCCGTCCATTTCCTTCAGCACGCGGACGAAAGCCATGAACTTGGGCTTGACGCTGTGCCCCTCCAGCGCCAGGGCCTCGCGCACGATGTCGTATTCCAGGCCGCGCCAATCCTCGACCATCACATAGGGCGGCAGGTCGCGGCCCACCGCCAGCACCAGTTCGGCGGCGCGGGCGGCCAGCGGCAGGCACAGCAGCAACAGGGCGAGCAGGACACGCGGCATGGCCTAGTCCCTTTCCCGTGGGGCGGCGCGCAGCCGTACCGAGAAGATGGAGCCGCGCCCGACCCGGCTGTCCACGGCGATGGTGCCGCCATGCATCTCGACGATCTGGCGGACCATGTGCAGGCCGATGCCCGAGCCCGCGAATTTGTGGGCGTTGGCGGCGCGGAAGAAACGTTCGAAGATGCGCGGCAGATCCTCGGCCGGGATGCCGATACCGTGGTCGCGCACCTGCACCAGAATGCCGTCATGTTCGGGCCGGGCCGAGATTTCCACCGCGCCCTCGGAATATTTCAGGGCGTTGCCCACCAGATTGTTGAACACCAGCCCCAGCAGGCCGCCATCGCCCCATACCGGCGGCAGCCGTTCCAGCGCCAGGGTCAGCTCGCGCCCCGGCGAGGCGGTGCGGTGGTGGTCCATGGCGGCATCCAGGATCGGCATCAGATCCAACGCCTTTTCCTGCATGACGATGCGGCCGGATTCCAGTTGCTCGTCGGCCAGGCAGGTGGCGATCAGGTCCACCAGGCGCTGCACCGCGCCGCGGATGGTTTCCAGGCGCGGCAACATGGTGGTGTCGGCTTTTTCCGCCCGCATCATCAGCATCTGCGCCGCCGAATCGACGATGGCCAGCGGCGTGCGGAATTCGTGGCTGACCATGGACAGGAACTGGCGCAATTGCTGTTTGGCCTCGGTTTCGCGGGTCAGCGCCAGTTCGGCGCGGTCGCGGGCCAGGGCCAGAGCCTCGCTTTTTTCCTCGAGCTGGGCGGTGCGTTCGACCACCTTGCTTTCCAGCGAGGCGTTCAGCGCCCCCATCTCGGCATTCAGCCGGGCGATGGTGGCGATGTCGCGCCACGACCGCACCGCGCCCACCAGGGCGGTGAACAGCTTCTGCGCCGTCAGCTCTGCCTTGGATTTGTAATCGTTGATGTCATAGGCCAGCACCACGTCGCGTTCCGGCGCCTCGCCGGGCTGGCCGGTGCGCAGGATGATGCGCACATGGGTGTTGCCCAATTCGTCGCGGATGTGGCGCACCAGCCGCAGACCGGCATCGGGGCTTTCCATCACCACGTCCAGCAGCACCACCGGAATGTCGGGCTGGGCGGCCAGGATGCGCCCGGCCTCGGCGGCGCTGGCCGCCGATACCATGTCGAAGCCACGGCCATCGAAGCTGAAATCGCGCAGCAGCACCCGGGTCATGGCGTGGACCTGATCGTCGTCGTCCACCACCAGCACCCGCCACGGCGCGGAATCCATCGCGGCGGCGGGGGCGGCGCCGCGAACCTTGAGCGAGAGTTTGCCCTCGCGCGCCATCAGCGCAGGATCACCGGCGCGGCGAAGGCATAGCCGGTCCCATGCACCGCCTCGATGGGCAGGGGGTGGCCCAGCACTTCCTCGCCCTTGGCGCGCAGGCGGCGCACCATGGAATCCACCGAACGGTCGCCCACGTCCCATTCCCGCTTGCCCAGGGCGCGGAAGATGTCGGCGCGCGACACCGGCTCGCCCGGGCGTTCGACCAGCAGGTTGACGAAGACCCGTTCGTTGGCGGTCAGCTTCAGCGCGCCGCCCTTGGGCGACAGCAATGCCCACGCCACCTGATCATAGATCCACCCGGCGGCGGCGGACGCGCTGGCGACGGCCATGCCCGGGGCGGCGGCCGGGGCGGCGACGGGCGAGCCCGACACCTTGAGGCGGCGGGCCAGGGTCCGCACCTGGGCTTCCAGTTCGCGCAATTCGATGGGTTTGACCAGATAGACGTCGGCGCCGATTTCCAGCCCGACCACGCGGTCCACGTTCACGCCGCGCGCCGTCAGCATGATGATGCCGACGTCGGAATGGTCGCGCAGCCGTTTGGCGATGGAGAAACCATCCTCGCCGGGCAGGTTGACGTCCAGGATGATGATGTCGGCGGGCTGACGGGCCAGCGCCACGTCCAGTTCGACACCGTCGCCGCATCCGGTGACGGCATGGCCACAGGCGGACAGGTATTCCACCAAATCCGCCCGGAGCGAGGATTCGTCCTCTACAACAACGATATGCGCCATGCTACCGCCCCCAAACGGCCGATCTGTGCATAATGAGCACCAGCCAGGGTAAGGCGTCAAATCGCAAACCATGGCGGCTTGTGACACAATGTATCACCAGCCGCCGCCGCGTCCTCGCGGAAATCGCGCGGACACGGCACAGGGCGCTGGGGCGCGGGCGGAAAAGCCTCCGCCCCCGCTCACGCGATCAGCCGCGCGGCGTGACGATCTTTTCCACCAGCTTGACCAGCAGGCGGTCCATGCGGCCGGCCCACACCTCGTCGCCGTCGATCATCTCGCGGCAGCGGCGGAAGGCGCGCAACACGGTGGTATGGCTGCGACCGCCGAACACCCGGCCCAGTTCGGGCAACGAGCACGACGTCAGCAGACGGGCGTAGTACATGGCGGCCATGCGCGGCTTCCAGATGCGGTGATCGCGCGAATGCACCATCATCTCGCGTTCCGACAGACCGAATTCGGCGGCCACGGTGGCGATGACCTCGGCCACGAACGGATCGCTGACCTTGTAGCGCAAGGGCGCCACGCTGCGGATCTCGGCAAGGGCGAGCGACATAACAAACCCCCTTCAGACATAAACTCTTGGCTGGGATTGTGCGCATGTCCGCGTCTTGATCCCACCCGCGAGTTGCAACGGCTTGTGTCGCCCTGTAACCCGCAATGTGAACAATTCGCAGCGCACCCGTCACAGCGAGATACATCCTAAAGGCATAATGTGCGTTTGAGAAGCTCTATATTTATCGTATGGTAAATGCATTATTAGAAAGATTCTTGATAAATTCCCGTGCCGGTATTCAGCGCACCACCGCCTTCAGCCCCTCCATGGCCGCCACCAGGGACTGGCGGATGCCCGGCTCCATGGCCGAATGCCCGGCGTCGGGCACCATGACCAGCCGCGCGGCGGGCCAGGCGCGGACCAGATCGTGGGCGCTGACCGGCGGACAGACCATGTCGTAGCGCCCCTGCACCACCACGCCGGGCAGATGGCGGATGCGGTCGATGTCGCGCAGCAACTGGTCCGGCGCCAGAAAGCCGCCATGCACCATGTAATGGCATTCCAGCCGGGCCATGGCCAGGGCGGCGTCCGGGTCCGACCCGGCCAGGGCCGGGCGCGGCAACAGCCGGGCGCAGGCTTCCTCGTAGCCGCACCACAACCGGGCGGCGGGCAGGTGGACCGCCGGATCGGGATCGGTCAGGCGGGCGTACCACGCCTGCAATTCCGGCCCGGCATCCCCGGCCACATGGGCGGCGAAACGCTGGCGTTCCTCGGGGAAAAAGGTGCCCATGCCGGTCATGAACCACTCGATCTCGGCCGGGCGGCACAGGAACACGCCGCGCAGCACGAAGGCCAAGGCGCGTTCGGGATGGGCCTGACCGTAGGCCAGGGCCAGGGTGCTGCCCCACGAGCCGCCGAACAGCACCCAGCGTTCGATGCCCAGCAGGTGGCGCAGCAATTCCATGTCGGCCACCAGCGCCGGGGTATTGTTGTCCGCGACCGAGGCATGGGGCAGCGACCGGCCGCACCCCCGCTGGTCGAACATCACCACCCGCCAGAAACGCGGGTCGAAGAAGCGGCGGTAGGTGGGGGCGCATCCGGCGCCGGGACCGCCATGGACGAACAGCACCGGCACGCCGTGGGGATTGCCCGATTCCTCCCAATACAGGGTGTGGCCGTCCCCCACCTCGAGCATGCCCGAGGCGTTGGCGTCGAAAGGCGGGTAAAGGTCCATGGCGACGAAGATTCCTGTGGGCCGGGGAAAGCCACAATAGCATTGACGCCCGGACGCGGGCACCCTACACCCCGGCCATGGACGTCGATCTTTTCGATTTCGAGCTGCCGCGCGACCTGATCGCCGAGCGCCCCATCACCCCGCGCGACGCGGCGCGGCTGCTGCACGTCGCGGCCAGCGGTCTGGAAGACAGCCATGTGCGCGACCTGCCCGCCCTGTTGCAGCCCGGCGACGTGCTGGTCAGCAACGACACCCGGGTCATTCCGGCACGCCTGTTTGGAAGTCGTGCCGGAGGCGCGCCAAACGACCCACGCGGAGAGGCTGGGGTCGAAGTCACCCTGCACGAACGCATCGCCCTCGATTCCTGGAAAGCCTTCGCCCGTCCGGCCAAGAAGCTGCGCCTGGGCGACGTCGTGCGCTTCGGCGGCGATTTCGCGGCCGAGGTGGCGGAAAAAGGCGAGGCGGGCGAGGTGACGCTGCGCTTCGACCGGTCCGGCGACGCGCTGATGCTGGCGCTGGAGGAACACGGCACGCTGCCGTTGCCGCCCTATATCCGCAAGGGCGAGGCGGACGCGGCCGACCGCGACGATTACCAGACGGTGTTCGCCCGGCATAAGGGCGCGGTGGCCGCCCCCACCGCCGGATTGCACTTCACCCCCGAATTGCTGGCGGCGCTGGACGCGCGCGGCATCACCCGGCTGACGGTGACGCTGCATGTGGGCGCCGGCACCTTCCTGCCGGTCAAGGTGGACGACACCAGGGACCACAAGATGCATGCCGAGCGCGGCATCGTCACCGCCGACATCGCCGCCACCATCAACGCCGCCAAGGCGGCGGGCCGCCGGGTGGTGGCGGTGGGCACCACCTCGTTGCGGCTGCTGGAAAGCGCCACCGATGCCGATGGCGTGCTGCACCCGTTCGACGGCGCCACCGACATCTTCATCACCCCGGGCTACCGCTTCCGGCTGGTGGACGTGCTGATGACCAATTTCCACCTGCCGCGCTCGACCCTGTTCATGCTGGTGTCCGCCTTCGCCGGGCTGGACACTATGCGGGCGGCCTATGCCCATGCCATGGCATCGGGTTATCGTTTCTATTCCTACGGCGACGCCTGTTTGCTGGAGAAATGCTAGACTTCCCCCTCCCCCGCCGCCGGGGGAGGGCTGGGGTGGGGGCCTGCCGCCGCCCGTATCGCCGCTGCCATTACCCCCCTCCCGGCCTCCCCCCGCGCCGGGCGCGAGGGGAGGAGAGACCGAGATCATGACCGCGTTCCGCTTCGAACTGCTCGCCACCGACGGCGCCGCCCGCCTGGGCCGGGTGCACACCGCGCACGGCCCCATGGACACCCCGGCCTTCATGCCGGTGGGCACGGCGGCCACGGTCAAGGCCATGATGCCGGAAAGCGTGGCATCCACCGGCGCCCAGACCATCCTGGGCAACACCTATCACCTGATGCTGCGCCCCGGCGCCGAGCGGGTGGGGCGGCTGGGCGGCCTGCACCGGTTCATGAACTGGCCGGAACCGATTCTGACGGATTCTGGCGGCTTTCAGGTCATGAGCCTGGCCAAGCTGCGCAAGATGACCGAGGAAGGCGTGGCCTTTCAGTCGCACATCGACGGCTCGCGCCATCTGCTGACCCCGGAACGCTCCATGCAGATCCAGCACCTGCTGGATGCCGACATCACCATGGCGTTCGACGAATGCACCCCCTTCCCCGCCACCCATGAGCAGGCCGCCGACAGCATGCGCCTGTCCATGCGCTGGGCGCGGCGGTCGCGCGACGCCTTTGTCGAGCGTCCCGGCTATGGCCTGTTCGGCATCGTCCAGGGCGGAATTTATCAGGATTTGCGCGCCGAATCGGCCGAGGCGCTGCGCGGTATCGGCTTTGACGGCTATGCCATCGGCGGTCTGGCGGTGGGCGAGGGTCAGGAACTGATGTTCCAGACCCTGGATTTCACCACGCCGCTGCTGCCCACCGACCGGCCGCGCTATCTGATGGGCGTGGGCAAGCCCAGCGACATCATCGGCGCCGTGCTGCGCGGCGTCGACATGTTCGATTGCGTCATGCCCACCCGCTCGGGCCGCACCGCCCAGGCGTTCACCCGACGCGGCACGGTCAATCTGCGCAACGCCCGCCACCAGGACGACCCGCGCCCGCTATCCGAGGATTGCGCCTGCCCGGCCTGCCGCAATTACTCGCGCGCCTATCTGCATCACCTGATCCGCTCGGAAGAAATTCTGGGGCCGATGCTGCTGACCTGGCACAACATCCAGTTCTATCAGGACACCATGCGCGGTCTGCGCGCCGCCATCGCCGAGGGCCGGGTCCAGGATTTCGCCGCCCAGGCCCTGGCCGACGAGGCGCAAGGCGACATCGAGCCGCTGTGATGCGCGCCGGCATCGCCTGCGCCCTGGCCTCGGCCCTGCTGTTCGGCGCCTCGGCGCCACTGGCCAAGCTGCTGTTGGGCCATGTGGACCCGTGGCTGCTGGCCGGGCTGCTGTATCTGGGCTCGGGCGTCGGCTTGCTGGTGCTGCGCCCCTTGCTGCCGCGCCAGGGCGGCGCCCTGGCCCGCGCCGATTGGCCGTGGCTGGCGACGGCGGTGCTGGCGGGCGGCATCGCCGGGCCGGTGCTGATGATGGTCGGTCTGGCCCACACCCCGGCGGCCAGCGCCGCCTTGGCCCTCAATCTGGAAGGCGTCTTCACTTTGGCTCTGGCCTGGGTGGTGTTCCGCGAGAACGTGGACCGCCGCCTGCTGGTGGGCGCCGCCGCCATCCTGGCCGGTGCCGCGCTGCTGTCGTGGCAGGACGGCGCCAGCGGCGGCGGCTGGGGTCTGGCGGCCATCGCCGGGGCCTGTCTGGCCTGGGCCATCGACAACAACCTGACCCGCAAGATCTCGGCGGGCGACCCGGTGCAGATCGCGCTGATCAAGGGCCTGATTGCGGGTGCCGTCAACACGGGCCTGGCGCTGGCCGCCGGGCAAGCCCTGCCCGCCGGACCGGTGATGCTGGCGGCGGGCGCCCTGGGCCTGGGCGCCTATGGCCTGTCGCTGGTGCTGTTCGTGCTGGCGCTGCGCGGCCTGGGCACCGCCCGCACCGGCGCCTATTTCTCCACCGCGCCGTTCGTCGGCGCCGTGCTGGCGGTGCTGGTGCTGGGCGAGGCGCCGACGCCGCTGCTGGCCGCCGCCGGGCTGCTGATGGCGCTGGGCCTGTACCTGCATCTGACCGAGGACCACGCCCACGACCACGTGCACGAGGCGCTGGAGCACGATCACCCCCACCGCCACGACGACCATCACCAGCACGGCCATGACGGCCCGGACCCCGCCCTGCCGCACAGCCACGCCCACGCCCACCCGCGCCTGGTGCACCGCCACCCCCATTACCCCGACATCCACCACCGCCATAATCATTAGTCAAAGTCCCTCGCCGGGCGGGCGCATCCGCGCCCTTGGCCGCCGCATCGCGGCTGGCCGGATTGGTGCTGACCCTGCCGCTGGCGGCGCGCCGGATGACGCGGGACCGGGCATGAAAAAAGCCCCGCCGGTTCCGGCGGGGCTTTTCCATGGGCATCAGGCTTAGAGCAGCGCGCCTTTAATCTGAGGCGCGCCGCTCCTGCGCCCATTGCGGGCGCGGCCAAGCGGGCGGATGCCCGCGCCCGGCGAGGGGCAATACGTGATGCAGATTTTCTGCATCACGGTCTAACGGTTCTTGAAGGCCGGGCTGCGCTTTTCGGCGAAGGCGGCCATGCCTTCCTTCTGGTCCTCGGTGGCGAAGGCCGACTGGAACAGGCGGCGCTCCAGGTGCACGCCCTGGGCCAGGGTGGTTTCGAAGGCGGCGTTCACCGCTTCCTTGGCCATGTAGACGATGGGGCGCGACATGGAGGCGATGCGCTCGGCCACCTTCAGCGCCTCTTCCAGCAGGTCGGCGGCCGGGACGATGCGCGACACCAGACCGGCGCGCTCGGCCTCGGCGGCGTCCATCATGCGGCCGGTCAGCACCATTTCCATGGCCTTGGACTTGCCCACGGCGCGGGTCAGGCGCTGGGTGCCGCCGGCACCGGGAATGGTGCCGATGGTGATTTCCGGCTGACCGAACTTGGCGTTGTCGGCGGCCAGGATGAAGTCGCACATCATGGCCATTTCACAGCCGCCGCCCAGGGCGTAACCGGCCACGGCGGCGATCACCGGCTTGCGGCACGTGGTGACGCGTTCCCAGCCGTTGGTGATGAAGTCTTCCAGATAGGCGTCCATGTAGGACTTGGAGGCCATTTCCTTGATGTCGGCACCGGCGGCGAACGCCTTTTCCGAACCGGTCAGCACGATGGCGCCGATCTCGGCATCGGCCTCGAAGGCGTCCAGGGCCTGGCCCAGCTCGCGGATCAGGGCGGCGCACAGGGCGTTCAGCGCCTTGGGGCGGTTCAGGGTGATCAGGCCGACCTGGCCCCGGGTTTCGACGGTAATGTTCTCGAACGGCATCAGTGGGTCTCCCCTATCCGGTCATTCCGGAGAAATGGTGAAATGGACCACCAGCGCGCGGCCATCCGCCTCGGTGTCGATCTTCAACACCTCCGCCTCGCGGCGGTACAGCAGGTCGGATTCGCGCGTCCAGCCCAACTGGGGCAGGGTGGCGGCATAGAATTTCAGGATGTCGGCGGCTTTGACCGCTCCTTTTGCATAGCCCTCGATGATCCGGCCGCCGGGACTGTCGAAGGACAGGCCCGAGCCCTCCACCTCGGTCAGACCGGGTGCGAGCGGCAGGTCCTCGTACACGCCAAGGAATCCCTCGGCCCGGGCGTCCAGCCCCCAGCCGAGCCCCAGCGCAAGGGCGATGAAGAGTGTGAGTAAGGTCCGCATGGCACCCTGGGCTATAACATCAACGTTGTTTTGACGCACAGTAGAAAGTGGAGCGCCCGGCCTGGACGATGCGCCGGACGCCGCCGGTGCTGGCGGTGTCGCAGGTGCAATCCGGGCACTTTTCCCCCTCGCGGTCGTAGACGGCAAAGGAATGCTGGAAGTACCCCAGCTCGCCGGTCGGCTGCACGTGATCCTTGAGTGACGACCCGCCCGCGGCGATGGCGGCGCCCAGCACGTCCTTGATGGCGGGCACCAGAAGGGCGATTTCGGCGCCCGTCAACGACGCCGCCGCGCGGGTCGGCAGGATGCCCGCGCGGAACAGGCTTTCCGACACGTAGATATTGCCCAGCCCGGCGACGATCTTCTGATCCAGCAGCGCCGCCTTGACGGGCGTCGCCCGCCCGGCCAGACGGTCGGCCAGCACGGTATCGGTGAAGGCATCGTCCAGCGGCTCCGGCCCCAGCCCGGCCAGCAGCGGATGGGCGTCCAGAACAGCCGCGTCGCACAGATCCAGCAGGCCGAAGCGGCGCGGGTCGCAATAGGTGACGGTGGTGCCGTCGGCGGTGACGAATTCCACGTGGTCGTGCGGTCCCGGCGGTTCGTTGCGGCCACGGGTGATGACCATGCGGCCCGACATGCCCAGATGGCCCAGCATCACCAGCCCGCCGTCCAACCGCACCAGCAGGTATTTGGCGCGGCGGCCGACAGTCTGGATGACGCGGCCTTCCAGGCGCCGGGCGAAATCCGGCGGCAGGGGTTTGCGTAGATCGGGGCGGCGACAGGTGATGCGGGCCAGGGTACGGCCCTCCCACACGGCGGCCAGCCCCCGGGCGACGGTCTCGACTTCGGGAAGCTCGGGCATGCCAGCAGCCTAGAACCCCAGGCTTGAAATGTGAAGCCTAGGGTTCCGGCGAGCATTGAGCGAGCGGCCACGCGCCCGGATGGGTGCGCCCGGCGAGGGAAAGTCGTCAAAGGCGAAGCCGCGCATGCTCTGGCAAGGCGGGCGCGGTTGGGGTACCCTCGGGCCATGACCGCCGTGCCCGATTCCCTGCTGAAATCCATCGTCGAGGTGTACGCCCCCCGACGCGTGGTGCTGTTCGGCAGCACGGCGCGGGGCGAAGCCGCCGCCGACAGCGACCTGGATCTGCTGGTGGTGCTGGACGACGACGCCCCGCCCGAGGCGTTGTCATGGCGCCGCCGCGCCCAGGCCCGTCGCGGTTATGGTGGCGCCGTGGACATCATCCCCTGCCGCGAGAGTGTGCTGGCGGAGCGGTCCCGTGCCGCCGGGTCCTTTGCCGACACCGTGCTGCGCGAGGGCGTGGTGGTCTATGAACGGCATTGACCCCCACCAATGGTCCGAGGCGCTTCGCTGGATCGCCAAGGCCGACGAAGACCGGCGCGGCGCCGCGCTGCTGCTGGCCGCCGAACCGCCGTTGCTCGACCCCGCCGCCTATCATTGCCAGCAAGCGGCGGAGAAACTGTTGAAGGCACTGCTGGCCGCCGCCGCGCGCCCCGTTCCCCGCAGCCACGATCTCGAGCATCTGGGGCGCCTTGTCGCCGACGCTCTGCCCGTCATGGCGATGACGGCAGCGGCGCTTGCGGATTTCACGCCCTGGGGTACCGCCACCCGCTATCCCGACCTGGAAAGCGGCATGGGCATCATGCCCGCCGACATCCGCGACGCCCTGGCCGCCATCGACGCATTGCGCAACGCCATTTCGGCCATCGCGCCGCCCAATCCCTAGCTCTGGCAAGGCGGGCGCGGTTGGGGTAAGGTGCGGCCACCATGACCGATACCCAGATTCCAGGCCAAGACGGCCAGACCCATTTCGGCTTCAAGACCGTGCGCGAGGAGGAAAAAGCCTCGCTGGTGCGCGAGGTGTTCGATTCCGTCGCGTCCAAGTACGACCTGATGAACGACCTGATGAGCGTCGGCGTTCACCGGCTGTGGAAGGCGTCGTTCCTGGACTGGCTGCGCCCGCGCCCCGACCAGACCCTGCTGGACGTGGGCGGCGGCACCGGCGACATCGCCTTCGGCTGGAAGAAGCGCGGCGGCGGCCCGGCCCTGGTCTGCGACATCAACAAGGAAATGCTGGCGGTCGGCCGCGACCGGTCGTTCGACCGCAACCTGACCGGTGATCTGGCCTGGGTGTGCGGCAACGCCGAATGCCTGCCGGTGGCCAGCCGTTCGGTGGACCGCTACACCATCGCCTTCTGCCTGCGCAACGTCACCCATTGGGACCGCGCCATCGCCGAAGCCTACCGCGTGTTGAAGCCCGGCGGCCGCTTCATGTGCCTGGAATTCTCCAAGGTGGTGGTGCCGGGCCTGCGCGAGTTCTACGACATGTATTCCTTCAACGTGCTGCCCAAGGTCGGCGGCATGGTGACGGGCAATGCCGAAGCCTATCAATATCTGGTGGAAAGCATCCGCAAGTTCCCGCCGCAGGAAGAAATGGCCGAGATGGTCCGCGCCGCCGGTTTCGAACGGGTCGAGGTCCGCAACCTGTCCGGCGGCATCGCCGCCATCCACTCGGGCTGGCGGTTGTAATCGCATGCTGCGGTCCCTACGCAACCTCAACCGCCTCTATACCATCGCCCGCGTGCTGGCCCGCCATGACGCGCTGGATGCGGTCGATCTGCCGCTGGCGCAGTTGGCGGCCAAGGCGTTGCGGCTGGGCCGCGACAGCACCAGCCCGCTGCGCCCCGGCCAGCGTCTGGCCGCCGCGCTGAGCGAGTTGGGGCCGACCTTCATCAAGCTGGGCCAGGCGCTTTCCACCCGCGCCGATCTGCTGGGCGACGAGATGGCGGCCGATCTGTCCGATCTTCAGGACCGGCTGCCGCCGTTCCCGGCGCTGGAGGCCCGCGCCATCATCGAGGAAGAGCTGGACGCCCCCATCGACGAGGTGTTCGCCAGCTTCGACGACGTCTCGGTCGCCGCCGCCTCCATCGCCCAGGTGCATTTCGCCGTGACCAAGGACGGCCGCGAAGTGGCGGTCAAGGTGCTGCGCCCCGGTGTCGAGGCCGCGTTCAAACGCGACATCGACCTGTTGCGCTGGCTGGCGGAATGGGTCGAGCTGACCCAGCCCAAGCTGCGCCGCCTGCGCATGGTGGAAAGCGTCGATACCTTCGAGGAAAGCATCCATCTGGAGATGGATCTGCGCTTCGAGGCCGCCGCCGCCGCCGAGATGGCCGAGAATTTCGCGGGCGACGACAGCTTCCGCGTGCCCGACATCGACTGGACCCGCACCGCCCGCCGGGTGTTGACCCTGGAACGCATCACCGGCATTCCGGTGGACGAGACGCAGGCCATGGTCGATGCGGGATTGTCGCTGGACGACGTGCTGCAAAAGGCCGCCGAAGCGTTTTTCAACATGGTGTTCCGCGACGGCTTCTTCCATGCCGACATGCATCCCGGCAATCTGTTCGTGGATTTCAACGGCAACCTGATCGCCGTGGATTTCGGCATCATGGGCCGCGTCGATCTGACCACCCGCCGCCATCTGGGCGAGATGCTGATCGGCTTCCTGACCGGCGATTACCGCCGCGCCGCCGAAGTGCATTTCGAAGCGGGCTGGGTGCCCGCCGACAAGAACGTCGAAACCTTCACCCAGGCCTGCCGCTCCATCGCCGAGCCGATCATGGGCAAGCCGCTGCACGAGATTTCCATCGCCAAGCTGCTGGGCCAGTTGTTCAAGATCACCGAACAATTCGCCATGCAGACCCAGCCGCAATTGCTGATGCTGCAAAAAAGCATGCTGGTGGCCGAAGGCGTCGGCCGCACCCTGCATCCCGGCGTCAACATGTGGGAACTGGCGCGGCCGATGATCGAGGGCTGGATGATGCAGAACCTTGGCCCGCAGGCCAAGATCAAGGAAACGGTGGGCAGCGCCATCGCCACCCTGGAACGCCTGCCGCGCCTGCTGGCCCAGACCGAACAGACCTATTCCGCCATGCTGAGCGGCGGCCTGAAACTGCACCCCGACACCGTCGCCGCCATGCGCGGCGAAGGCCGCCGCAAAAGCCTGCCCGGCTGGCTGCCCTGGGTGTTGGTGGCGGTGCTGGGCGCGCTGTATCTGTGGAAATAGGGAATATTCCCACCCTGTTCTGCCGTCATCGCCGGGCCTGACCCGGCGATCCACGCGGCGCCGCACGCGGGCATGACGGTAAAGACCGCGATCAGCCCCCAGAAAACCTACGCCTCGATCGCCGCCTGCTTCCATTCCTGCATGGCGGGCAGCGACCAGATGGCGTCGCAATAGGTCTGCGACACCGCATCCATCTTGATGGCGAAGGTGGTGAAGCGGCTGACCACCGGCGCGTACATGGCGTCGGCGATGGAAAAGCGGCCGAACAGGAACGGCCCCCCCGCCTTGGCGCCGAAACGGGCGCGGCAATCGGCCCACAGCGCCTGGATGCGATCCACCTCGGCCTGAACCTCGGGCGGCACCTCGGCCAGCGGCGTGACCGCGCCGATATCCATGGAGCAGACGTTGCGCAAATTGGGGAAGCCGGAATGCATTTCCGCCGACGCCGCCCGCGCCACCGCGCGGGCCTCGCGCCCCTCGGGCCACAGGGTCGGGTGCAATTCGGCCAGATATTCGCAGATGGCCAGGGAATCCCACACCGCCAGACCGCCATGGATCAGGCACGGCACCTTGCCCGACGGCGAATGCTTGAGGATTTCCGCCTTGGTGTCCGGCTGGCGCAGGGCGATCAGCACCTCGTCGAATTCGACCCCGGCCATCTTGGCGGCCAGCCACGGCCGCAACGACCACGACGAAAAACGCTTGGTGCCGATGACCAGGGTCATGGGGGCGGGCATGGGAAGCCTCCGGACGAATGGAACCGACCGGCATGATTGCCGCTGACGCCCATGGCCGCAAGCCGGACTTTCCAACATGCGCGCACTGCGCCATTGTTGCCGCCTGCGATGTCACGGCGAAAGGATGTGGACGGTGCTGAAGCATGTGGTGGAGCAAGACGCGGCGGCAATCGACCTGATCCCGGTGGCCAAGGCCGAGTTCGACGGCTGGGCGGCGGCGCAGCCCGCCCATGTGCGGACCTGGACCCAGGCCAACGGCTTCACCGGCGAGGCCGGGCAGCTCTGCCCGGTTCCGGCGCTGGACGGCGGGATGGAACTGGTGCTGGTCGGCGCCCCGGATGCGGACGATCCCTGGGGCTGGGCCGCCTTGCCCGCCAAGCTGCCGCCCGGCACCTATCGCATTGCCACGCCGCTGTCGGCGCGCAACGCCAGTTGGGCGGCCATGGGCTGGGCGTTGGCCACCTATGCCTTCGGCCGCTACAAAAGCCGCCCGGCCAAGGACTGGCCCCGGCTGGCATGGCCCGACAACGCCGAGCGCGGCTGGGTCGAGCGGGTGGTCGGAGCCACCGGCTTGGTGCGCGACCTGATCAACACCCCCGCCGCCGATCTGGGGCCGGCCGAACTGGCCGCCGCCGCCGAGGCGCTGGCCGCCCGCCATGGCGCCACCGTGCGGGTGGTGGTGGGCGACGGCCTGCTGACCGAGAATTACCCGTCCATCCACGCCGTCGGCCGCGCCGCCGCCGCCCATCGCCAGCCGCGCATGGTGGACCTGACCTGGGGCGCCGAGGACGCGCCGCGCGTCACCCTGGTGGGCAAGGGGGTGTGCTTCGATTCCGGCGGCCTGGACCTCAAGCCCTCGGGCTCCATGAAACTGATGAAGAAGGACATGGGCGGCGCCGCCCACGTCCTTGGCCTGGCGTCCATGATCATGGACGCCGGACTGCCGGTGCGGCTGCGGGTGCTGATCGGCGCGGTGGAAAATTCCGTGTCGGGCGATGCCATGCGGCCGCTGGACGTGCTGGCCACCCGCAAGGGCGTGACCGTCGAAGTGGGCAATACCGACGCCGAGGGACGCCTGGTGCTGTCCGACCTGTTGTGGGAAGCATCGGCGGAAAACCCGGCGCTGCTGATCGACATGGCGACCCTGACCGGCGCGGCGCGCACCGCGCTCGGCACCGAAATCGCCACGCTGTTCTGCAACGACGATACCCTGGCCGCCGATCTGGCCGCCGCCGCCGAGGTGCAGGGCGACCCGCTGTGGCGGTTGCCGCTGCACAAGCCCTATCGCCGCATGCTGGACAGCAAGGTGGCCGATCTGAACAACGTGTCCGACGGCCCCTATGCCGGGGCCATCACCGCCGCCCTGTTCTTGCAGGAATTCGTCGGGCCGGGAATCCCGTGGGCTCATTTCGACATCATGGCGTGGAATCCCGCGTCGCGCCCCGGCCGTCCCGATGGCGGCGAGGCCATGGCGCTGCGCGCTTTGTACGCAATGATCACGAAACGGTTCGGGAGTTAATCAAATCTTCAGGGCTGTGCGCTGTTCTTCTCTGGAAATTCCGCAAACGACCGTAAGTGTTGTTGCCGGAACGGCCGCAACAGGCTAAAAGATTTCGTCCACGGAATGACCGGACCGGGGGAAATGGGTTTTCAACTCAAGGCAGTTCAGGCGCTCGACCTGTGGCGTGGCGCCATCGTCGAAAGCGTGCGCCGCGACGGACCCGACCTGTCGGCCCGTCAGATGGCGCTGTTGCTGACCGTCTATCTGACGCCGCCGCCGCACACCGTGCGCGGTCTGGCCCAGACGCTGAACGTGTCGAAACCGGCCATCACCCGCGCGCTCGACCGTCTGTCGGAACTGGGCCTGATCAAGCGCAAGACCGACGACGCCGACCGCCGGTCGGTGCTGGTGCAGCGCACGGTCAAGGGATCGGTCTATCTGCGCGAATTCGGCGACATGATCGTCACCGCCGCCGAAACGGCGGGTGACGAGGCCGCGACTCAATAAAGTTCCCTCGCCGGGCGCCCGCATCCGCGGGCTTGTGGGCGATGCCCACCCTCGCAAAGCTCGGGCCGCCTTGCAGGCGTCGTTTACCCCTGCGGGGTGGCACGGCCGCGGCCTCAATGGCCGCAAACCAGTTCCACAAATCTGAAATTCGTGGAACTGGCATAAAGCCGGGCGGGGCTGTCCCCCGCCCGTCCTCATCCTCAATGCCCCATGTGGCCGCTGGCCGCCGCCTCCGGCACATAGCCGCCCAGGCTGGGGTCCATCATGCCGAAGATCATGGCGACGTGCGCCACCACCAGGAACACGCCGACCATCAAGGCGTGGGTCAGCATCTTGCGGTGCGGGTCCTGGCCGCGCCCCAGAACGTTCAGTTCCAGCAGGGCGATGACGCCCAACGGCACCACCCCCGCCAGATAGAAGCCCACCGCCATGACGTCGATCCAGCCGCGCCAGCCGCCGCCCTGGGTCAGCGGCACCACCGCGCCTTGCAGCAGATAGACGAACACGCCGGTGAAATAAAGACCGGCCACCAGACCGGCCAGTTTGTTGACGCGATGCACCGCGCCGCCATAGGCGCGGGTATAAAGCAGGTACAATTCGGTGATGGCCACGGTTTCGGCCAGGATGACCGGCACGGCCATGAACAGGATCAGGTTCCAGGGCTGGTTGACGGCCAGCAATTCCATGTAATGGGTCATGATCATGATGAAAAACCTCGCATGAAGTCACGGGCGCGCGGTCCCTGCGGACGGCGCCGAAACGAAAAGTGACGAAGTGCGGAGGTCAGGAGCGGGGCGGCCGCAAGCCGGGGGCGGCATTGCGCCCGACCGGGGCGGATTCGGCCACGGCCAGGGTGGTGCCCAACGGACGCGGCGCCGCCGTTTCCCAGGCGGCGCCCAGGCCCGGCAACGCGAAGGCGCAGGGACAGCCGACGCAAGGCCCGGCCTTGGCCACAAGCGGCTTGGCCGGTTGCGGGGCGTCGCAATGGCCGTCATGGCCGCTGGCGGCGTGGATCATGCCCGCGTCGTCGCCCAGGTCGTGGGCCATGGCCCCGATACCCGACAACGGGCCGAGGATCAGACCGACGGCAATCAGCATCAGGGCAAGACGACGCAGCATGTCCTTGATGTACTCCCGCCACCGGTTTCGCGCAAGGAGCGTCGCCATAACTTATTGTAACGAATTGCGACTATTGCGTGAGCATGCTTACGGGCCGGACGTGGATTGCGGTATGTTGCCCTGTCTGGGAAGCATTGGGAATGGAACGCCGGTGCCGGTGCCGCCGCAACCACAGGGAACACCAGGGGCCATCCTGATCGTCGACGACAGCGCCACCGCGCGGTCGCTGATGGAAAAGGCCATCCAGGTGTTTTCGACCATCGAGGTGGTCAAGGCCGCCACCGCCGAGGAAGGACTGGCGGTGTTGCGCGGCCGCGACGACATCCACCTGCTGATGCTGGACCACCAACTGGACAGCATGACCGGCCTGGACTTTCTGGTCCGCATGGCCGACCTGCCCCATTGCGCCGACATCCCGGTGCTGGTGGTGACGGCGCTGGAACACGACGACACCCTGGTCAGCACCTATCTGGACGCGGGCGCCGCCGAATTCATGCCCAAGCGTTATCGCCCGCCGATCTTTCGCGCCCGGGTCAGCGCGCTGCTGCGCCAGCACGCCGATCTGCGCCGCCGCCGCGCCGCCGAGGCATCCCTGGCCATCGAGCATCGCCGCCAGCAGGATCTGCTGCGCAACACCCTGCCCGAACGCGTGGTGCGCGAGGTCATGGCCACCGGCAGCTTCCGCCCGTCGGTGGTGGCCCATGCGGGCATCCTGTTCGCCGATGTCTGCGGCTTCACCCGTTATACCCGCGACAACACCCCGGCCAAGGTGGTGGTCGGGCTGAACCGGCTGGTGCGGCGGTTCGAGAACATTTCCGACAGCCTGGGCCTGGAAAAGATCAAGACCATCGGCGACGCCTACATGGCGGCCATCGGCGTGCTGGAGCCCATGGACGGCATCGAGGAGCGGCTGCTGGACGCGGCGCTGGAGATGATCCGCCAGACCGCCGAACTGGACATCGGTTGGGAGATCAAGGTCGGCATGGCCTTCGGCCCCACCGTGGCGGGCATCATCGGCACCCGGCGCATGCAATTCGACGTGTGGGGCGGCACCGTCAATCTGGCGGCCCGCATGTGCGCCAGCGCCCAGCCGTCGCAGATCTGCCTGCCCGCCCAATCCTGGCGCGGCCTGGGCCGGTCGGGCGCCACCCTGCGCAAGGTGGTGCTGAAAGGGGTGGGCGAGTGCGAGGTGGCGTTCCTGGACGCCGCCGCCCATCGGGTCGATGGGGCAATCATCATGCAAAGCGAACATTCCAAGGAAATCGTTCGATTGGACTGATTGATGGCGACATGGTGTGCTGGCGCCATGACCACCGCCCTTCGCACCCTTGCCGCCGATCGCTCCCCCCTGGCCGGATTCGCCCTGGTGGTGTTGCTGGCCTGCGCCGCCCAGGCGCTGGCGTCCTGGCCGCCGCTGGCGGCGCTGGGCGTCAGTCCGCTGATCGTCGGCATCCTGATGGGAACGCTGTTCGCCAACGCCCTGCGCCAGCCGGTGCCGGTGTCCTGGCAACCGGGCGTGACGTTCTCGGCCAAGACCCTGCTGCGGCTGGCGGTGGCGCTGTACGGCTTTCGCCTGACCGTGCAGGACGTGGCGGCGGTGGGCGTCGAGGGCTTCGCCGCCGCCTTGGTCATGCTGGCCTCCACCTTCGCCCTGGGGACCGTTCTCGGCATCCGCCTGTTCCGCCTGTCGGCGCCGCTGGCGCTGATGGTGGCGGCGGGCAGCGCGGTATGCGGCGCGGCGGCGGTGCTGGCCGCCGAGCCGGTGGTGCGCGGCAAACCGCACGAGGGCGCGGTGGCGGTGGGCACGGTGGTGGTGTTCGGCACGCTGGGCATGCTGCTGTATCCGCTGGCCCAGGCGTCGGGGCTGCTGGGGCTGGACGCCACCGCCTATGGCCTGTTCGCCGGGGCCAGCCTGCACGAAGTCGCCCATGTGGTGGCGGCGGGCCGCGCCATCGGCCCCGAGGCGGCGGCCACCGCCATCATCGTCAAGATGCTGCGGGTGTTGATGCTGGCGCCGTTGCTGGTGCTGGTCGGGCTGGTGCTGGCCCGGCGTGGTGGTCAACGGGGAAGCGGCGCCGCCTTTCCGTGGTTCGCCCTGGGCTTCGTCGCCTGCGTGGCACTGAATTCCACCGGTCTGGTGCCGCCCGCGCTGGTGGCGCTGATCAACGACCTGGACCTGTTCGCCCTGACCATGGCCATGTGCGCGCTGGGGCTGGAAACCCATCTGGGCAAGGTGCGGGCCGTCGGTCCCCGCCCCTTCCTGCTGGCGTCCTGTCTTGCCCTGTGGCTGGCGGTGGGGGGATATTGGGTGGCGGTGCTGGCCCATGGCATGCTGGGCGCGCCATGATTTCGATCACAGGATGAAACGCCGGTGACTCTGGACCAGTTGCGTGTTTTCGTCACCGTCGCCCGCCTGGGCCACGTCACCCGCGCCGGAGCGGAACTGAACCTGACGCAATCGGCGGTCAGCGCCGCCATTGCCGCGCTGGAAAGCCGCCACGGCACCCGCCTGTTCCACCGCCTGGGACGCGGCATCCAACTGACCGCCGAGGGCGAGCTGTTCCGCTCCGAGGCCGAGGCGGTGCTGGAACGCGCCGCCGCCGCCGAACGCGCCCTGGTCGAGCTTTCGGGGCTGAAGCGCGGGGCGCTGCGCCTGTACGCCAGTCAGACCATTGCCGCCTATTGGCTGCCGCCGCTGCTGCACCGCTTTCACCTGCGCCATCCCGGCATCAACCTGGACCTGCGCCAGGGCAACACCGCCGAGGTGGTGGCGGCGGTGGCGGCGTGCGGCGCCGACATGGGCTTCATCGAGGGCGCGGTGGACAATCCTGCCCTGGTGGCCGAGCCGGTGGCCAGCGACCACATGGTGCTGGTGGTCGGGGCCCATCACCCGTGGGCGGGCAGCGGCCGCCCGGCACTGACGCTGTTGCAGGATTTCGACTGGGTGCTGCGCGAGCGCGGGTCCGGCACCCGCCAGGGAATGGAGGCGGCGCTGGCCGGACTGGGCCTGACGCCCGACCGCCTGCGCGTCTCGCTGGAACTGCCCAGCAACGAGGCGGTGTGCGCGGCGGTGGCGGTGGGGGCCGGGGCGACGGTGGTGTCCCGATTGGTGGCGGCGCCACGCGTCGCCCTGGGCGAGTTGGCCATCCTGGGCGCCCCGCTGGCCGAACGGCAATTCCGCGCCCTGCGCCCCGGCGCCCGCCGCAAGGGCCGGGCCGAGGAAGCATTGCTGGCGCTTATCCGCGAGGGGTGAACGGGACGGGCAATCTTTCTCGGCAACACAGATATTATCTTTACGCTTCATCGCGGAATTACGAAGAAGGTAGCCTCGCAACCACTGCCGTCATGCCCGGACTTGATCCGGGCATCCACGCGGCACCGCCCACCCCCTTCTTTCCGCTGAGTTGCCTGCTGACAAACGTGGATGGCCGGGTCAAGCCCGGCCATGACGAGCAATTTCCAGTGAACCGCTATCCGACGCCTCGCCACCGAAACTCAGGAACACCAGCCGCGCGGCGCCATAGGTGCGTTCGTTCTCGACAGTGAAACCGGGCGGAACCGGCAGGGCTTCGCGCGCCGCCACCTCGACCACCGCCAGGGCGCCGGGGGCCAGCCAGCCCCGTTCCGCCAGGGCCGACAGGCAGGCGGCGGACAATTCCTTGTCATAGGGCGCGTCCAGCAGCGCCAGGGTGCACGGGCGGATCGCTGGCGGCGGCTTGGTGGCGTCGGCGCGCAGGATGGTGGCGCGGTCCTGTTCGCGCAATTCCGCCACGTTGGCCTTCAGCGCCGCCAGGGCGGCGTGATGGCTTTCCAGGAACCAGGCATGGGCGGCGCCGCGCGACAGCGCCTCGAGCCCCAGCGCCCCCGACCCGGCGAAGGCGTCCACCACCTCGGCCCCATCCAGATCCACCAGGGGCGAATGGGCCAGGATGTTGAACAGCGATTCGCGGGCACGGTCCGAGGTCGGGCGGGTGACGCGGCCGTCAGGCGCCGTCAGGCGCCGTCCCTTATGGCTTCCGCCGACGATCCGCATGGGGCTTCTTCTTTTTTTCTTCAGAGAACGGCCGGTCCTTGCCGCCCTCGGTCCTGGTGCGGCCACCCTTGCGGGCACCGGGGGCGTGCGGCAGTTGCGGCTTGTCGTCGGCCTGGGCCTTGGCCCATTTGCTGTCTTCCAGGCCAAGCTGTTCCTTGAACACCTTGGCGGGCACTTCCTCGACGCCGCCTTCTTCCAGGCTGCCCAACTGGAACGGGCCATAGGCGACGCGGATCAGGCGCAGCACCGGCCAGCCCAGATGTTCGAACACCCGACGCACCTCGCGGTTCTTGCCCTCGCGGATCGACACCGTGACCCAGGCGTTGGCGCCCTTCTGGCGGTCCAGCAGCGCCTTGATGGAGCCGTAGCGCACGCCCTCGATGGTGATGCCCTTTTCCAGTTCCAGCAGGCGCTCGGGATCGACCTCGCCGTGCACGCGCACGCGATAACGGCGAATCCACGAATTGCTGGGCAGTTCCAGCTTGCGCGCCAGTTCGCCGTCGTTGGTCAGCAGCAACAGCCCTTCCGAGGCATAATCCAGCCGCCCGACCGAGATGACGCGCGGCATGTCCTCGGGCAGACGTTCGAACACCGTCGGACGGCCCTCGGGGTCCTTGTGGGTGGTCATCAGACCGGCGGGCTTGTGATAGCGCCAGACCCGGGTGCGTTCCGGCTCGGCGATGGGCTTGCCGTCCACCACGATCAGGTCGCCCGCCTGCACCACGCAGGCCGGAGAGTCCAGGCGGTGGCCGTTGACCACCACCCGACCCTCGGCGATCCAGCGTTCGGCGTCGCGGCGCGAGCACAGACCGGCGCGGGCCAGCCGCTTGGCGATGCGTTCCCCCTTTTCGGGGGCACCCTTTTCCGGGGTCTTGTCTTCACTCATGACGGCGGGCCTCGCTGCAATTGGTTGGGGGTCCTCTCGGATGCCGGTTCCTCGTATAGAGCCCTGTCAGCGTCGCAGCAATGTGTTAGATCAGAAGCATGGATGATTTCATGGCCCAGGCGCTGGAACAGGCCCGCCTTGCCGCCGCGCGCGGCGAGGTGCCGGTGGGTGCCGTGCTGGTGCGCGACGGCGCCGTCATCGCCGCCGCGGGCAACCGGGTCGAGGAACTGGCCGACCCCACCGCCCACGCCGAAGTGCTGGTGCTGCGCGCCGCCGCCGCCGCCGCCGCTTCGCCGCGTCTGGGCGATTGCGACCTGTACGTCACCCTGGAACCCTGTCCCATGTGCGCCGCCGCCATTTCCCTGGCCCGGCTGCGCCGGGTGTATTTCGGCGCCTACGACCCCAAGGGCGGCGGCGTCGAACACGGCCCCCGCGTTTTCGACCATTCCACCTGTCACCACCGCCCCGAGGTGGTGGGCGGGCTGCGAGAGGGCGAATGCGCAACCCTGCTGCGCGATTTCTTTCGCCAGCGGCGCTAGACAGTCAATTAGATAAACCTTATATAAACCCCCAACACACTGACGAGGAGCTTTACCATGTCCCACGATTGGCCCGCTTTGGCGAAGGAACTGTCCGGCGTTCTCGGCCAGTTGCGCGGCGGCATTCCCGACGTGATGAAGGGCTTTTCCGCCATGGCCAAGGCCGCCGGCAGCGAAGGCGCGCTGGACGCCAAGACCAAGGAACTGGTGGCCATGGGCATCGCCATCGCCGCGCGCTGCGACGGCTGCATCGCCTTTCACAGCAAGACCGCGCTGGACCTGGGCACCACCCGCGAGGAACTGATGGAAGTGGCGGGCATGGCCGTCTACATGGGCGGCGGTCCGTCGCTGATGTACGCCGCCCTGGCGTTGCAGGCCTATGACCAGCACGTCGAGGCGACCAAGGGCGCCTGAGAACGGCAACGGCAACCGCCCCCACCACCACACCGGACCGAGTTCTGAGGGGGAAATCCCCTCAGAACGTCTCGGAATTGGTGACTTCCACCGCCGCCCACACCAGACCCAGCACGCGGTCGATTTCCTCGACCGTGGCATCGGCGGCGATGTCGGGCAGGTCCATGTCGATGCCCTCGTCCTCCAGCAACTGACGGGCGCGGGCGAAATAGAAATCGCGGTATTCGGCGGTGGTGCGGAAGCGCGAATTCAGCGTGCGGTCCATGGCGGTGCGCAGGGTCATCAATTCGCGCTGTTCCGCCACGGTCAGCAGACCGTCATGGGACAGCAATTCCCGGTGGCGGCGTTGCAGGCTTTCCAGCTTGTCGCGCCAATGGGGATCGTGATGGGGCATCAGGCGAACGGTGGCGGCCATGGACGTCTCCCGCTGCGGTAAGGCGACCGATATTCAGGATACCGCGCCGGGGCGCCCCTGTCAGGGTTAGAAAATCTTACGGCACGTCCCATCATATCTGGTTTGCCCGGCGGCCCGCCCGGCGCCTAGGGTGGGTTTCAACCAACCCGTGCCCCGAGTGCGCCATCATGAACCGTCCCGCCTGGCTGTCCCCCGCCGTCCTGACCATCTTCGTCGCCGGATGCGTGATGATGAGCATCTCCATGGGGTCGCGTCAGGCCCAGGGCTTGCTGATCGGGCCGTTGTCGGCCGATCGCGGCTGGCCGTTGGCCACCTTTTCCCTGGCGGTGGCGCTGCATAATCTTTTCTGGGGCGCGTTCCAGCCCTTCACCGGCGCCGCCGCCGACCGCTGGGGCGCCGCCCGCGTCGCCGCCTGCGGCGCCCTGGCCTTCGGCCTGGGCATGATGCTGGTGGCCGGGGGCGGCGAATGGGGCACCATCGTCGGTCTGGGGCTGGTGTCGGGCTTCGGTCTGGCCGCCACCTCGTTCTCGGTGGTGCTGGGACCGGTCGGCCGGGCGGTGGCGCCGCAATACCGCACCACCGCCATGGGCACCGGCTCGGCGCTGGGGTCGTTGGGCATGATGGCGCTGATCCCGGTGACGCAAAACCTGATCGGCGGCTTCGGCGCCACCACCGCCGTGTGGGTGCTGGCCGGTCTGTCGCTGATCACCATTCCGCTGGCCTTGCTGCTGCACAAGGGCGAGGTGGCGGCCAACGCGGCCGCGTCCATCATCCACCACCAGCAAAGCGTCGGCGAGGCACTGCGCGAGGCGTTGACCCACAACGGCTATCGCCTGCTGATCCTGGGGTTCTTCGTCTGCGGCTTTCAACTGGCGTTCATCGGCGTGCACCTGCCGGGCTATCTGGCGCTGTGCGGCATGACCAAGGGCGCGGGCGCCACCGCGCTGCTGGTGATCGGCGGCTTCAACGTCATCGGCACCTATGTGGCCGGGCGGCTGAAGTGGCGGCACAAATACATCCTGTCGGCCATCTATCTGGCCCGCGCCGTGGCGACCATCCTGTTCGTCATGGGGCCGAAGACCGAGACGACGCTGCTGGCCTATGCCGCCACCATGGGGCTGTTGTGGCTGTCCACCGTGCCGCCCACCACCGGCGTGATCGCCGGGATGTTCGGCGCCCGCTATATCGGCATGCTGTTCGGCGTGGTGTTCTTTTCCCACCAGATCGGCAGCTTCCTGGGGGCGTGGCTGGGCGGCATCGTCTACGATGCCACCCTGTCCTATGACGCCATGTGGATGGCGACGGTGGTGGCGGGCGTGTTCGCCACCCTGGTGCACCTGCCGATCCGCGACGCCAGCCTGCGCGCGGCGGCTTGACGGGCTGCGGAAAAACACCCGTCATTCCCGCGCAGGCGGGAATCCATGCATCCGCATTCGACATCTTGGGGTAAGGCCGTGATCTTGCCCCAAGATGGACACCCGCTTTCGCGGGTGTGACGCCTAAAGAGAGGCTAAGGAGAGTTTCTCCACCGCCGGTTAAAACGCCCGCCGCGCCCGCAGGGCGGCGCTGATGGTGCCGTCGTCCAGGTAATCGATGGTGCCGCCCACCGGCACGCCGTGGGCGAGGCCGGAAACGGTGACGCCGCGCCCGGCCAGCCGTTCGGCGATGGTGTGGGCGGTGGTCTGCCCCTCGACCGTCGCCGGGGTCGCCAGGATGATCTCGCGCACACCATCGTCGCCAACCCGTTGAACCAGCTTGGGAATTCCCAATTCGTCGGGGCCGATGCCGTCCAGCGCCGACAGCAGGCCGCCCAGGACGTGGTAACGGCCGCGAAAGGCGTTGGTGCGTTCCATGGCCCACAGCGCCCCCACATCCTCGACCACGCACAACAGGGTGGCGTCGCGGCGCGGGTCGGCGCAGATGGAACAGGGCTGAATACTATCGTAGTTACCGCAGATCGGGCAGGTCTTGACCTTGTCCGCCACCTCGGCCATGGCTTGTGCCAGGGGTTGTAGCAATATCTCGCGCTTATCCACCAGATGTAGGGCAGCGCGACGGGCCGAGCGCGGACCCAAGCCCGGCAACCGCGAAAGAAGTTGAATCAGCCGTTCGATCTCGGGTCCGACCATGTGGAAATTCCGGGGTCAGAACGGCAGCTTGAAACCGGCCGGCAGATTCAGGCCGCCGGTCAGCTTGGCCATCTCGTCCTGCATGGCGGTTTCCGCCTTGGTCTTGGCGTCGTTGAAGGCGGCGACGATCAGATCTTCCAGCACTTCCACGTCGTCGGCGCTGACCAGCGACGGGTCGATCTTGATGCCCTTCAGTTCGTACTTGCCGTTCAGCGTGACCTTCAGCATGCCGCCGCCCGAGGCGCCGGTGACTTCCAGATCGCCCATCTTGGCCTGCATCTCGGCCATCTTGGACTGCATCTGCTGGGCCTGCTTCATCAGGTTGCCAAGGTTCTTCATGCTTCTTCCTCTCCTGGGGTCTGATCCGGGTCGAAGGCCAGGTCGCCTTCCTCGGGTTCCTCGGGGGCCATGTCGCGCACCACCTCGATGGAAGCGCCGGGGAAAGCCGCCATGATGGCCTGGACCAGCGGATGGTTGGCGGCATCCAGCCGCCGTTTGTTCTCGGCGATCAGGTCCTGCTCGACCAGGGTCGGCTCGGCCGGATCGGTGGTGTTGATCGTGACGGTCCAGCGCCGCCCGGTCCATTCGCCCAACAGGCGCGACACCTTTTGCGCCAGATCCGAGGGCGCGAGCGCGTGGGGGCGCAGTTCAATGCGTCCGGGTTCGAAACGGACCAGACCGCATTGCGTGCGCAACCCCACAGCCAGAATGTTTTCACGCTTGTCGGAAAACAGCTTGGCGACCTCGGCGAAGCTGGCGGGCATGGGCGGCAATTGCACCGGTTCCGGCGCCGGGGCCAGCTTGAGGGCCGTCGCGCCGCCGCCATCCGGGCCGCCGACGAATCCCGGCGATTGCGCCAGGGTCATGCCGCCAGCGGGCGCGCCGCCCGGCATGCCGCCACCACCGCCGCCGCCTGGGCCACGCGGGGCGGGGGGATTGTTGCGCAATTGCTCGATCACTTCGGCCGGGGTCGGCAGGTCGGCGGCATAGGCCAGCCGCACCAGCGCCATTTCCGCCGCCTGCAACGGATTGGGCGCCGCGCGGGTTTCCGCCAGCCCCTTCAGCAGCATCTGCCACGCCCGGGTCAGTTGCGCCATGGACAATCCGGCGGACATGGCCTTGCCCTTGACCCGTTCCGTTTCCGAGGCGGTGGCCGATTCGGCGGAATCCGGCGTGACCTTGAGCCGGGTCAGCCAGTGGGTCAGTTCCAGCATGTCCTGGATCACCACCACCGGGTCGGCGCCCAGGGCGTATTGTTCGGCCATCATGTCCAACGCGTCGGCGATCTTGCCGCCCATCACCTGTTCGAACAGGTCGAACACCCGCGCGCGGTCGGCCAGGCCCAGCATGTCGCGGACCTGAAGTTCCGACACCTTGCCCGCGCCGTGGCTGATGGCCTGATCCAGCAGCGACAGGCCATCGCGGACCGAGCCGTCGGCGGCCCGCGCGATCAGCTTCAGCGCCGCCTCTTCGATCTCGGCGCCTTCCTTTTCCACGATTCCGGCGAAATGTTTCGCCAGGACATCCATTTCCACCCGGCGCAGGTCGAAGCGCTGGCAGCGCGACAGCACCGTGACCGGAATCTTGCGGATTTCCGTGGTGGCGAAGACGAATTTCACATGCTCGGGCGGTTCCTCCAGCGTCTTCAGCAGCGCGTTGAACGCCGCCGTGGACAGCATGTGCACTTCGTCGATGATGTAGACCTTGAACCGCGCCGAGGTCGGGCGGTAGCGCACGCCCTCGATGATCTCGCGGATGTCGTTGACGCCGGTGCGGCTGGCGGCGTCCATTTCCAGGATATCGACGTGGCGGTCCTCGGCGATGGCGCGGCAATGCTCGCACACGCCGCACGGGTCGATGGTCGGCCCGCCCTGGCCGTCGGGACCGATACAATTCAGCGCGCGGGCGATGATGCGGGCGGTGGTGGTCTTGCCGACGCCGCGCACGCCGGTCAGCACGAAGGCATGGGCCAGACGCCCCGACTGGATGGCGTTGGTCAGGGTGCGGACCATCGCCTCTTGCCCGATCAACGAGGTGAAGTCGGTGGGCCGGTACTTGCGGGCGAGGACGCGGTAAGGCGCGGGCGCGGGTGTGTCGGTCATGGCCCCAGACAATATATCGGCGGCCGCGCGGTGGAAAGCGTACCGTGACCAAAACCGTTGCGGAAACGGTCCCGCGTACGAACAGCCAGCCGTGACACGGATGAACACCAATGGGCGCGGATGGGCACGAATGCGGGTTCGCTGCTATCCGTGCCTATCCGTGTTGCCGCGAAGCGGCATCCGCGTTCATCCGTGTCACGGCTGGGCTGTGGCCGCCGAACATAGCCCGTCCGTAGGGGCTAGGTTCTCCAGGCGCGGATGGTGTTGATCAGGCCGTTGGTCGAACTGTCGTGGCCGTGGGCATCGGTCGTCGCCGACAGTTCCGGCAGGATCTTCTTGGCAAGCTGCTTGCCCAGTTCCACGCCCCATTGGTCGAAGGAATTGACGTCCCAGATCACGCCCTGGACGAACACCTTGTGCTCGTACAGCGCGATCAGACGGCCCAGGGTGCGGGGGTCCAGGCGCTTGTACAGCAGGGTGTTGGTGGGGCGGTCGCCGGTGAAGACGCGATGCGCCGCCTGTTCGTCGGACAACGCCGGATTCTCGGCCTTCACTTCCGCCAACGTCTTGCCGCGCATCAGTGCTTCCGGCTGCGCAAGGAAGTTGGCCAGCAGCATGGCGTGATGCTCGCCCACCGGATTATGGGTGTTGGCGGCGGCCAGGAAATCGCAGGGGATCAGCTTGGTGCCCTGGTGGATCAGTTGGTAAAAGGCGTGCTGGCCGTTGGTGCCCGGCTCGCCGAACACCATGGGGCCGGTCTGCCATGCCGCCCGCGCACCGTCGCGCGCCCAGCCCTTGCCGTTGGATTCCATGTCCAATTGTTGCAGATAGGCGGGCAGGCGGTGCAGGTACTGGTCATAGGGCAGCACGGCATAAGCCTGGGCGCCCAGGAAGTTGTTGTACCAAACCCCCAGCAGCGCCAGCAGCACCGGCATGTTGGCGGCCAGGGGGGCGGTGCGGAAATGCTCGTCCATGTCGTGGGCGCCGGCCAGCAATTCCTCGAAACGATCGAAGCCGATGGCCACGGCGATGGACAGGCCGATGGCCGACCACAGGGAATAGCGGCCGCCCACCCAGTCCCAGAATTCGAACATGTTGGCCGGATCGATGCCGAAGGCCCGCACTGCCGGTTCGTTGGTGGACAGCGCCACGAAATGGCGCGGCACCGCCGCCGCCCCCAGCGCCGCCACCAGCCAATCCTTGGCGGTGGTGGCGTTGGCGATGGTTTCCTGGGTGGTGAAGGTCTTGGACGCGACGATGAACAAAGTCGTTTCGGGGTCGCAAAGTTTCAGCGTTTCCGCCACATGCGTGCCGTCCACGTTGGACACGAAGCGCACCGCCAGCCCGGCCTGATGATAGGGCTTCAGCGCCTCCGTCACCATCACCGGACCAAGGTCCGAGCCGCCGATGCCGATGTTCACCACCGTCGCCATGGGCTTGCCGGTGGCGCCCTTCCAATCCCCCGAACGCACTCGCCCGGCGAAATCCTTCATCTTGTCCAGCACCGCCCGGATTCCCGGCATGACGTCGTGGCCGTCCACCGGGATCGGGCGATCGGACCGGTTTCGCAACGCGACATGCAGCACGGCGCGGCCTTCGGTGGCGTTGATGGGCTGGCCGCCGAACATGCGGTCACGCCATTCCACCACCCCGGCCTGTTCGGCCAGTCGCACCAACAGCGCCATGGTGTCGGCGGTGACGCGGTTCTTGGCGTAATCCAGCAGCAGGTCGTCGCCCAGACGCAGCGAGAAGCGGGCGAAACGATCGGGGTCGGCGGCGAACAGGTCGCGCATGGCGGGCACGGCGTTGGTGTCGGCGTGGTCTTGCAGCGCCTGCCAGGCGGGCAATTGAGTCGGATGCGTCATCGCCTTTCCCCCCTCTTTCTTCTTCACCCCGGGACTCTAGCACCGCCCCGACCGTCCGACCATCCCCCCACCCGTAACCCGGGCATGCGGTCACGAAACTGTCTTCCCGTGCCGCGCCCCTGATCGGTTTTGCCATTGGCAGCCCCGGGCGCCCGGCGTATGGTGGCGGCATCGCGGCACACCAAGTCGCATAATCTTTTCGACCTGAGGCTTGAACAAGCCAGTCGCATAATCCGAAAGAAAGGATTGCCCCGCCATGAAGACCCGCCCGCGCCACCTGCTGTCCCTGGCCGCCGCCGCCGTGCTGGTGTTGCCCGCCGCCGCCCGCGCCCATTTCCAGGAGATCATTCCGTCCGCCGACATCGTGGCCGAGGACGGCGAGCGCAGCGTCGCGCTGGACCTGACCTTCACCCACCCCATGGAGATGGGGCCGGTGATGGAGATGGGGGCGCCCAAGCAGTTCGGCGTGCTGGCCGACGGCAAGAAGCTGGACCTGAAGGCGCAGTTGCGGGCGGTGAAGAAGGGCGAGGGCAAGACCGCCTATGCCGCCAGCCACAAGCTGACCGCCCCCGGCGACTACGTCTTCTATGTCGAGCCCGCGCCCTATTGGGAACCGGCCGAGGGCAAGTACATCATTCATTACGCCAAGGTGGTGGTGGATTTCGCCTCGGGCGAGGGCTGGGACAAGCTGGTCGGCCTGCCGGTGGAGATCGAGCCGCTGGTGCGGCCCTATGGCCTGTGGACCGGCAACCAGTTCCGCGGCGTGGTGCGCAAGAACGGCAAGCCGGTTCCCTTCGCCGAGATCGAGGTGGAATGGCGCAACGACGGCAGCGTCAAGGCGCCCGCCGATCCGTTCATTACGCAGGTGATCAAGGCCGATGCCTCGGGCCAGTTCAGCTACACCATGCCGCGCGCCGGCTGGTGGGGCTTCGCCGCCCTGGTGGAAGCCGACAAGCCCATGAAGGCCCCCGACGGCAAATCCGTCCCGGTCGAATTGGGCGGCCTGATCTGGGTCAAGACCCAGGACATGAAGTAAGGCCATGGCCCACATCCCCGACGGCGTGGCGACCATTCCCGTGCTGGCGGCCGGTGCCGTCATCACGGCGGGCGGTCTGGCCCTGGGCCTGCGGGCGCTGACGCCCGAGCGCATGCCCCGCGTCGCCGTGCTGTCGGCGGTGTTCTTCGTCGCCTCGCTGATCCATCTGCCCGCCGGACCGGCCTCGGTCCACCTGATCCTCAACGGGTTGATGGGCGCGGTGCTGGGGGTGGCGGCCTATCCGGCCATCGTGGTGGCGCTGCTGCTTCAGGCGGTGCTGTTCGGGTTCGGCGGATTGGTGGTGCTGGGCCTCAACGCCGCCGACATGGGAGTGCCCGCCATCCTGGCCGGTCTGGCGTTCCGCGCGCTGTGGCGCCGCGACGCGCCGCGCCGCACGGCGATCCTCGGGGCGTTGTGCGGCGGCGGCGCGGTGGTGCTGACCAGCCTGATGCTGGCCGCCGCCCTGGCATTGTCGGGCCGCGAATTCCTGCCCGCCGCCCAGGTGGTGTTGCTGACCGCCCTGCCGGTGGTGGCGGTCGAGGCCGCCTTCACCGCCGCCGCCCTGGGCCTGATCGCCCGGGTCAAGCCCGAGCTGCTGGAAGAACAATGATGAAGCCTGTCGTGTTGATCGCGGCGCTGACCCTGGCCTCTACCCCCGCCTGGGCGCACAAGCTCAAGGTCTTCGCCGCCGCCGAAGGTGCCCGGATCGTCGGCACCGCCTATTTCGCCGGGGGCGGCAAGGCGCAGAACAGCAGCGGCCGCCTGCTGGCCGCCGACGGGTCGGTGGTCGCCGAATTCCGCACCGATTCCAACGGCGCCTTCCGCCTGGAAGTCGGCAGCCGCCAGGATTACCGCGTCGCCGTGGACAGCGGCGACGGCCATGTGGCCGAAGCCCGTGTCGCCGCCGCCGAATTGCCGGAAACCCTGCCCGCCAGCGGCACCGCCGCCCCGGCACCGGTCCAGGCTGTTCCGGCTGCGCAACCGGCGCCCGCCACCGATGCGGTGGAACTGGCGGTGGCCCGCCAGTTGCTGCCGCTGCGCCAGCAGATCGACGCGCTGGAGGAACGCACCCGGTTCAGCGACATCATGGGCGGCGTTGGCACCATCTTCGGCGCCTTCGGCATCTATGCCTGGATCGCCGCCCGCCGGAACCGTAAGCCATGAACGCCATCCCCACCCGGGGCCATGTGCTGGACCCGCTGGGCGGCGGTGCCGTGCTGGCGCGGCTGGACCCGCGCACCCGGGTGCTGGCGGCGGGGCTGTTCGCCCTGACGGCGGTGGCGGCCCAAGGTCTGGGGGCGCAGTCGGCGCTGCTGGGCCTGGCGATCGGGCTGGCGGGGCTGGCCCGTCTGCCGCTCGGGCCGACCCTGCGGCGGCTGGCGGCGCTGGAGGGCTTCATGCTGGCGGCGCTGTTCACCCTGCCCTTCACCGTGCCCGGCACCCCGGCCTTCAGCCTGCTGGGCTGGGAGGCCAGCGCCGAGGGACTGGCCCGCGCCGCGTCGGTGGCGCTGGTCGCCACCGCCATCATGCTGGCGGTGCAGGCGCTGCTGGGCAGCCTGGAGACGGTGGCGCTGGGCCATGCCCTGGAACGGCTGCGCGCCCCGCGCCGTCTGGTGACGCTGCTGCTGTTCACCCTGCGTTATATCGAGGTGCTGCACCAGGAATATGCCCGCCTGCGTCTGGCCATGCGGGCACGGGCGTTCCGGCCGCGCACCGGCTGGCATACCTGGCGGGCCTATGGCTGGCTGGTCGGCATGTTGCTGGTGATGAGCGTCGAGCGGTCCGAGCGCATCCATGCCGCCATGCGCCTGCGCGGCTTTCGCGGACATTATCCGGCACTTGACCATCCGCGCCCATCCGGGTTGGACTGGGGCTTCGGCGTCGCCCACACGGCGGCGCTGGCCCTGTCGCTGACCCTGGGGATGGCGTGACCGAAGCCCTGTTCCATCTGCACGACCTGCATTTCGCCCACGACCCGGCGCGGCCGCTGCTGGCCGGAATCGATTTCCGTCTGCATCCCGGCGAGCGGGTGGCGCTGCTGGGCGACAACGGCGCGGGCAAGACCACCCTGCTGCACCTGATGCTGGGCCTGTTGCGGCCCCGGGCCGGAACGGTGACGGCGTTCGGCGCCATCCGCCGCGCCGAGGCCGATTTCCACGAGGTGCGCGCCCGTGCCGGGTTGCTGTTCCAGGACCCCGACGACCAGTTGTTCTGCCCCACCGTGGCCGAGGACGTGGCCTTCGGGCCGCTGAATTTGGGCCTCAGCCGCACCGAGGCCCGCGCCCGCGTGGCGGTGGCGCTGCACCGGGTCGGGCTGGCCGGGTTCGAGGACCGCGTCACCCACAAGCTGTCGGGCGGCGAGAAACGGCTGGCCGCCCTGGCCGCCGTGCTGGCCATGGAGCCCCAGGTCCTGCTGCTGGACGAACCGTCCAACGCCCTGGACCGCAAGGCCCGCGACCGGCTGATCGCCATTCTGGACGATCTGCCCCAGGCCATGGTCATCATATCCCACGATTGCGATCTGGTGGACCGTCTGGCCACCCGCCGGATCACCCTGCGCGACGGCATGCTGGAGGAAGGCTGATGGGCCACAAGCACGATTGCCAGAACGGGCACAGCCACGAACACCGGCACGACCACACCCACGACCACACCCACGTCCACACCCACGAACACGCCCACGGCGACAGCGTGCACAGCCACGCCCACGCCCACACCCACGCCCACGAACACCTGCACCAGCACCGCCATCCCCACGCCCATGGCGAGGACGAAGGCCACGGCCACAGCCACGACGACGCCAAGCACGCCTGGAAACCGCACGAACATCAGCACGACCCCCAGGCGTTGGGCGATCACGACCATACGCATTGAGGGGGTATTCAACCTCGGCGCTTTCGCCGACCTGGACGAAAGGTTAAGCTTTATCCCGACGCCGCGCGCTGCCCAAGGATAAGGCATGAGAGTTTTCCGGCCCTGGACAATTGCCATGCTGGTCGCCGCGCTGGCCGTCTCGGCATTGGCGCTGGTCGAGCGGCTGGAATGGGCGCGCCATGAACAGAACGCCCGGCTGGAGACGCTGAACCGTCTGTCCACCCTGCGGGCGCGGCTGGAAGGCGAGATGAACGGCAGCCTGCTGCTGACCCGTGGCCTGGCGGCGGTGATCGCCGCCAACCTGGACATCAGCCAGCCGCAATTCGAGGCCATCGCCCGCGAGATCCTGGGGCAGAAACGCCACATCCGCAACGTCACCCTGGTGCGCGGCACCACCATCACCTACGTCTATCCCCTGGCCGACAACGCCGCCGCCCTGGGCCGCGACCTGCGCGACCTGCCCAGCCAATGGCCCGCCGTCGCCCGCATGTTCGACACCCGCCAGCCGGTGCTGGCCGGACCGGTGCCGCTGGTCCAGGGGGGAATCGCCATCATCGGCCGCATGCCCATCTTCGCCTCGGGCAACGGCCTGCCGGGCAGCGGCCCGCCCTGGGGGCTGGTGGCTATCCCCATCGAACTGGACAGCCTGCTGGACGCCACCGGCGTCACCGATCCCGATCTGGGCCTGGATCTGGCCATCCGGGGCAGCGACGGGCTGGGCGAACAGGGCGGGGTGTTCCACGGCGACGCCACCATCTTCGGCCGTGACCCGGTGCTGCTGGACGTCATGCTGCCGGGCGGCCGCTGGCAACTGGCGGCGCTGCCCCTGGGCGGCTGGATGTCGGAACGGCCGGTGACGGTGACGTTGCTGCGCGGCCTGGGCGGCGCGCTGGCGGTGCTGCTGACCGGGTTCTCGTGGTTCTGGGTGCGCCGCATCGGCGAACGGCACGAAGCGCAGCGCCGTCTGGCGCTGTCCGAGGCCCGGCTGTCGGGCATCCTGGCGGCGGCGCCGTTCCCGCTGGCGGTGCTGGACCGCCGCGACGGAAGGGTGCTGTACGCCAACCAGCGGGCCGGACGGCTGTTGGGCCTGTCGGTCGAGGCCCTGACCGGCAACCGCCTGCCGCCGGGCACGGTGCCGCCGCGCGAACGCCACCGCCTGATGCGCTGGCTGGCCGAACGCGGCTATGTGGACGACGTGGAGATCCGCCTGCGCACCGCCGACGGCCGCGCCTTCTGGGCGCTGGTGTCCATGATGCCGTTCGAGCAGGACGGCCCCGCCGTGCTGGTGGCGTGCAACGACATCTCGGCGCGCAAGGCGGCGGAAAACGCCTTGCAGGACCAGTTGGCGCTGCACCAGACGGTGATCGACACCATCCCCAATCCCATTTTCTACCGCGACACCCAAGGCCGTTACCTGGGCTGCAACCGCGCCTTCATGGAAATGGCGGGGCTGCCGCGCGACCGCATCATCGGCAACACCCTGGCGGCCATCGGCGCCGACGAGGAACTGACTGCCGAGGCCAATCATTCCGACGCCCTGCTGGCGTCGGGGGCGCGGCGGCTGGACGTTTATGAAACCACGGTGCGCCATCCGGCGGGCTGGTCGATCCGCGCGCTGATTCACAAGGCGGCGTTCCGCAATTCCGAGGGCCGGGTGGTGGGGGTGGTCGGCTGCGCCACCGACATTTCCGACCGCATCGCCTTTGAAGAGGAACTGACCCGCGCCCGCGATCAGGCCGAGGCGGCGAACCGCGCCAAATCCGAATTCCTGGCGGTGATCAGCCACGAAATCCGCACGCCCATGAACGGCATCCTGGGCATGGCGCACCTGTTGCTGAACACCGCCCTGAACCCGACCCAGCACGATTACGCCGCCACCATCCAATCCTCGGGCGAGGCGCTGCTGACCATCCTGAACGACATCCTGGAATTCTCGCGGCTGGAATCGGGGCGGACCCGGGTCGAGCAACAGGATTTCGCCCTGCGCGACGCCCTGGACGGCGTGGTGGCGCTGATGATCCCGCGCGCCCGCGACAAGGACATCGCCCTGAATCTGGACGTGGCCGCCGACGTGCCCGACCGGCTGGCGGGCGACGCGGCGCGGCTGCGTCAGGTGCTGCTCAATCTGGTGGGCAACGCCGTCAAGTTCACCGAACGGGGCGGCGTCGCCGTCTCGGTCTTCCTGCTGGGGCGCAAGGACGGCAAATACCTGCTGCGCTTCGACGTGCGCGACACCGGCATCGGCATCCCGGCCGAGGCGCGGTCGCATCTGTTCACTTCGTTCACCCAGGCGGATTCGTCCATCTCGCGCCGCTTCGGCGGCACCGGACTGGGGCTGGCCATCTCGAAACGGCTGGTGGAACTGATGGATGGCGAGATCGGCGTCGACAGCGAACCGGGACGCGGCTCGCGCTTCTGGTTCACCCTGCCCTTCGCCGACGCCGACGCAGCGCCCGCGACGGCGGCCGCCGCGCCGGACATCGCGGCGCGGTCGCTGGCGGTGCTGCTGGCCGAGGACAACCCGGTCAACCGCACCGTGGCCGAACGCATCCTGACCGCCGCCGGACACCGGGTGACGGCGGTCTGCGACGGCGCCGCCGCGGTCGAGGCGTTGCGCGACGGCGCCTTCGATCTGGTGCTGATGGACGTGCACATGCCCGGCATGGACGGGTTCGAGGCGACCCGCCGCATCCGCGCCCTGCCCGGCGCCGCCGCCCGCATCCCCATCTTCGCCCTGACCGCCAACGTGCTGGCCGGGGACGAGGAACGCTGCGTCCGGGCGGGCATGGACGGCTATCTGCCCAAGCCGTTCCGCCCCTCGGACCTGCTGGCGCTGCTGGCCCGCCACGGGGAAAGCGTGCGGGCCTGAGCGCTTCCGCCCCAGGGTGGAAGCGGTTTTTTACATTCCATACATGTCCCCCGCATATCCCGGACACATACCAATGTTATAACAAGGATAGAGTATCCATATTTCGCGGGGGACTTGCCATGCTGCGCCTGCTGGACAATCTGAAGATCGCCCGCAAGCTGGCGGTCGCCTTCGCCGCCCTGCTGTTCCTGACCCTGGCCCTGGCCGGAATCGCCCTCAGCGGCGTGCGCAGCGTCAACGATGCCGGAGACGACATCGTCGAGAACTGGTTGCCCAGCACGCAAAAGGCCGGTGAAATCGCCCTGCTGCTGTCGGAACACCGCCGCAACGTGCTGGCGCATCTGCTCAGCACCACCGATCAGGACATGGCGCAATACGAAAAGGTCATCGCCCAGTTGAACGCCCAATTCGGCGCGGCCCTGGCCGATTACGAGCGCATGATCGTGCTGCCCGAGGAACGCCGCCTGCATTCCGAGATCACCCAGGCACTCACGGTCTACACCAGCGGATCGGCCCAGGCCCTGGCCCTGTCACGGCAACATCTCAACGAACAGGCCCGAACCCTGTTGATGGGGGAAAGCCGCACCGCCTTCTACACGGTCAAGGAAGACGCCGCCAAGCTGGTGCGGCTGAATGCCGACGAGGCGGCGCGGCTGGCCCATGAAAACAACGCGCTCTATGATTCCGTCCTGTGGCAGATCACCGCCATCGCTGCCCTGGCGACCGCGCTGACCGGCGCCTTCCTGCTACTGCTGCAACGGGCCATCGCCCGCCCCATCGTCGATATTTCCGGCGCCATGGGCACCCTGGCGCACGGCGACACCGGCGTCGCCATCCCCGGAACCGGGCGCGGCGACGAAGTGGGCGGCATGGCCAACGCCGTGCAGGTGTTCAAGGACAACATGATCCGCGCGGCATCCCTGGAGGCCGAGCAGGCCCAGGCCCGCGTCGCCCGGGAAAAGCGCGGCCAGGAAATCGACCGTCTGACCGGCGACTTCCAGAATTCCGTGACCGAATTGTTGCAGGCCATCACCGCCGCCGCCGCCCAGATGGAAAACACCGCGCAAGGCATGTCGGCCACCGCCGAACAGACCAATCATCAGGCCATGACCGTGGCCTCGGCCACCGAACAGGCCAGCGCCAACGTGCAGACCGTCGCCACCGCCGCCGAGGAATTGTCGTCGTCCATCGCCGAGATCGGCCGCCAGGTGGAACAATCGTCGCGCATCGCCAGCACCACCGCCGACGAGGCGCGGACCACCGACGCCACCGTCAAATCGCTGGCCGAGGCGTCGAACCGCATCGGCGAGGTGGTGGGGCTGATCAACGACATCGCCAGCCAGACCAATTTGCTGGCGCTGAACGCCACCATCGAGGCGGCACGGGCCGGAGAGGCGGGCAAGGGCTTCGCCGTGGTGGCGGGCGAGGTCAAGTCGCTGGCCAACCAGACCGCGCGGGCCACCGAGGAAATCAGCCAGCAGATCGGCGCCGTCCAGGGCGCCACCCAGCAGGCGGTGACGGCCATCGGCCGCATCGTCGCCCGGGTCGAGGAAATGACCAATATCGCCGCCGGTATCGCCAGCGCCGTCGAGGAACAATCGGCCGCCACCAACGAAATCGCCCGCAACGTCCAACAGGCGGCGGCGGGCACCCAGGAAGTGGCCAACGCCATCACCGGCGTCACCCAGGCCGCCAGTGAAACCGGCCAGGCCGCCGGTCAGGTGCTGGATGCCGCCAAGTCGCTGAACACCCAGGCCGACGGATTGCGCGCCCGCATCACCGGCTTCCTGACCGGCGTCCGCGCCGCCTAGACCGCAGCACCATCCCGCCGGACACGGCACAAAGAACAGCCGAAACGCCGCCCAGCCCCCAGATCAGCCGATCCTGGCGGGCGAGGCGGCGGTCCTGTTCCGCCAGCTTTTGCTCCAGCCGCGCCTGCTGATCCTGCATGAAGGTTTCCAGGGTCAGGCGGTTGCGTTCCGCCTCGCCCTCCAGGTCGGCACGCAATTGTTCCGCCTCTTGCCGGGCGAAATCGTCCGCCATCGCCGGGACGGCGCGCAGTGCCATCACCGCCGGGACGGCGAGCAGTGCCATCACCGCCGGAACGGCGACCCGTGCCGCAACCATCCACCACCACCGCATGTCGCCATCCCGCCAACTCTCCCGTTGCGCGATGTTAGACCGGGGGCGAATTGAATACAATCCTAGGCGGCGCGCAGGCGGTCCGTGGGAAACGGTTTGAGGTTGTCCAGGAATTGCCGGGTGCAGGCCGCCCACGAAAAGGTCAGGGCGTGGGCCCGCGCCATTTCGGCCGGGATGTCCAGCGCCGCCAGGGCGGCGGCGCGCAGGTCGTCGGACAACATTCCGGCGGCCGAGCCGCCGACCACGTCCAGCGGCCCCGGCACCGGATAGGCCGCCACCGGCAGGCCCGAGGCCAGCGCCTCCAGCAGCACCAGCCCGAAAGTGTCGGTGCGCGACGGAAAGACGAAGCAATCGGCGGCGGCGTAATGCACCGCCAGATCCTCGGCGAATTTGGCGCCGACGAAACGCACCCCGGCATGGCGGCGGCGCAGGTCTTCCAGCAGCGGGCCGTCGCCCACCACCACCTTCGACCCCGGCAGGTCCAGGTCCAGAAACGCCTGGATGTTCTTTTCCACCGCCACCCGGCCCACATACAGGAACACCGGGCGCGGCAGGTCGGCGAACGGCCCGGCCTCGCCCTTGGCCTCGGGGCGGGGGCGGAACAGTTCGGTGTCGACGCCGCGCGACCACCGCCCGATATTGCCGAAGCCGCGCCGGACCAGTTCGTCCTCGATGCCCTGGGTCGCCACCATCACCCGCGACGATTTGCCGTGAAAGCGTCGCATCACCGCGTAGGACAAGGGCAGCGGCACCCGGAAGCGCGCCTGGATGTATTCCGGAAACTTGGTGTGGTAGGCGGTGGTGAACGGCACCCGCCGCCGCAGGCAATAGCGCCGCGCCGCCCAGCCCAGGGGGCCTTCGGTGGCGATGTGGATGGCGCAGGGCTGCGCCGCCTCGATCATCCGCGCCAGGGCGCGGCCGGGCCGCAACGCCAGCCGGATTTCCGGATAGGTCGGACAGGGGATGGAGCGGAAACGGTCGGGGGTGATCATCACCACCTCGTGGCCGCTGTTCTCCAGTTCGTGTCTTAGTGTGTCGAGCGTGCGAACCACGCCGTTGACCTGAGGAAACCAGGCATCCGAAACAACGAGTATGCGCATTCCCGTTCCTTGTCGGCCGAGGGAGTGTCGGGGGATGGCAGGGCGGCGGCCGGGCTCTGCATGACGTGGTCCAGCCAACGCAGCACCTCGAGCGCGCCATCGGCGGTTTCGACCAGGGCGGTGCAGCTTTCCACCCAATCGCCGTCATTGGCGTACAGCACGCCGTCCACGTCGCGGATTTCCGCATGGTGGATGTGGCCGCACACCACGCCATCCACACCGCGCCGCCGCGCCTCGTCCGCCACCGTCTGCTCGTAATCGTCGATGAACTGGACGGCGTTCTTGACCTTGTGCTTCAGATAGGCCGACAGCGACCAATAGGGCAGCCCCATGCGCCGCCGCGCCACGTTCAGCCAATGATTCAGCGACAGCGCCAGGGTATAGGCGCCGTCGCCCAGATGGGCCAGCCACTTGGCGTATTTCACCACGCCGTCGAAACTGTCGCCGTGCAGCACCAGCAGGCGACGGCCGTCCGCCGTCTCGTGCAGCGCCTCGGCCGCCAGTTCGATCTCGCCGAAATTGTGTTCGGTGTAGTCGCGGGCGAATTCATCGTGGTTGCCGGGGATGAACACCACCCGCGTGCCCTTGCGCGCCTTGCGCAGAATCTTCTGCACCACGTCGTTGTGGGCCTGCGGCCAGTACCACGACCGGCGCAGCCGCCAGCCGTCGATGATGTCGCCCACCAGATACAACGTGTCGGATTCGGTGTTCTTCAGGAAATCCAACAGATACTCGGCCTTGCACCCCCGGGTGCCCAGGTGGACATCGGAAATCCAGATGGTGCGGAAGCGTTGGGTGGGGGCGGTGTCCGCGGTCATGGGCAAGCACCCGCATTCAGTAACGGCAAAGGCTCATGCCCGGATTTTTAGTGCGCCTTGCAGGGGCTTGTACATGGCATTTGCTTTATCCATGATAGAATTCATGGAATTGACCGGATGCTGTAACAATTATTTCATGCCGCTTTATTCACAGCACCGGCTATACGGTCCTTCATGTTGGCGCAAAGCACGATCCCCATGGACACACCCCTTCCCGTCATCGCCGCCCGCGCGGACAGCGACCGGCGGGTGCTGGTCATCTACAACCCCACCGCCGGACGGCGCCGGGGCAAGCGGCTGGCGGCCACGCTGGACCTGCTCAGGGCACGCGGCTGCGTGGTCGAGGAACGGCGCACCACCCAGCGCGGCGACGCCGAGGAATTCGCCCGCGCCGCCAGTTCCGCCGATTACGACATCATTGTCGCGGCGGGCGGCGACGGCACCGTCAACGAAGTGGTCAACGGCATGATCGGCCGCCCCGACCGGCCGCGTCTGGCGGTGATCCCGCTGGGCACCGCCAACGTGCTGGCGCTGGAAATCGGCCTGGACCCCAAGGATGCGGGTCAGGTGGCCGACACCATCGCCTTTGGCGGCAGCTCCACCGTGCATCTGGGCGTCGCCAACGGCCGCCATTTCCTGCTGATGGCCGGGGCCGGGCTGGACGCCCATGTGGTCGAGGGCGTCAACGTGGCGCTGAAGCGCCATGCGGGCAAGCTGGCCTATGTGGTGGAAAGCGTGCGCCAGGCGTTCGGCTACGACTTTCCCGAACTGAAGATCCGCGCCAACGGCGTGACCTACGAGGGCCGCATGGCGGTGGCCTGCCGGGGCCGCTTCTACGGCGGCCCCTTCGTCGCCGCCCCCGATGCCCGCCTGGACCGCCCCAAGCTGGAAGTGTGCATCCTGCCCAAATCCGGCGTCGGCGGCGTGGTCCGCTACGGTCTGGCTCTGCCCATGAACAAGCTGTCGGAACTGCCCGAGGTCCAGGTGGTGTCCGCCGATTCCATCACCATCCTGGGGCCGCGCGGCGCACCGCTGCAAGGCGACGGCGACATCGTCGCCCGCCTGCCCGCCGAAATCAGCATCGCGGGCGAAACCATCGAATTGGTGATCCCGGAATAAGGGGCGCTGCCCCCTATTCCCCGTATTCCGCCGCGCAGTTCGGCGTCTCGAACACCGTCACCTTGACCAGCCGCGCGGTGCCGCCGGAACGGGCGCGCACCGGCTGCGCCAGCTTGATGTACCAATGGCGCGCCAGGCATTCGGCGGTGGGCTGGAACGGCACCACCGTCAGCTTGGTGCCCAGGCGGGTATGGGTGGTGGTGGCCTCGCCGTGTTCGCGCACCTGGGCATCCAGACCGGCCAGCCAGTGTTCCACATCGATCCCCATGGGGGCGAACATGGTCAGCAGCTCGCGGTCGGCCAGGGCGGCGATGAAGCCGTGGTCGCACGGGGTGTCGATGGCCTTGACCATCTCTTCCTTCAGGAATCCGAAATCCACCACCATGTCGGTCTGTTCGCCGTGATGGTGCAGGTCCACCGCCTCGCACAGCGCCTCGATGCCGTAACGATGGCCGTGGACGTGACGGCATTTGGAGCCGTGGGTCATGATGCGGTGGCCCGCATCGATCTCGATGCGGCGGGAAACGCGATAGGGCGCCGTCATGGCGAAACAGCCTTATGGAATTCCGAGGAGTTTGTGTGTCTGCAAGCTGAGGCGCCAACGCGGATGCGTCAAGCAATACCGCACGCATTCCTGGGTCGCGGCGGCACGGTCGCCGCCGTCCATGGGCTGAAGGAAGGCGTGGCGGAAGGCCAGCCCGGCCACCTCTGCCGGGTCGATGCCGTCCTGCGGCCACACCAGCTTGAGTTCGTCGCCGGACGTCACCGCCAGTTCAACCCCGGCCTTGGGACTGACGCACACCCAATCCAGGCCAGGCGGCAGCGGCCGCGAGCCGTTGGTTTCGATGGCGATCTCGAAACCGCGCCGGTGCAGGGCGTCGATCAGCGCCGCATCCAGTTGCAGGGTCGGCTCGCCGCCGGTGCACACCACATAGGGCACCCCGCCGCCGGGCCAAAGCCCCGCCACCGCGTCGGCCAATCCGTCGGCATCGGCATATTTGTCGCCGCCGACGAAATCGGTGTCGCAATAGCGGCACTGGGCGCTGGCGCGGTCGTCCTCGCGCCCGCTCCACAGATTGCAGCCGGCAAAGCGCAGGAACACCGCCGGGCGCCCAGCCTGGGCGCCCTCACCTTGCAGGGTGTAAAACAGTTCCTTGACGGTGTAGGTCATACGCAACCGGGCTTTCTGAGCACGGGCACCCTAAGCCGCCATTGAGGCGGCGGCCAAGCGGGCGGATGCCCGCGCCCGGCGAGGGACAAAAGATTAGTGATCACTGCCGTGCAGGATTTGGCTGGCGATGCCGGTGTCGTAGTCGAGGCCGTCCTTGGTCAAGGTCACGGCGAAGGGGAACGAGCCACGGATCAGGCCCTTGCGCTCCAGCGCCACCCAGGCGGCCTGATTGTCGAGGCCGGTGGCGTCCTTGCTCATCACCACCTTGGCGCCGACGTGGAAGTGGTTGCCGTGCGGACGCGGCAGGCTGGTCAGCACCACTTCACCGGATTCGGTGGTCTGCGAGGTTTCGGGGTGACGGGCCAGTTCCTGGAACAGCACCAGGGTCTTGGCCTGCAACGGGTTCAGCTTCAGCGGGTTGACCTTGGGGGGCATGGGCAAACTCCTGTTCAAGGCCATCGGGCATACTCGCGCCCAGGGCCGTGAAGCAAGCTTAATTCACCACAAAGGCGCCAAGAACACCAAGACGCGCCACATCTTTGTGCCCTTTGTGCCTTTGTGGTGAGCCCGAATTACCCCCTGGGCCCCCGAGTCCAATCGCCGCGCACCGCCTGCACCACTGCCAGGGCGGCGATGGCGGCGGTTTCGGCGCGCAGGATGCGCGGCCCCAGCCCCACCGGACGGGCGAAGGGCAGGCGGGCCAGCAGCGCCCGTTCCTCGGGGGCGAAGCCGCCTTCCGGCCCGACCAGCACCGCCAGCGGCCCGGCGGGTAGATCGGCCAGCACCTGGACCAGCGGCGCGCCGCCGCCCGATTCGTCCAGGAAGATCAGCGGCCGGGCGGCATCCCACCCGGCCAGCGCCTTGTCGAGCTGTGTCGGTTCCATCACCACCGGCACGGTCAGACGCTCGCATTGCTCGGCGGCCTCGATCATGTGGGCGGCCAGACGCTCGGTGTTGACGCGGCTCATCACCGTGCGGCGGGTGAATACCGGCCACAGCGCCGAGGCGCCCAGTTCCGCCGCCTTTTCCGCCACCAGATCCACATTGTCCTTCTTGATCGGCGCCGCCAGCAGCCACAGATCGGGCTCGGGCGCCTGCGGCCGGGTCTGTTCCTCGACCGCCACGACCACGCCGGATTTGGCGACGATGTCGAACCGCCCGCGCCATTCGCCGTCGCGGCCATTGAACAGCAGCACGTCCTCGCCCGGCTTGGCGCGCATGACGTTGGCGACGTAATGGGACTGGTCCTTGCCCAAGGTCAGCGGGCCGGGGGCGAGGTCGAGGGCGGTATGCAGGCGCAGCGTCATGCCTCGATCTTTTCCACCTTCAGCACCGCGCCGTCCACCCCGACGATGCGCACCCGCGCGCCGGTGGGCAGATCGGGGCCGTTGACGGTCCAGGTGGTGCCGCCCAGACTCAGCCGCCCGGCGCCGTCCAGGATGGGGGTGGACAGCAGGTGGGTCGAGCCCACCAGCATGTGGGCGCGGCGGTTCAGCGCCACCTCGACCGGCTGGCGGAAATGGCCGTAGGCGCGGCGGCCCAGCAGGGCCGAGGCCACGGTCAGCACCGCGAACAGCGCCGCCAGTGCCTGCCAGCCCAGGCCGGGCACCGAATAGGCGACCATGCCGGTCAGCAGGGCGGCGATGCCCGGCCACAGCAGGAAGGCGCCGGGCATCATCACCTCGGCGCCGACCAGCACGAAGCCCAGGATCAGCCACAGCCAGAAGCCGGGTTCCATGGGCTTACTCCTGGCTTTGCGGGATGCTGGTTCGGCGTGCGCCGCCGCCCTGGGCGTCCTTGCCGAAGGCATCCTTGGCGATTTCGGCGATCCCGGCCACGGCGCCGATGATTCCCGAGGCTTCCAGCGGCATCATCACCAGCTTCTGGTTGGGGGCCGAGGCCACCTTCTCCAGCGCCTCGACGTAACGCTGGGCGACGAAGTAATTCACCGCCATGGAATCGCCCTTGGCGATGGCCTGCGACACCACATAGACCGCCTTGGCCTCGGCCTCGGACTGGCGCTCACGCGCTTCGGCGTCGCGGAAGGCGGCCTCGCGGCGGCCCTCGGCGGCCAGGATCTGCGCCTGCTTGGTGCCTTCGGCCTTCAACACCTGGGCCTGCTTCAGACCCTCGGCCTCCAGCACGGCGGCGCGCTTGTCGCGTTCGGCCTTCATCTGGCGGGCCATGGCGTCCACCAGATCGCGCGGCGGGGCGATGTCCTTGATCTCGATGCGCGTGACCTTGACGCCCCAGGGCTGGGTCGCCTCGTCCACCACCATCAGCAGCTTTTCATTGATGCGGTCGCGCTGGCTCAGCAATTCGTCCAGATCCATGCCGCCCATCACCGTGCGGATGTTGGTCATGGTCAGGTTCAGGATGGCCAGTTGCAGTTGCGCCACCTCGTAGGCCGCCCGCGCCGCGTCCAGCACCTGATAGAACACCACGCCGTCCACCGTCACCATGGCGTTGTCGCGGGTGATGATTTCCTGGCTGGGGACATCCAGCACCTGTTCCATCATGTTCAGCTTGCGCCCGACCTGATCGATCACCGGAATGATCAGATGCAGACCCGGCGGCAGGGTGCGGATGTAGCGGCCGAAGCGTTCGATGGTCACTTCGAAGCCCTGCGGCACCACCTTGACGCCGAAGGCCACCATCAGCACGCCGAAGGCGGCGACCACGAGCACGAACACACTGGCGGCGGAAAGCATGGGGAGAACTCCCGGATGGGGTCGGAGGCCCCCAACATAGCGCAACCGGCGCCGCCTTCAATGCGCCTATTACGCGCATCATGGCCGCCCGGCGCGCAAGCATTTGCCTCGGCGCTTCGGGCGGGGCATAAACCGGACAGGATTTTTCTGCGACGGGATGGAAGCGGCAATGGACAGCATCGGCATCGTGGGCGCGGGCGCGTGGGGCACGGCGCTGGCGGCGACCGTCCGCCGGGCGGGACGGGCGGTGACGCTGTGGGCGCGCGAACCGGAACTGGCGCAGGCCATCAACGCCAGCCGCCGCAACACCCTCTATCTGCCCGACGTGGAACTGGACGAGGGCATCCGCGCCACCGCCGATCTGGCGGACGTGGCCGCCGCCGACGTGGTGCTGCTGGTGACGCCCGCCCAGCATCTGGGCGCGGTGGCGCGCGATCTGGCGCCGGTGTGGCGCCCCGGCACTCCGGCGGTGATCTGCGCCAAGGGCATCGAGCAGGGCAGCCACGCCATGATGACCGAAGTGGTGGAGCGTGCCTTGCCCCAGGCCGCCATCGCCGTGCTGTCCGGCCCGACCTTCGCCATCGAGGTGGCGCGCGGCCTGCCCACCGCCGTCACCCTGGCCTGCGCCGACCCGGTGCTGGGCCAGCGTCTGGTCGAGGCGGTCGGCACCCCCAGCTTCCGCCCCTATCTGTCCGACGATCTGGTGGGCGCCGAGATCGGCGGCGCCGTCAAGAACGTGCTGGCCATCGCCTGCGGCATCGTCGAGGGCCGGGGCCTGGGCGACAACGCCCGCGCCGCCCTGATCACCCGCGGCATGGCCGAACTGACCCGGCTGGCGGTGGCCAAGGGTGGCCGCGCCGAGACGCTGATGGGGCTGGCGGGCCTGGGCGATCTGATCCTGACCGCGTCCTCGACCCAATCGCGCAATTACTCGCTGGGCTTCGCCATGGGCCAGGGCCGCGCCCTGGCCGACATCCTGGCCGAACGCCGCGCCGTGACCGAGGGCGTGTGGTCGGCGGGCGCCGTGGTCGAACTGGCCGCCAGCCTGGACATCGAAATGCCCATCTGCGCCGGTGTCGATGCCGTCATCAACAAGGGCGTAGCGCTGGATCAGGTGATCCGCGCCCTGCTCAGCCGTCCCTTCCGCAGCGAAGGTATCTGACACGGATGGACACGGATGGACGCGGAAAGGATTATCCGTGTTGATCCGTGTCCATCCGTGTCACCCCAATGTTCAAGGAGCCCCCCATGTTCGTCGTTCATTGCCAGGACAAGCCCGGTGCCCAGCAGGTCCGTCTGGACAACCGCGCCGCCCATCTGGAATTCCTGAAGGCCAACATCGACAAGGTGGTGATGGCCGGTCCGGTGCAGACCGACGACCGGACCGGCATGGTCGGTTCGGTGCTGGTGCTGGACATCGCCGAGCGCGCCGAACTGGATGCCCTGCTGGCCCAGGACCCCTATGCCAAGGCCGGTCTGTTCGCCGCAATCACCGTGCTGCCCTACAAGAAGGTGCTGCCGTGAACACCTGGCTGGTCAAGTCCGAGCCGGGCGCCTGGTCGTGGGACGACCAGGTGCGCGATTCGGTGACGGCCTGGACCGGCGTCCGCAACCATCAGGCCAGCAATTTCCTCAAGGCCATGCGGGTCGGCGATCTGTGCTTCTTCTACCATTCCGTGGCGGAAAAGCGCATCGTCGGCGTGGTCGAGGTGGTGCGCGAAGCCTATGTTGACCCCACCGCCGAGGACCCGCGCTGGGTCTGCGTCGATGTCAAGGCGGTGCGCCCGGTGCCGCGCCCCGTCACCCTGGCCGACATCAAGGCGGCGCCGGAACTGGCCGACATCGCGCTGATCCGCCAGTCGCGGCTGTCGGTGATGCCCATCGCCCCCGAACACTGGGCGGTGCTGGGCAAGATGGCCGGACTGGACTGACCCCACCCGGGGAGGGGAGTTTGAGCGAACACGTCTTGTGCCTGGTATCCGACCTGCCCGACCCGGGGGCCAAGGGGCCGTTCCGGGTCGGCGCCGTCGATGTTTTCGTGGTCCGCCAGGGTGACACCATCCGCGCCTGGGAAAACTCCTGCCCGCACGCCTTCGCGCCGCTGGAGATGGAGCCCGACCGCTTCCTGGACCTGACCGGCACCTATGTGCTGTGCACCCTGCACGGCGCCCATTTCGAGCCCGACACCGGCACCTGCGTGCTGGGGCCGTGCAAGGGCCGCCATCTGACGGCCTATCCCATTCGCATCGATCACGGAAAGATCATCGCCGAACGGCGTTGATTCGCGCTACCTCTATCCACTGCGAACCGCAGGTGTCGGGAATCAACCGCCATCCACGCGCAGCAGGGTTGAGTCAGACGCAGAACTCGACCATACTTGCAATCGCAATTCGGGGAAACGCACCCGCGCCCGCCTTAAAGGGACGTGGGGCAAAAACCAAGAAAGTGGGAGACAACAAAAAATGACCGAACTTTTCCCGGTTCCCGCCGATTTCGCCAAGAACGCGCTGATCGACGAGAAGACCTATCAGGAGTGGTATACCCGTTCGGTGAACGACCCGGAGGGCTTCTGGGGCGAACACGGCAAGCGCGTCGACTGGATCAAGCCCTACACCCAGGTCAAGGATGTCTCCTACAAGGGCGACGTGAGCATCAAGTGGTTCGCCGACGGCACCCTGAACGTCGCCGCCAACTGCCTGGACCGCCACCTGGAAACCCGTGGCGACCAGACCGCCATCATCTGGGAAGGCGACGACCCGAACGAATCCAAGCACGTCACCTATCGTGAACTGCACGCCGAGGTCTGCCGTCTGGCCAACGCCATGACCGACCTGGGCGTCAAGAAGGGCGACCGCGTCACCATCTATCTGCCGATGATCGTCGAGGCCGCGGTGGCCATGCTGGCCTGCGCCCGCATCGGCGCCATCCACTCCATCGTGTTCGGCGGCTTCAGCCCCGACGCGCTGGCCGGCCGCATCCAGGATTGCGATTCGGTGCTGCTGATCACCGCCGACGAAGGTCTGCGCGGCGGCCGCAAGGTGCCGCTGAAGGTCAATGCCGACAAGGCGCTGGAAACCTGCTGGTCGTGCAAGAGCGTCATCGTGGTCAAGCGCACCGGCGGCAACGTCCACATGGTGACGGGCCGCGACCATTGGTACCACGAACTGACCGAGAAGGCCGCCGCCACCCATACCCCGGTGGAAATGAGCGCCGAGGACCCGCTGTTCATCCTCTACACCTCGGGTTCGACCGGCAAGCCCAAGGGCGTGCTGCACACTTCGGGCGGCTATCTGGTCTATGCCTCGATGACCCACCAGTACGTCTTCGACTATCACGAGGGCGAAATCTACTGGTGCACCGCCGACGTGGGTTGGGTGACGGGTCACTCCTACATCGTCTACGGCCCGCTGGCCAACGGCGCCACCACCCTGATGTTCGAAGGCATCCCGACCTATCCGGACGCCTCGCGCTTCTGGCAGGTGGTGGACAAGCACAAGGTCAACATCTTCTACACCGCCCCCACCGCCATCCGCTCGCTGATGCGCGAGGGCGAGGAGATCGTCAAGAAGACCAGCCGCGCCAGCCTGCGCCTGCTGGGTTCGGTGGGCGAGCCCATCAACCCCGAAGCCTGGCTGTGGTACCACCGCGTGGTCGGCGACAACCGTTGCCCGATCGTCGACACCTGGTGGCAGACCGAAACCGGCGGCATCCTGATCACCCCGCTGCCCGGCGCCACCGCGCTGAAGCCCGGCTCGGCCACCCGTCCGTTCTTCGGCGTCAAGCCGGTGATGGTGGACGCCGAGGGCAAGGTGCTGGAAGGCGCCGTCGAGGGTAATCTGTGCCTGGCCGAGCCCGGCTGGCCGGGTCAGATGCGCACCGTGTTCGGCGACCACGAGCGTTTCATCCAGACCTACTTCTCGACCTACGCCGGCTATTACTTCACCGGTGACGGCGCCCGCCGCGACGCCGACGGCTATTACTGGATCACCGGCCGCGTGGACGACGTGATCAACGTGTCCGGCCACCGCATGGGCACCGCCGAGGTGGAATCCGCCCTGGTCGCCCACCCCAAGGTGGCCGAGGCCGCCGTGGTCGGCTATCCGCACGAGATCAAGGGCCAGGGCATCTATGCCTATGTCACCCTGGTCGCGGGCGAGGAGCCGACCGAGGAACTGCGCAAGGAACTGGTCAACTGGGTCCGCAAGGAAATCGGCCCGATCGCCAGCCCCGACCTGATCCAATGGTCGCCGGGCCTGCCCAAGACCCGTTCGGGCAAGATCATGCGCCGTATCCTGCGCAAGATCGCCGAGAACGAGTTCGGCAGCCTGGGCGACACCTCGACCCTGGCCGATCCGACCGTGGTCGACGACCTGATCGAGAACCGCATGAACCGCGCGTAATTCCGCGTTTGGTTCTGTTATAAAAAAGGGGTCCGGCGCCTGTGCGCCGGACCCCGATCTTTTTGGAGGATGGGTTTGATCGCCGAAACCCTGGGTGCCATCGCGGGCGGCTATGCCCTGTTGCTGGGCGGCCTGACCGTTTTTCAACGCGACATGATCTATCATCCCGGCCACCAATTGCCATCGCCCGAGGAAGCGGGGGTGCCCGAGATGCTGGCGGTGCCGGTGCGCACCACCGACAATCTGGTGGTCAGCGGCTGGTACGCCCCGCCATCCCGTTCCGGCGCTGAAACCATCGTCTATTGCCACGGCAACGCCCGCACCCTGGCCCACCGCGCCCACAAGGCGCGGCGGCTGCTGGACGCCGGATACGGGGTGTTCCTGGTGGGCTATCGCGGCTATGGCGGCAATCCCGGCCGCCCCAGCGAGGACGGGCTGTACACCGACACCCGCGCCACCCTGGGCTGGCTGCTGGGCCGTGGCACTCCGCCGGAACGATTGGTCCTCTATGGCGAATCCCTGGGCACCGGCGTGGCCGCCCAGATGGCCACCGAACAGCCCGACATCGCCGCCCTGATCCTGGAGGCGCCGTTCACCCGGCTGGCCGATCTGGCGCCGCCCTATCTGTTGCCCGGCCTGGCCCCGGCCCTGTTGCTGGACCAGTACGACACCCTGTCGAAGATCGCGGACATCCGCCAGCCCATGCTGGTGTTGCATGGCGAGATGGACGGCGTGGTCCCCGTCGCCATGGGCCGCAAGCTGGTGGAGGCGGCGCGCGACCGCGCCCACGGCCATTTCATCCCCGGCGGCGGCCACAACAATCTGTGGGACATGGGCGCGGGCGACACGGTGCTGGCCTTTCTGCAAAACCGGCAGACCGAGGCAATATCCGAAGAAGACGAAGAGTCCTGAGCCCTGCCGCCATTGAGGCGGCGGCCAAGCGGGCGGAGGCCCGCGCCCGGCGAGGGGCAATGCATGAAACAGCAAAAGGCGCCCCAAGGGGCGCCTTTTGCGGGTGGGAGACCGGACACGACCCGAACCGGAATCGTTACGGCTGCTTCCTTCCGGACCTGACCGGGTTGGCGACGGGTTCGTCCGCGCCGATCTCCCGCGCGGAATATCGGTGCTGACGCGCGGGGATGCAAGCGGAATCACAAATTCCGGGTCGCCCGCTTGACGATATAGGCGGTGGCCTTGCCGCTGTCCCGCCCGATCCAGCCGTCACAGACACCGCGCACCCAATCGGGATGATCCTTGCCCGCGTCGTTCAGCCAGTTGGCCACCGAATCCTGGACATAGCGTTCGGGATCGGCGCGCAACGGTTCCAGCACCGCCAGACCGGGACGGGGATCGGCGCGCAGGGCGGCCACATGGGCACACCACACGCCGCGCGGCCGCGTCGCCTCGCTGGCGAAGCGGCGCAGGTACGGCGAGGGCTCGGCGGTCCACGGCGCCAGCAATTCCAGCGCCCGCAGCGGCTCGGCGACGATGGCGCCCCGGATGGCCAGCCACGCCCATTCGCGCACGCCGAAATGCGGGTCGTCGGCCAGCGGCCGGATCATCACCAGCCGTTCCTCGATGGTCAGATGGGGCAGCAGCCCCACCGCATAGGCCGCCCAGCCGCGCACCGTGTCGGAGCGGTGCCCGGCCAAATCCACCACCACCGCGCCGCCCTCGGCCTCCAGCAGCAACTTTGCCGCCAGCGCCATGCGCCGGGTGATGCCGTCCCCCGCCGCCGCCCGCAACGGCGCCACGTCCAGGCCGGGCCGGATTGCGCTCATCAGCACGGCGAAATCCATGGCCAGCCCCTCGGGCAAGGTCAGGGTTTCGGCGGTTCCGGCGTTCAGTTCCGCCAGCACCGCCGGATCGAGATCGTCACGGGACCGGGCACCTTTGCGGGTCATGGGCGGTTCCTTCGGAAGATGGCGGGCTATCGCCCGGTCCCATTTGGGGCGATGCCCCAAACCCCCTTTCATTTCTTTTGAAAAACAAAGGGGGTTCGGGGTTCACCCCGAGCAGGCGCGGGCGGCAGCCCGCATCACGCTTACGATTCGCGCGCCAACGCGCGCCAGGCGATATCGCGGCGGCAGAAGCCCTCGGGCCAGCGGATGCGGTCCACCGCCTGATAGGCGCGTTCGCGGGCTTCCTTGACGGTGGCGCCATGGGCGGTGACGCCCAGCACGCGGCCGCCGGTGGCGATCACTTCGCCGTCGGCGTTGCGGGCGGTTCCGGCATGCAGCACGGTGACGCCCTCGACGGCGTTGGCGTCGTCCAGGCCGCGGATGACGGTATTTTTCTTATAGGAACCGGGATAGCCCTCGGCGGCCATCACCACCACCAGGGCGCAATCGTCGCGCCATTCCAGCTCGATCCCGGCCAGATTGCCCTCGGCCCCGGCCAGCAGCACCGGCAGCAAGTCCGACTTCAGCCGCGCCATCAGCACCTGACATTCCGGGTCGCCGAAGCGCACGTTGTATTCCAGCAGCTTCGGCCCCTGGCTGGTGATCATCAGCCCGGCGAACAGCACGCCGGTGAACGGCTTGCCGTCCTCGGCCATGGTGCGCACGGCGGGCAGCATGCAGCGTTCCAGCACCTCGGCCTGCAATTCCGGGGTCAGCACCGGCGCCGGGGAATAGGCGCCCATGCCGCCGGTATTGGGGCCGGTGTCGCCATCGCCCACCCGCTTGTGGTCCTGGGCGCCGACCAGCGGCAGCGCGGTCTTGCCGTCGCACAGGGCGAAGAAGCTGATTTCCTCGCCGTCCAGGAATTCCTCGATCACCAATTCGGACCCGGCATCGCCGAACACCTTGTCGCCCATCATGTCATCGACGGCCTTCAAGGCTTCGTCCAGGGTCATGGCGACCACCACGCCCTTGCCCGCCGCCAGACCGTCGGTTTTGACCACGATGGGGGCGCCCTTTTCACGGATGAACGCCTTGGCGCTGTCCATGTCGGTGAAGCGGCCATACCACGCGGTGGGGATGCCCGACTTCCACACCACGTCCTTCATGAAGCCCTTGGAGCCTTCCAGCGCGGCGGCGGCGGCCGAGGGGCCGAACACCTTGATGCCCGCCGCCTTCAGCTTGTCGGCCAGACCCAGCACCAGCGGCGCCTCGGGGCCGACCACCACCAGATCGGCGGCGTTGTCGCGGGCGAAGGCCACCAGCTTGTCCACGTCCTCGGCCCCGATGGCGACGCATTCCGCCACATCGGCGATGCCCGCATTGCCCGGCGCGCACCACAATTGCGTCAGCAGGGGCGATTGCTTGAGCTTCCAGCACAACGCATGTTCGCGGCCGCCGCCGCCCACCACCAGCACCTTCATGGCGCGCACTCCGTCTTGGGAAAACCTTGCCGGGGGTTTTAACATGGCGGCGGGGGTTTGCAATCATCGGCCCGTCGCGCCATGATCCGGCCATGACCGATACCCCCGCCCGCCCCCCCAGCAACGTCCCCGAATACACCGTCTCGGAACTGTCCGGCAGCCTGAAGCGCACGGTCGAGGAAACCTTTTCCCACGTCCGCGTGCGCGGCGAGATTTCCGGGTTCAAGCGCCATTCCTCGGGCCATCTGTATTTCGCGCTGAAGGATGCGGACGCGGTGATGGACGCGGTGTGCTGGCGCGGACAGGCGGGACGGCTGGCCATGGCGCCCGAGGACGGCATGGAGGTGATCGCCACCGGCCGCCTGACCACCTATCCCGGCCGCTCGAAATACCAGATGGTGGTCGAGCGCATGGAACTGGCGGGCCAGGGCGCCCTGCTGAAGCTGCTGGAGGACCGCCGCCGCAAGCTGGCGGCCGAGGGGCTGTTCGATCCGGGCCGCAAGCGCCCCATCCCGTTCCTGCCGGACATCATCGGTGTCGTCACCTCGCCCACCGGCGCGGTGATCCGCGACATCCTGCACCGTCTGGCCGACCGTTTCCCGCGCCGGGTGCTGCTGTGGCCGGTGGCGGTGCAGGGCGACGGCGCCGCCGAGCAGGTGGCCGCCGCCATCCACGGCTTCAACCAATTGCCCAAGGATGGGCCGGTGCCGCGCCCCGACGTGCTGATCGTGGCGCGCGGCGGCGGCTCCATCGAGGATCTGTGGGCGTTCAACGAGGAAGTGGTGGTGCGCGCCGCCGCCGCCTCTGCCATTCCGCTGATCAGCGCCGTCGGCCACGAGACCGACACCACGCTGATCGATTTCGCCTCGGACCTGCGCGCCCCCACCCCCACCGCCGCCGCCGAAAAGGCGGTGCCGGTGCGCGCCGAGCTGCTGGCCCAGGTGGCCGATTGCGGCGGCCGCATGGTGGGGTCCATGGCGCGGGGCCTCGAGGAACGGCGGCTGCGGGTCGAGCATCTGTCGCGCGCCTTGCCCAATCCCCGCCGGGTGATCGAGGATTGCACCCTGCGCCTGGACGACCGCGTCGAACGCCTGCGGCTGGCTTTGCCCAATCTGCTGCACCGGCGCGGCGCCGATGTGGAGCGGCTGGCGGCGCGCCTCAAGCATCCGCGCGAATTGCTGACCGAGAAGGGCCACGCCCTGACCCAGCTTGCCACCCGCCTGGACCACGCCCTGAAAACGGCACTGGCGGCGGAAAAGGCCCGCATCGACAAGGCCGAGTTGAAGCTGGAGCAGGTGGGCAGCCGCCTGCGCCCGGCCCTGGACCGTGCCCTGGACGACCGCGCCCGCCGCCTGGATTCCCTGGGCGCCCTGCTGGAAAGCTTCAGCTACAAGAAGGTGCTGGAACGCGGCTATGCGGTGGTCCGCGATGGCACCGGCGCGGTGATGCGCGCCAGCGACGCCCAGACCGGCGCGGTATGGAGCATCGAATTCACCGACGGCAAGACCGAAGTCGCCGTCGGCCATTCCGTCGCGGCGCCCTCTCACGCGCCGAAAAAGCCGAAAAAGGACGACGGGCGCCAGGGCAGTCTGTTGTAATTCCGCCCCCCAAACGAAAACCCCCGCGTCCTGGCGGGGACGCGGGGGTTTCGGTTCGCCCTTCGGAGCCTCAGAGGAGAGGCCACTCCGATTTAGCGGGTGGGAACGGGCTTTTCGCCGCTGTAATCGTAGAAGCCACGGCCGGTCTTGCGGCCCAGCCAACCGGCCTCGACATACTTCACCAGCAGCGGGCAGGGCCGGTACTTGGAATCGGCCAGACCGTCGTGCAGCACGTGCATGATGGCCAGACAGGTGTCCAGACCGATGAAGTCGGCCAGTTCCAGCGGGCCCATGGGATGGTTGGCACCCAGGCGCATGGCGGTGTCGATGGCCTCGACCGAACCGACGCCTTCATACAGGGTATAGACGGCCTCGTTGATCATCGGCAACAGGATGCGGTTGACGATGAAGGCCGGGAAGTCCTCGGACGACACCGGGCTCTTGCCCAGCTTCAGCACCATGTCGCGCACCAGCGAGAAGGTTTCCTCGGCGGTGGCGATGCCGCGGATCAGCTCGACCAACTGCATGACCGGCACCGGATTCATGAAGTGCATGCCCATGAACTTCGAAGGGCGGTCGGTCGAGGCACCCAGGCGGGTGATGGAGATGGACGAGGTGTTCGAGGCGATGTACGCCTCGGGCTTCAGCACCGGGCACAGCAGGGCGAAGATCTTGCGCTTGACCGATTCATCCTCGGTCGCCGCCTCGATCACCAGATCGCTGTCGCCGAAATCGGCGTAGACGGTGGTGGTCTTGATGCGGCCCAGGGTGCCGGCCTTCTCGGCCTCGGTGATCTTGCCCTTCGAGAGCTGGCGGGCCAGGTTCTTCTCGATGGTGGCGATGCCCTTCTTCAGGGCGTCCTCGGAAACGTCCAGCAGGATCACGTCGAAGCCCGAAGCGGCACAGACGTGGGCGATACCGTTGCCCATCTGGCCTGCGCCGATGACACCGATTTTCTGGATAGCGGCCATAAGTTGCTCCCTGAGCTTTGGTGTGGGCTGCGACGCGGAAATTGTCTCATGGGATGGCCGGACGATCCGGCCATCCCATGGGCGTCGGTCTTACTTGTCCAGTTCGGCGGCCAGTTCCGGCAGCGCCTTGAACAGATCGGCCACCAGACCGTAATCGGCCACCTGGAAGATGGGGGCCTCTTCGTCCTTGTTGATGGCGACGATGACCTTGGAGTCCTTCATGCCGGCCAGGTGCTGGATGGCACCCGAGATGCCGACCGCGACGTAAAGGTCGGGGGCGACGATCTTGCCGGTCTGGCCGACTTGCAGGTCGTTGGGGACGAAACCGGCATCGACGGCAGCGCGCGAGGCGCCGACGGCGGCGCCCAGCTTGTCGGCGACCTTTTCCAGCAGGTGGAAGTTTTCACCCGACTGCATGCCGCGGCCGCCCGAGATGATGACGCGCGCGGCGGTCAGTTCGGGACGTTCGGACTTGCTGAGCTGCTGGCCGACGAAGGACGACACGCCGGGATCGGCGGCGGCGTTCACCGCCTCGATGGCGGCCGAGCCACCATTCGCCGCCGCCGCCTCGAAGGCGGTGGTGCGGACGGTGATGACCTTGACGGCATCCTTGGACTGCACGGTCGCCAGGGCGTTGCCGGCATAGATCGGGCGGACGAAGGTGTCGGCCGAGACCACGGCGGTGATGTCCGAGATCTGGGCGACGTCCAGCAGCGCGGCGACGCGCGGCAGGACGTTCTTGCCGGTGGAGGTGGCGGGGGCCAGCAATGCGGCATAGCCCTTGGCCAGATCGACCAGCAGGGCCGACAGCGGCTCGGCCAGATGGTGGGCATAGGCCGGGGCATCGGCGGTCAGCACCTTGGCGACGCCGTCCACCTTGGCGGCGGCTTCGGCGACGGCGGCGATGCCGGAACCGGCGACCAGCACATGAACATCGCCACCCAACGCCTTGGCGGCGGTGACGGTGTTGAGGGTCGAGGCCTTCAGCGCGCCGGCCTCATGTTCGGCGAGGACGAGAACGGCCATGTCAGATCACCTTCGCTTCGTTCTTCAGCTTGTCGACCAGGGCGGCGATGTCGGCCACCTTGATGCCGGCCTTGCGCTTCGGCGGCTCTTCCACCTTCAGCGTGACCAGACGCGGGGCGATGTCGACGCCCAGATCGGCCGGGGACACCGTCTCGATCGGCTTCTTCTTCGCCTTCATGATGTTGGGCAGCGACGCGTAGCGCGGCTCGTTCAGGCGCAAATCGGTGGTGACGATGGCCGGCAGCTTCAGCGACACGGTTTCCAGACCGCCGTCCACTTCGCGCGTGACCTCGACCGAGCCGTCGGCCGGGACCACCTTGGACGCGAAGGTGCCCTGGGCCCAGCCCAGCAGCGCCGCCAGCATCTGGCCGGTCTGGTTGGAATCGTCGTCGATGGCCTGCTTGCCCAGGATCACCAGACCCGGCTGTTCCTTGTCGACCACCGACTTCAGCAGCTTGGCCACGGCCAGGGGCTGCACTTCGTCGTCGGTCTGCACCAGGACGCCGCGGTCGGCGCCCATGGCCAGGGCGGTGCGCAGGGTTTCCTGCGCGGCCGCCGGGCCGATGGACACCACCACGATCTCGGTGGCCTTGCCCGCTTCCTTCAGGCGCACGGCCTCTTCCACGGCGATTTCGTCGAACGGGTTCATGCTGAACTTCACGTTCGCGGTCTCGACGCCGGAATTGTCGGCCTTGACCCGGATCTTGACGTTGTAGTCGATGACGCGCTTGACGGCGACCAGTACCTTCATGGTCCTCCTGATCCCTTCTTCAACGGCCCCGAGATTAAATCGGTATAGCCGGGCGGATTTAAGTATTGCATTGCACAATATGCCGTGCGGCGGGGGTTGTCAACGACACCCCGTTTGACAAAAAACGGCAAAATGCTTGAGGAAAAATGTCATCGACTGGCGCCGGGAACCCACAGCACGTCGGCGCGGCCGCGTTGGTTGAGAAACCGCGCCATGACGAAGAAATGATCGGACAGTCGATTGGCGTAGGCGATGGCCAGGGGATTGACGTTTTCCTCGGCGGCCAGGTGGGTGATCAGGCGCTCGGCGCGGCGGATGACGGTGCGGGCCAGGTGCAGTTGCGCCGAGGCCGGGCTGCCGCCGGGCAGGATGAACGAGTTCAGCGGTTCCAGCGTCTCGTTCATGGAATCGATCTCGGTTTCCAGGCGGGCGACCTGTTCGGCCACGACGCGCAGGGCGGCGCCGGGCTGTTCGTCCTCGGCGGCGGGGGTGCACAGATCGGCGCCCAGGTCGAACAGATCGTTCTGGATGCGGGCCAGCATGGCATCGGCTTCGGCATCGTCGGCGGTGGACAGGCGGGCGATGCCGATCACGGCGTTGGCTTCGTCCACGGTGCCATAGGCTTCGACGCGCAGGGCGTGCTTGGGCACGCGGGCGCCGTTGCCAAGCGATGTCTGTCCCTTGTCGCCGCTCTTGGTGTAGATGCGCGTCAGCCGGACCATGGAAGTTCCTCGTGGTTGATTTTGGGTTATGGATTTCCGTTATGCCACAAACGGAATCGGAAAGGCGAGGCGTCGTGGCCCGCACCCTTTCCCTTCCCCTTCGCCGCAAACCCCCTATAATCGCCCCGGTTTTTCCCCGGACCGCGACGCATGCGCCTTTCGCTGACCCTCAGCTTCTATATCGCCCGCCAGTTCGCCCTGGCCTTCGCCACCGTGCTGACGGTGATCCTGGGCGTCATCCTGCTGTTCGACGTGATCGAGCTGATCCGGCGCGCCGCCGGGCGTGTCGAGCTGGATTTCTGGCTGCTGCTGGGCATGGCGCTGCTGAAGCTGCCGCAGATGATGCACACCGTGCTGCCCTTCGCGGTGATGATCGGCGCCATGGTGTGTTTCTGGCGGCTGACCCGCACCCATGAACTGGTGGTGGTGCGTTCGGCGGGCATTTCGGCGTGGCAGTTCCTGGCGCCGGTGATCGCCGTGGTGGCGGCGGTGGGCATCTTCGAGATCACCGCCTTCAACCCGCTGGCGGCGTCCATGTATGCCCGCTACGACCGTTTGCAGAACGAGGCGCTGAGCGGCAAGGCCAACAATTTCGACCTGTCCGAAGTCGGTCTGTGGCTGCGCGAGGGCGACGAGGCCGAGCAGAAGGTGGTGCATGCCGAGGACGTGCGCCAGGACGGTCTGGCCCTGGACCTGCGCGAAGTCCACATCTTCTTCTATACCGGCGCCGACCATTTCACCCGGCGCCTGTACGCCCGCTCGGGCCGCATGGAGGGGACGCATTTCGACCTGACCGACGTGTGGGCCATCGATCCCGGCAAACCGGCGACGCACAGCGCGGCGTTGCGCCTGCCCACCGAACTGACGCTGGAACGGGTGCAGGACAATTTCTCGTCGCCGGAAACCATGTCGTTCTGGCAGCTTCCGGCCTTCATCCGTTTCTTCGAGAAAGCCGGGTTCGCCGCCACCAAGCACCGCATGTACCTGCAATCGCTGCTGGCCTCGCCCGCGCTGTATTGCGCCATGGTGCTGGTGGCCGCCATGTTCTCGCTCAGGCCCAACATGCGCTCGGGCGGCCTGCTGATGCGGGTCGGCGGCGGCGTCGCCGCCGGATTCGCCATCTATTTCTTCTCCAAGGTGGTCTATGCCTTCGGCCTGTCCTCGACCCTGCCGCAAGCCCTGGCGGCGTGGAGCCCGGCCCTGGTGGCGGCGCTGATCGGGGTTACCGGCCTGCTGCACCTGGAAGACGGCTGAGGTTGGATTCCGGGCGCGGAAATGCTAATCCGTCACCTATGTTCGCCATGCCCGAAACCGCCCCCGCCGACCGCCGCGCCCGTGCCCTCGCGCTGGCGTTGATCGCCTTCGTCACGCTGGCGCGCTGCGCGTTGCTGACGTTCGAGCCGCCCAACCTGTCCTTCGACGAGGCGCAGTACTGGGCGTGGGCGCAGACCATCCAACTGGGCTATTACTCCAAGCCGCCCATGGTCGCCTGGGCCATCGCCGCCACCACCGCGCTGTTCGGCGACGGCGAGGGCGCGGTCAAGCTGGGCTCGACCCTGGCCCAAGGCGCCGCCGCCGCCCTGCTGTTCCTGTTGGGCCGCGCGCTGTTCGGTGGCCGCCTGGGGGCGTGGTCGGGCGCCGCCTGGATCACCATGCCCGCCGTGTCGCTGTCGGCGGTGATGATCACCACCGATCCCTTCCTGCTGGTGTTCTGGGCCGCCGCCCTGCTGGCGCTGGTCGAGGCGCCGCGCCGGGGCGCCGGGTTCAATCGCTGGTGGCTGGCGCTGGGCGTGGCCTTCGGCCTGGGCCTGCTGTCCAAATACGCCATGGCCTTCTTCCTGGGCTGTCTGGCGCTGTGGCTGCTGTGGGACCGCGCGGCGCGGCCGCTGCTGCGCATGCCGGGGCTGTGGCTGGGCCTGGGCCTGGGCGTGCTGATCTATCTGCCCAATCTGCTGTGGAACGCCGCCAACGGCTTCGTGTCCTACGCCCACACCAAGGACAACGCCAACCTTAGGGGCGATCTGTTCAACCCCGACAAGCTGGCGGAATTCGTCGTCGGCCAGTTCGGGGTGTTCGGCCCCATCCTGATGGTCGGCCTGCTGCTGGGCTTCGTCGCGGCGTTCCGGCGCGGCGCCGATTCGCGGCTGCGGCTGCTGGCGTCGTTCAGCCTGCCGGTGCTGGCGGTGATGACCACCGAAAGCCTGCTGTCGCGGGCCAACGCCAACTGGACCGCCCCGGCCTTCGTGTCGGGCACCGTGCTGGCCTGCTGGGCGCTGGCGCGCTGGCGGCCGGTTCTGCTGAAGGCGTCGCTGGCGCTGCATGTGGTGATCATGGCGGGCATGTACCATCTGGACGACGCCCGCCGGGTGGTGGACTTCAAGTTCGACCCGCAAAAACGCATCAAGGGCTGGGATCAGGTGGGCGAGCAGGTGGCGGCGGTGCTGGCCGCCCATCCCGGCGCCCGGCTGCTGGCCGACGAGCGCAAGGTGCTGGCCACCCTGATCTATTACGTCCGCCCCCATCCGTTCGACGCGGTGAAGTGGAACCCGTCGGGCAAGGTGCGCGACCATTACGACCAGACCACCCGGCTGGAACCCGGCCCCGGCACGCTGATCTACGTCACCGAGCAGCCCGACCTGCCCGGCGACATGAACGGCCGCTTCGCCCGGGCCGAACGGCTGGCCGACATCGTGGTGCCGCTGCATCACGATTACGCCCGCCGTCTGGCGGTGTGGCGGCTGTCCGGCTTCGCGGGGTACTGAGCATGCTTCGCCGCCTGTGGCCGTGGGCCTTGGCGCTGCTGCTGGCGGCGCCGCTGATCGCCTTTCCCGCCATCGACATCACGGTGTCGTCGTGGTTCTACGACCCGATCGCCCGCTTTTTTCCGGCCCGCATCGCGCCCTTTCCCGAATGGGTGCGGCGCGACATGCCCGACCTGCTGTTCGGCGGCGTGGCGGTGATGGTGGTGCTGTGGCTGGCCGGCGAGGCGCTGCGTCGCCCGCTGCTGGGGGTGACGCGGCGGGTGGCGCTGTTCCTGCTGCTCAGTCTGGCCGTCGGCCCCGGGCTGGTGGTCAACGTGGTGTTCAAGGACAATTGGGGGCGGCCGCGCCCGTCCACCATTCAGGAATTCAACGGCCCCAACACCTATGTGCGACCGCTGGTGCCGTCGCGGCAATGCGACGACAATTGCTCGTTCGCCTCGGGCCACGGCGCGCTGGGGTTCTGGGCGGTGGCGCCCGCGCTTTTGGCGCCGCGCCGCTGGCGCCGCGCCGCCCTGGGCGCCGCCCTGGGCTTCGGCGCGATGGTCGGCGCGGTGCGCATCATGCAGGGCGGGCATTTCCTGTCGGACGTGGTGGCCTCGGCCTTTATCACCATCGGTATAAGCGTGGCCCTGTACAACCGGATGATTCGGCCGGGAAAAGCCCCGTCACCGAAAAATAATCCACGGAATCCGTCCGAGTCGCCGTAAGGCCCTAGGCGAGGGCCGAGTCTTCAGGTAATGATATTGGTTCAAACCGGTCTTGGCGGCATTCGGCAAGGTGCTGGGCGCCACGCGCGGGTGCGCGGGGTAATTTTTTTCTACGACGAGAACGACACATGGCATGGAACCGAGATAATCATGGCAGCCGCTCGCGCGATCGCGGTCGGCGGGACGACTTTGGCGGCGACTTCGGCGGTGGCGGTTACGAGCAGCCGCGCGCGCCCCGTATGCCGAGCTTCGATCGCCACCAGGTGACCCAGGCGAACGTGACCGCCACGGTGAAGTGGTTCAATGCCTCGAAGGGCTTCGGCTTCGTCGCCCCGTCCGATGGCACCCCGGACGCCTTCCTGCACATCTCCGCCCTCGAGCGCGCTGGCATGACCCAGATCGCCGAAGGCGCCACCATCGTCTGCGATCTGGGCCAGGGCAACCGTGGCCCGCAGGTCGTGGTCGTGCATGAAGTGGACAGCTCCACCGCGACCCCGCGCGCCCCGCGCGCCGGCGGCCCCGGCGCTGGCGGCGGCTTCGACCGCGGCCCGACCGAGACCGTCGAGGGCGTGGTGAAGTTCTTCTCGGCCGAGAAGGGCTTCGGCTTCGTCCAGACCGACATCGGCGGCAAGGATGTGTTCGTGCACATCAAGGCCCTCGAGCGTTCGGGCATCAAGGCCCTGGAAAGCGGTCAGCGCGTGCGCGTGACCACCACCCAGGGTCAGAAGGGCCCGCAGGCCGATACCGTCGCCATCATCTAAGGCGAAGGTTTCCTGCCTTTTCCTGTCCCCGCCCGGGCTGGCCCGGGCGGAGTGACGGGCGTGACGAACGGGATCGCACCGCCGGTATTCACCGGTGGGCGGTCCCGTTTTTCTTTTGGCTCTTCGCGATTGGCGGGAATGCGGCGGGCAATTTTCCCCAGCAACACGGACGACACGGATGGCGGCTGCGCCGCCCGCGGACGACACGGACAAAATTTGTTTTCTTGTCCGTGCGGTCCGTGGCCCGCCCTGGCGGGCGTTCGTGATGCCCGTGTTGCGGGGAACCGTCGCCGCCCTATCGCGCCGCCGCCGTGGCGGCGTTCAGGCGGGCCAGCCAGGGCGGGCCGTCGGCGCCGATCTCGGCCAGCACCGCCTGTTCCACCGGTGGGCGCAGGGCGTCCTTGAAGGCGGCGCGCTGTTTGACGGTCAGCGTGGCGATGGTCATGCGCTTGCCCAGGCCGCCGGTGCCCTGGTCCGATCGGCGCAGGGACAGCGCCAGCGCCTGGGCGCGGGCGCGGCTGGCCCGCGCCGCCTGTTCCACCACCCGGCGGTCGTCGTCGGACAGGGCGGCCAGCGCCGCCTTGTTGAACAGCCAGACATAGGGAACGTACAGGTGGTCGGTCAGGGTGGCGAAATGCTGCACCCGGTCGAAACCGCGCGCCAGCACCATGGCGGGCGGGCTCATCTGGCCGTCCACGCTGCCGGCCGCCAGGGCGGCCAGTTCCTCGCGCGAGGACACGCGGATGGGGCTGGCGCCGACGGCGCGGATCATGGCCTCCAGCGGTTTCGATCCGGGAATGGCGCGCAGACGCAGGCCCCACATCTCCTCGGGGCTGGCCACCGGGCGGTCGGAATTGGTCAGGATGTGAAAGCCGGGCGGGCTGACGAAGCCCAGCAGATGCAGTTTGGTGCGCGCCGCCATGTCGTCGGCCAGCGCCTGCCCGAACGGCCCGTCCAGCACCCGCGCCGCCTGTTCCAGACTGGTGAAGGCATAGGGCAGTTGCAGCAACGACAGCGGCTTGTGCACCGGGGTGACGCCGCCCAGGGTGACAAGGGCGCTGTGGATCACCCCTTTTTCCACCAGGGCGGTGGTGTCGCGGTTGCCGCCGGTGACGCCGTCGGCCAGGATCTCGACCCGCAGCCGTCCATTGGACAGGCGGGCGACCTGGGCGCGGAATTCCTCGGCGGCGGCGGCGGCGGTATCGCCGCCGGGATCGTGGCGCTGGGCGTGGGCCAGCAGGATGCGCAGCGGCTCGGCCGCCCCGGCGGGAACCGCCAGCAAAGCCAGCGCCGCGATGATCAGGAAACGGAACATGGCGGGCCTCATTTGCTGGCGAAGCGCAGGGCGCCGTCCCAATCGGCGGCGGGCGGCCGGGTGCGGAAGGCGCGGGCGTGGTCGCGGAACAGCCGGGCGGCGGCATCGTCGGGCCGCGCCGTGACGCAGGCGGCGAAGGCGGTTTCGGCGGCGCCCCAGTCGCGGGCCGTCCAGGCCGCCCAGGCGACGTGCCATTGCGCCAGACCGGGCGCGACATCGCCCGCCGCCCCCAGCAATTCATAGACCGGCAGCGGAATCGAGGCGCCGACCACCACCACCGGTCCGAACGGCCGCAGCAGGAAGCGGTCGCCCACCGCCTCGGCCACCGGCTGCGTCACCAGCAATTCGGTGCCGAATTGCTTGTTCAGGCCCTCGACCCGCGACGCCAGGTTCACCATGGCGCCCAGCGCCGTGTATTGCATGCGGTCGCTGGACCCCACGTTGCCGACCATGGCGGTGCCGGTGTGCAGCCCCATGCGGGTGCGCAACGCCGGACCGCCCGCCCGGCCCAGCACCCCGGCGGCGGCGCGGCAGGCCAGCATGGCGCGGCAGGCGTTGGCCACATGGTCGGGATCGGCCACCGGGGCATTCCACATGGCCATGACCGCGTCGCCGATGAATTTGTCGATGGTGCCGCCATGGCCGTGGATGGCCTGGGACATGGCATCGAAATAATCGGACAGCCAGTGCAGCACCTGCTCGGGCTCCATGGCTTCCGAGGCGGCGGTGAACCCGGCCAGATCGGTGAACATCACCGTCAGCGGCCGCCGTTCGCCGCCGATGCCGGTGCCCGCGCCCGAACGGATGATGTCGGCCACCAGGCTTTTCGGCACATAGGTGCCGAAACTGGCCAGCCCGGCCTTCATGTTGCCCAGCGCCTCGGCCAGCCGGTCGACCTCCTGCACCGGGCTGCGCACCTGGATGGGGCCGTCCAGTTCGAAGCGGCGGATGCGCTCGGTCTCGCCGATCAGGGCGTGGATCGGCCGCGCCAGCACCCGCGACACCGCGACGATGCCCAGGGTCGCCAGCACCACGAAACCCAGGCCGATGGCCAGGATGGTCAGGCTGGCGCGTTTCAGCGGGCCGATGAAATCGTCCTCGGCCGCCACCACGCCCACCGTCCAGCGGCGGCCGAAATGATCGGGGAACGGCTGGAAGCGGGCCAGCCAGACCTGATTGTCCACCGTGACCGACAATTGTTCGGCACCGTGGCCGCGCCACGCCCGCACCGCCGCCGCCACCGGCGGGTCGGCCACCTCGGCGCCGTGCACCAGGGCGACCTTGCCGTCTTTTTCCACCACCGACCGCGCCATGTCGGGATAGCCGATCAACTGGCCGTTCTCGTCCAGGATGAAGGTGGTTCCGGCGCTGCCGACCTTTTGCCCGCGCAGGAAATCGGCCAGCGACGACATGGAGACGTCGGCGCCGAACACGCCGATGCGCACACCATCCTCGGTGGTCAGGCGGCGTGACAGGGTGAAGCCGGGGCGGCCGGTGCCGCTGAACACATAGACGCCCGAGCCCGCCACGCCGTCGGCGCCGATGGCGGCGGCGTACCATGGCCGCTTGCGCGGGTCATAGACCGGGTCGGCGCGTTCGATGCGCAGCACCTTGCCCCAGGACGCCAGATACAGATGGGTGTCGCGCCGTTCGCCGGTCGAGGATTCGATGGTGCGGATGACCCATTTCGCCTCGGGCGGCGGGCGGGCGCCGTGCGGGCCGAACCGCTCGGCGCCGGGCGGCAGGCGGATTACCTGAAAGAAGTCGCCGTCCTCGTGCAGCCCGAAATACAGGCTGTAGGCGGCGGGCATGCGCGCCAATTCCTCCAGCAGCGGCCGCAACGTCTCGGGGCGGCGCAGCGCCTCTTGCTGGGCATGGGCGAAGGCGGCCGACAATTCCACGGCGTTGGACAAATCGCCCACCAGCCCGGTGACGGCCAGCGTCGCCTCGCGCGCCGCCAGTTCCATCACCTGCCCGGCGGTGTTCTGCGCCAGCCGCACATTCTGGCGGAACAGCAGGGTGATCATGACCACGGTCAGCGGCACCACCACCGCCAGGAACAGCACGGCGATGCCGACGCGCAGCCGGATCCGGATTCTCGACACGATATTCCCACCCTGATACCCACACCCGCCATGAGGGTACAGGCTGTGCGCCGCCCATACAATCGGCATAACACCCGATCACAGGCGGTGGGCGGCGGCTCCGGCCAGGTGGCCCTGGACCAGCGACAGCAGACGGCGCCAGTCGCAAGGCTTGGTCAGATAATCGTCGGCCCCGGCGTGCATGCCCACCGCCAGATCGCCCGCCAGCCCGTGCGAGGTCAGCATGATGATGGCCAGATCCAGGCCATGGCGGCGGCGCAATTCCTCGGCCAGCACGAAACCGTCGTCGCCCGGCATCTCCACGTCCAGGATGACCACGCGCGGCCGTTGGCGTTCCAGCAGATCCCACATCTCGCCGCCATGGGCGCAGGTGGCCGCCGTCAGTCCGAATTTTCGCATCAGCACGGTGATCACCGCCCGCGTGGTCGGGTCGTCATCCACCGCCAGGACATCAAGGGGACGCTGCATCAGCGTCATGGTCGGGTCTCCCTGTTTCACGGCGGAAGACTATCACTTTCGTATGAACAGGGAATTGCATCGACATGAACGGACAGCAAAGAAAGTGCGCAGCGTCAGCACAAAATATGTGCAGAAAAAATCATGCTCAATCTTTGAGCTATATCCGGCGAATGTGGTAGCCTTTGCGCCGGGATCGAACCGCCTCCGGGGAAAGCATGGGCATTCGCGTCAAGCTGCGTCACACCACCCGCTACACCTATGACCGCCCGGTCGGCCTGTCGCCGCAGGTGGTGCGCCTGCGCCCGGCGCCGCATGCGCGCACGCCGGTTCTGTCCTATTCCCTGAACGTCGAGCCCAAGCCGCATTTCATCAACTGGCAGCAGGACCCGCAAAGCAACTGGCTGGCGCGGCTGGTGTTCCCGGACAAGACCACCGAATTCGTGGTGGACGTGGACCTGGTGGCCGACATGTCGGTGGTCAATCCGTTCGATTTCTTCCTGGAGCCGTCGGCCGAGAACTTCCCCTTCCAGTACGACGCATCGCTGGACCACGAACTGAAGCCGTTCCTGCTGAGGGACGAGGCCGGGCCGCTGCTGCGCGCCTTTGTCGACAGCATCGCCACCGACCCGCCCATGCAGACCACCAATTTCCTGGTGGCGCTGAACCAGCGCCTGCAAAGCGAGATCAGCTATACCATCCGCATGGAACCGGGCGTGCAGACGCCGGAACAGACCTTGTCCCTGCGCTCGGGCTCGTGCCGCGACAGCGCGTGGCTGCTGGTGCAGGTGCTGCGGCATCTGGGGCTGGCGGCGCGCTTCGTCTCGGGCTACCTGATCCAACTGGTGCCCGACGTCAAGGCGTTGGACGGCCCGGTGGGTGCCGCCGAGGATTTCACCGATCTGCACGCCTGGACCGAGGTCTATCTGCCCGGCGCCGGTTGGATCGGCCTGGACCCCACCTCGGGCCTGCTGACCGGCGAGGGCCATATCCCGCTGGCCGCCAGCCCCGACCCCAGCAGCGCCGCCCCCATCACCGGCGCGGTGGACCCGTGCGAAGTCACTTTCGGCCACCACATGCAGGTGATCCGGGTCGAGGAAACCCCGCGCGTCACCAAGCCCTACACCGACGAACAATGGGCCGACATCCTGGCCCTGGGTGACGCGGTGGACGGGCGGCTGAGGGCGGGCGACGTGCGTCTGACCCAGGGCGGTGAACCCACCTTCGTCTCGGCCTTGGACATGGATGCCGAGGAATGGAACGTCTCGGCGGTGGGACCGACCAAGCGCGCCTATGCCGACCAACTGATCCGCCGCCTGCGCGACCGCTTCGCCCCCGGCGCGCTGATCACCTATGGCCAGGGCAAATGGTATCCCGGCGAAAGCCTGCCGCGCTGGGCGTTCTCGCTGATCTGGCGCGAGGATGGCGACCCGGTGTGGGAAAACCCAGCCCTGATCGCGTCCGAGGACATCGACCACCATCCGGATTCCGAAACCGCCGCCCATTTCACCAGCCTGCTGGCCCATAATTTGGGCGTCGATCCCGCCTATGCCAATCCGGCCTTCGAAGACCCGGTGCATTACCTGCTGCGCGAACAGGCGCTGCCGCTGAACGTCGATCCCGAGGACAGCAAGCTGGCCGATCCCGAGGAACGAAGCCGTCTGGCGCGGGTGTTCCGTCAGGGATTGGGCAAGCCGGTGGGCATGGTTCTGCCGTTGCAGCCGTGGCAGGCCCAGGACGGCCACCGCTGGATCACCGGGCCGTGGCCGACCCGCGACGGCCGCCTGCTGGTCATTCCCGGCGATTCGCCGCTGGGCTTTCGCCTGCCGCTGGACTCGCTGCCGTATATCGCGGCGGGCGATTATCCCTATCATTGCGAACGCGACCCCATGGAAAAGCGGCCGCCGCTGCCGCGCCGCCAGCACGGCATGACCAGCCGGGTGCCGGGCAGTGCCACCCCGGCGGCGGTGCAGATCGGCCAAAGCGCCGGGCTGCATCTGCGCCCGCGCCAGACGCTGCAAGGCATGGTGTCGGACAATGTGCGCACGGCGCTGACGGTGCAGCCGCGCGAGGGCCGTCTGAACATCTTCCTGCCGCCGGTGGAAACCGCCGAGCAATACCTGGATCTGGTGGCGGCGGTGGAAGTCACGGCGGCGCAATTGTCCGTGCCGGTGCGGCTGGAGGGCTATCCGCCGCCGCACGACCATCGCCTGAAGGTGCTGAAGGTGACGCCCGATCCCGGCGTCATCGAAGTCAACGTGCAGCCGGTGGAATCGTGGCGCCATCTGGTGCACGACACCGAGACGCTGTACGAGGAAGCCCATCAGTGCCGCCTGGGCACCGAAAAGTTCATGACCGACGGCCGCCATGTGGGCACCGGCGGCGGCAACCACATGGTGCTGGGCGGCGCCACCCCCGCCGACAGCCCGTTCCTGCGCCGTCCCGATCTGCTGGGCAGCCTGATCCGCTTCTGGCAGAACCACCCCAGCCTGTCCTATCTGTTCTCGGGCCTGTTCATCGGCCCGACCAGCCAGCATCCGCGCGTGGACGAAGGCCGCGACGATTTCCTGTACGAGATGGAAATCGCGCTCGGGCAATTGCCGCCCAAGGGCCGCGACTGCCCGCCCTGGCTGGTGGACCGGGTGCTGCGCAACGTGCTGGTGGACGTCACCGGCAATACCCACCGCACCGAAATCAGCATCGACAAGCTGTATTCCCCCGACGGCCCCACCGGCCGCCTGGGTCTGGTGGAATTCCGCGCCTTCGAGATGCCGCCCCATGCCCGCATGAGCCTGGTGCAGCAATTGCTGCTGCGCGCCCTGATCGCCCGGTTCTGGGACGAACCCTATACGGCGCCGCTGGTGCGGTTCGGCAGCGCGCTGCGCGACCGCTTCATGCTGCCGCACTGGCTGGAGCAGGATTTCCGCGAGGTGCTGGAGTGGCTGGCGCTGGGCGGCATCCGCTTTGATCCGGCATGGTTCGCCCCCCATCTGGAATTCCGCTTCCCGCTGGTGGGCGAGGTGCAGCACGCGGGCATGCGGCTGGAACTGCGCAACGCGCTGGAACCGTGGCATGTGCTGGGCGAGGAACCCGGCGCGGGCGGCACCGTGCGCTATGTGGATTCGTCGGTGGAGCGGGTGCAGGTCAAGCTGTTCAACCGCGTCGGCGACCGTTACCTGATCACCTGCAACCGGGTGCCGGTGCCGCTGGTCGCCACCGGCACCGCCGGGGAAAGCGTGGCCGGGGTGCGGTATCGCGCGTGGTGGCCCGCCGCCTGCCTGCATCCCGGCATCGGCGTGCATTCGCCGCTGGTGTTCGACATGGTCGATACCTGGACCGGGGCCAGCGTCGGCGGCTGCACCTATCACGTCGCCCATCCCGGCGGGCGCAATTACGACACCTTCCCGGTCAATTCCTACGAGGCCGAGGCCCGGCGCCGCGCCCGTTTCTTCCCGTTCGGCCACAGCCATGGCCGTCTGGAGCCGCTTGCGGCGCGGCTGCATCCGGATTACCCCAATACCTTGGATTTGCGGCTACAGTAGGGGCACGACGTGGTCACGGAGGATTCGGTCATTTCGGCGCTGTATCGCCCGCCCGGCCAGGGCCATGACGAGATGCAGGCGGCGGACGGCGAGGTCCGTCCCCACTGGCGCGCCTTTGCCCAATCCTTCGCGGGGCTTTCCGCCGCCGATCTGGCGCGGCGGTGGGAATTCGGCCAGACGCTGCTTCAGGAAAACGGCGTCACCTATAACGTCTATGGCGACCCCGCCGGACTGGAACGGCCGTGGCAGCTTGACCCGCTGCCGGTGATCCTGTCGGCCCAGGAATGGGCGGGGATCGAACGGGCGGTGATCCAGCGCGCCACCCTGCTGGACGGGGTGATCGCCGATCTGTACGGGCCGCGCCGCCTGATCCGCGACGGGCTGGTGCCGCCGTCGCTGCTGCACGCCAACCCCAATTACCTGCGCCCGTGCGCCGGAACCGGCGGGCGATTCCTGGACGTCTATGCGGTCGAACTGGCCCGTGACGCCTCGGGCGGCTGGCGGGTGATGGCCGACCGCACCGAGGTTCCGGCCGGGGCCGGGTACGCCCTGGAAAACCGCACTATCGTCAGCCGGGTGCTGCCGGAATTCTTCCGCGCCATGCCGGTCCGGCGGCTGGGGCCGTTCTTCGACACCCTGCGCGCCACGCTGCGCGGCCGAAGCCCGCGCCGCAACGACGACCCGCGCATGGTGCTGATGACCCCCGGCCCCTATAACGAAACCTATTTCGAGCACGCCTTCCTGGCCCGCCATCTCGGCCTGACCTTGGTGCAGGGCGAGGATATGACGGTGCGCGACAACAAGGTGTTCCTCAAGACCCTGACCGGTTTGCAGCAGGTGGACGTCATCCTGCGCCGCACCATCGGCGAATGGTGCGACCCGCTGGAACTGCGCGGCGATTCCACCCTGGGCGTCGCCGGGCTGGTCCAGGCGGCCCGCGCCGGTTCGGTCGCCGTCGCCAATCCGCTGGGCAGCGGGTTGCTGGACGGCAGCGCCATCATGGCCTTCCTGCCCGGCATCGCCCGGTCCATGCTGGGCGAGGATCTGGCCCTGCCGTCGCTGCCGTCATGGTGGTGCGGCCAGGATGCCGAACGGGAATACGTGTTGGAGAATCTGGAGCGGCTGGTGCTGCGTCCGGCCTTCCACAACCGCACCCGTCCGGTGCTGGGCGCCGGTCTGACCGCCGAGGGCCGCGATGAGTTGGCCGCCGCCATCCGCGCCCGGCCGTGGGAATGGGTGGCCCAGGAAATGGCCGACATGTCCACGGTGCCGGTGTGGACCGAAGGCGGCCTGGAACCGCAGCACATGGTGATCCGCCTGTTCGCGGTGGCGTCCGAGGACGGCTGGAGCGTGATGCCCGGCGGTCTGGCGCGGGTGTCGCCGGAACGGGATTTGCTGGCGGCGCGGTTGCAGACCGGCGGCGGCGGCAGCAAGGATTTGTGGGTGCTGACCGATCCCACCGCCGCCGCCCACACGGCGCCGCGCAACACCTCCGCGCCGGTGCGGCTGGTGCGCGGCAACCGCGACCTGCCGTCGCGGGTGGCCGACAACATGTTCTGGCTGGGCCGTTATGTGGAACGGTGCGAGGCGACCACGCGCAAGCTGCGCGCCGCCGTCACGCTGATCGAGGAAGCCCTGGACCAGGGCGACGGCGCCCGCGCCGTCTATGCCGCGCGGCTGATGGGGCAATTGGGGCTGGCGCTGCCGCCGGGGCTGGCCGCCTTGGCGCCGGACAGGCTGATCGGCGCGCTGATCGGCCATCATTGCGATCTGGCGGTGGACGGGCTGGCCCAGGCGGGCGAGCGGTTGGGCCGGGTGGTGGCGCATCTGCGCGACCGCGTCTCGGCGGATACCTGGCGGGCGGTGCAGCGGCTGCGCGACCGCATCGGCAAGCTGGCGCAGCGGGACGAGCGGGCACTGTCCAGCAAGCTCAATTCGGTGATCCTGACCGCCGAGGCCATCAGCGGCCTGTCCATGGAAAACATGACGCGCGGGCCGCTATGGCTGTTCCTGGACACCGGCCGCCGGGTCGAGCGCGCGATCACCGTGGTCGATACCATGGCCGGTGCCCTGACCGGCGCCGAGGGCGAAGAGGACGTGCCCCTGGACCTGCTGCTGGAGATTTCCGACAGCACCATGACCTACCGCTCGCGCTATCTGGCGGCGCCGCGTCTGGCCGGTGTGCTGGATTTGCTGCTGGCCGACGACAGCAACCCGCGGTCGCTGGCGTTCCAGTTGGAAGCCTTGGACGACCATATGGACCGGCTGGCCGCCCAGGCCGGGGGCGACGGTTTCCTGCGGCCGGAACAGCGGCAGATGACCGTGTTGTGCGGCATCGTCCGCACCCTGGAAATCGGCGTGCTGGCCGAATACGACCGCGACGGCGGCTATCACGACGCCGAACGGCTGCTCGAGGCCATCCGTACCCGGCTGTGGGGATTGTCGGACATGCTCAGCCGCCAGTATTTCACGCACGCCCAATGGCGCCTGCCCACCGCCAGCCTGGATCACCTGCCATGAAGTACCGGGTGCGCCACGTCACCACCTATCATTACGGCGAGCCGGTGCTGCTGTCGCACCATGCCGCCCATCTGGGGCCGCGCGCCTGCCCCGGCCAGGGCCATGCCCAGGTGCGGCTGGAGATTCTGCCGGTCCCGGCGGTGCGCGAGGACGGCAAGCTGGATTATTTCGGCAATCCCATCACCTTCTTCACCGTGCAGGACGCCCATACCCGGCTGACCGTGGATGCCAGTTTCGAGGTGGAAACCAGCCCGCCCCCCGCCTTGCTGCACCTGGACCCGACGCCGTGGGACGCGGTGGCCGCCGAACTGGCGGCAGGAACCGCACCCAGGGTCGAGGCGGCGCTGGATTTCCTGTTCCCGTCCTATCAGGTGCCGCCGCTGGCCGAGGCCCGCGCCTATGCCGAGCCCAGCTTCCCGCCCGGCCGTCCGCTGGTCGAGGCGGCGGTGGATCTGATGCGGCGTATCCACACCGATTTGACCTTCGACCCCGACGCCACCACGGTCGGGACGCCGCTGGCCCAGGTGTTCGCCCATCGGCGCGGCGTCTGCCAGGATTTCGCCCATATGATGATCGCCTGCCTGCGGGCCATGGGGCTGGCGGCGCGCTATGTCAGCGGCTACATCCGCACCCTGCCGCCGCCGGGCAAGGAAAAGCTGGTGGGCGCCGATGCCAGCCACGCCTGGGCGGCGGTGTTCCTGCCCGGCTGGGGCTGGCTGGATCTGGACCCCACCAACGATTGCCTGGCGGGCGAGGACCACATCACCGTCGCCTGGGGCCGCGATTACGACGACGTCAGCCCGCTGCGCGGCGTGGTGCTGGGCGG
>JAEXAH010000017.1 GCA_023458315.1 Pseudomonadota bacterium
TGAGCGCTGGTGCGGTTCAGCTTGCGGCCGCCCATACGGTGACGCATCCCATCCTCCTCGATCTGTCGGCTCGCTCACGAGTCCGATGTCGTTTGCGGTGCCGCCGCAGGGGCTTCGCCCCCAGGGCCGGACCGTCGGGTCCCCCATGGACCCTTCTTCCGTCTTTTCCGTCCCGGCGAACCGGGGAAGCCCTTAGTAGGGCTCCTCCAGCTTCTTCGCCAGTTCCTCGATGTTCTCCGGCGGCCAGTTCGGAATTTCCATGCCCAGGTGCAGACCCATCTGGGACAGAACTTCCTTGATCTCGTTCAGAGACTTGCGGCCGAAGTTCGGGGTGCGCAGCATCTCGGCTTCGGTCTTCTGGACCAGATCGCCGATGTAGATGATGTTGTCGTTCTTGAGGCAGTTGGCCGAACGGACCGACAGCTCGAGCTCGTCAACCTTGCGCAGCAGGTTCTTGTTGAAGGGCAGCTCGTCCTTCTTCTCTTCCTCGACGACCGCGGTGGGTTCCTCGAAGTTGATGAACAGCTGGAGCTGGTCCTGCAGGATGCGGGCGGCCAGGGCCACCGCGTCGTCGGGGGTCACGGCGCCGTTGGTTTCGACCACCATCGACAGCTTGTCGTAGTCGGTGACTTGACCGACGCGGGTGTTCTCGACCTTGTACGCGACCTTCTTGACCGGCGAGAAGATGGCGTCGATCGGGATCAGACCGATCGGCGAATCCTCGGGACGGTTCTGCGACGCGGGCACATAGCCCTTGCCGGTCTCGACGGTGAACTCGATGTTGAGCTTGGCGCCCTCGTCCAGGGTGCACAGCACCAGATCGGGGTCCATGATCTCGATGTCGTGGCCCGCCTCGATCATGCCGGCCTTGACCTCGCCGGGGCCGGTGGCACGCAGGTGCATGCGCTTCGGGCCCTCGCCATGCATGCGCAGGCCGAGGTTCTTGACGTTCAGGATGATGTCGGTGACATCTTCGCGGACGCCGGGGATCGAAGAGAACTCGTGGAGCACGCCCTCGATCTGAATGGCGGTGACGGCGGCACCCTGCAACGAGGACAGCAGCACGCGGCGCAGGGAATTCCCCAGCGTCATGCCAAAGCCGCGCTCCAGCGGCTCGGCGACCACGGTAGCGGAACGGGACGGGTCAGCCCCGGCCTCGATCTGAAGCTTCGAGGGCTTGATCAGTTCCTGCCAGTTCTTCTGAATCACGAGCGTGACCTCAATGCTAGGAACAATCCGAGGCCCCTGAACGGCACGACCGCCGACCTCCCGGAGTACGGGAGGCGGCGGTAACGCCCCGATAGGGACCGATCCGATCAGACGCGACGGCGCTTGCGCGGACGGCAACCGTTGTGCGGGATCGGGGTGACGTCGCGGATCGACGTGATGGAGAAGCCGACGGCCTGGAGGGCGCGCAGAGCGCTCTCACGGCCGGCGCCCGGACCCTTCACCTCGACCTCGAGGGTGCGCATGCCATGCTCCATCGCCTTCTTGCCGGCGTCTTCGGCGGCAACCTGGGCGGCATAGGGGGTCGACTTGCGCGAACCCTTGAAGCCCTGCATGCCCGAGGACGACCACGAGATCGTGTTGCCCTGGGCATCGGTGATGGTGATCATGGTGTTGTTGAACGTGGCATTCACGTGAGCCACGCCCGAGGTGATGTTCTTGCGCTCGCGGCGGCGAGGGCGCGCGGCAGCAGCAGGCTTAGCCATCTGAGGTGATCCTTAAATTCGTCGCGTTTTTAGCGGGTCGCCTTCTTCTTACCGGCGATCGGCTTGGCCGGGCCCTTGCGGGTGCGCGCGTTGGTGTGCGTGCGCTGACCGCGAACCGGCAAGCCGCGGCGATGACGCAGGCCGCGATAGCAGCCCAGATCCATCAACCGCTTGATGTTCATGGCAACCGCGCGACGCAGATCGCCTTCGACGGTGAAGTCACGGTCGATCAGCTCGCGGATCTTCAGCACTTCGTCGTCGGTCAGCTGATTGACCCGACGCTCGGCGGGAATGGCCAGGGCGGTGCAGATCTCAGCCGCCTTGGTACGACCGATGCCATGGATATAGGTCAGCGCGATCAGGACGCGCTTATTGGTCGGAATATTGACGCCAGCGATACGGGCCAAAGCTGGTTACTCCTTCAAACGATCAAAGGGCGGACGGATATGATCCGCCCCCGCTTTCTCCACCCGGCATGGGCCCACCCCAGAGGCCGGAATTTAAAAACACCACATCGAGCCTCGCCCGACACGGGGGAAACCGAAGGTGCGCGATTATAGGGTGAATCGAGGAAGAGTCAACGTAAAGACTCTTCCCCGCTCCCCCATATCAGCCCTTCAGGGCGTCGCCGAGGATTCCCTCAAGCGATTTCGTCACGTCCGCGATGTCCTGGGTGCCATCGACCAGATGGTAGCTGCCCTTGCCCTGGTAATAGGGGATCAGGGGCGCCGTCTGGGCGTGATAGGCGGCCAGGCGCTTCGAGACGGTTTCGGCATTGTCGTCGGCACGCCGAGTGAACTCGGTGCCGCCGCACGAATCGCAGCAACCGTCCGTCTTCGGACGCTGGAACTTGTCATGATACCCGGCGCCGCACTTGGCGCAGGTGAAACGGCCGGTGATGCGCTCGATGATCGGCTCGTCGGGCACGCGGATCTCGATGGCGAAATCCAGCTTCTTGCCCTTCGACACCATCATGGCATCCAGCGCCTCGGCCTGGGCCACGGTCCGGGGGAAGCCGTCGAAGATGACGCCGTTCTTGGTGTCGGGGGCGTCCAGACGATCCTCGATGATGGCGATGACGATGTCGTCGCTCACCAATTGGCCCGCATCCATCACCGCCTTGGCGCGCTTGCCGACCTCGGAGCCCGAGGCGACGGCGGCGCGCAGCATGTCGCCGGTGGACAACTGGACCAGACCGTACTTGTCCATCAGGCGCTTGGCCTGGGTACCCTTGCCGCCGCCGGGCGGCCCCAACAGAACCAGATTCATCTCTAGCTTCTCCCCTGTTGGCCGAGGCGGACTAGCCGCGACGGCCCCTGAGCCGGGACTTCTTGATGAGTCCCTCGTATTGATGCGCCAGCAGGTGCGACTGAATCTGGGCCACGGTGTCCATCGTCACCGTCACCACGATCAGCAGGCTGGTGCCGCCAAAGTAGAAGGGCACGGACCACTTGGCAATCAGCACTTCCGGCAGGATGGACAGGCCGACCAGATAGGCGGCACCGACCACCGTCAGGCGGGTCAGCACGTAATCCAGATAGTCCGAGGTGTTCTTGCCGGGACGGATGCCGGGGATGAAGCCACCGTACTTCTTCAGGTTCTCGGCGGTATCGACCGGGTTGAACACCACGGCGGTATAGAAGAACGCGAAGAAGATGATCAGGCCGGCATAGAGGGCCAGATACAGCGGATGGCCACGGCCCATCAGGGCGGCGAAGGTGCTGAGCCATTCCGGGCCGCCCTGGGCGGTGAACTGGGCCACCGTCACCGGCATCAGCAGCAGCGAGCTGGCGAAGATCGGCGGAATGACGCCCGAGGTGTTGAGCTTGAGCGGCAGGTGCGACGACTCGCCGCCATACATCTTGTTGCCCACCTGGCGCTTCGGATACTGGACGATCAGCCGACGCTGGGCGCGCTCCATGTAGACGATGAAGGCGATGGAGGCCACCGACAGCAGCAGCAGCACGATGATCACCAGCGGATGCAGGGCGCCGGTGCGGCCCAGTTCCAGGGTGGCGGCCAGAGCGTGCGGCAATTGCGCGACGATACCGGCGAAGATGATCAGCGAAGTGCCCTGGCCGATGCCACGGGCGGTGATCTGCTCGCCCAGCCACATCAGGAACAGCGTGCCGCCGGTCAGCGTCACCACGGTGGTGAACTGGAACAGCACGGGATTGTCCATCATCACCGCCGGGCCGGCACTGCTGGTCATGCCTTGCAGGCCGACGGCGATGCCGTAGGACTGGAAGATGGCGATCAGCACCGTCAGATAGCGGGTGTACTGGTTGATCTTCTTGCGGCCCGCCTCGCCTTCCTTCTTGATGGCTTCCAGGGCGGGAACGACCGTCGTCATCAACTGCAGGATGATCGACGCGGAGATGTAGGGCATGATGTTGAGCGCGAAGATGGTCATGCGCTGCAACGCACCACCGGCCAGCATGTCGAACATGCCCAACAGGCCGCCGCCGCTCTGCTTGAACAGATCGGCCATGGCGTGGGGATCGACACCGGGAATCGGCACCCAGGTGCCCAGGCGGTAAACCACGAGGGCGGCGATGGTGAACCAGATCCGCTTCTTCAGTTCGGTGGCCTTGGCGAGAACGCCAAAGTTCAGGTTCGCGGCAAGCTGCTCGGCGGCAGAGGCCATGCCCTTCTCCAGAAAGATAAATCGTTGACTGGTGTACCGGTTCCGGCGCCTGCCCGAGATCGGAAGGGCACCGTCCCCGGAACGGGAACACCAGCTTTTAAAGCAATTGCGGCGTGGAGCCAACCCATGACCTTGATGTCATGGGAGGCGCCACGCACGCAAAAGTCAGTCTGATCAGCCCTCGGCGGCGACGGCGGCCTGCGCCACCTTCACCGAGCCGCCCAGCTTCTCGACGGCTTCGATGGCGGCCTTGGACGCACCGGCGACTTCGATAGTCACCTTGGTCTTCAGCTCGCCACGGCCCAGCAGGCGGATACCGTCCAGGACGGTGCTCACCAGGCCGGCCGCCTTGAGGGCGGCGGCGTCGATGGTCTTGCCGGCGTCCAGCTTGCCCGCCTCGATGGCGGCTTGCAGACGGCCCAGGTTGACCTCGGCGAATTCAAGGGCGAACGGCTTGTTGAAGCCGCGCTTGGGCAGACGGCGGTAGATGGGCATCTGACCGCCTTCGAAACCGTGCAGAGCGACACCGGTACGCGAACCCTGGCCCTTGACGCCACGGCCGGAGGTCTTGCCCTTGCCGGAACCGATACCACGACCGACTCGCTTCGCCTTGTAGCGGGCGCCGTCGTTGTCGCGAAGATCGTTGAGCTTCGTCATTGTCTTGTTCCTCGTTGCCGGCCCCCGCCGAGACGGGGGCCGGTCGGAGTATTAGTCCTCGACCACCTGGATCAGGTGCTTGACCTTGTTGATCATGCCGCGCACGGCCGGAGTATCCTCCAGGGTGCTGGTGCGGCGGATCTTGTTCAGGCCAAGACCAACCAGGGTGGCGCGCTGGTCCTTGGTGCGGCCGATCGGGCTCGCGACCTGGGTCACGGTGACGGTCTTCTTGTCAGCCATCGTCAGGTCCTCCGTTACGCCGCGGTGGCCGCGGCGGCGGCACCGTCACGACGACCGATGATGTCGCCGACCTTCTTGCCGCGCTTGGCGGCAATGGAGCGCGGAGAGTTGAGGCTCTCCAGCGCGGCGAAGGTCGCCTTGATCATGTTGTGGGGGTTGGAGGTGCCCAGGCACTTGGCCACCACGTCCGCCACACCCACGGTCTCGAACACCGCGCGCATCGGACCACCGGCGATGATACCGGTACCGGGCGGGGCGGCGCGCAGGACCACGCGACCGGCACCGAAGTGACCGATCACGTCATGATGCAGGGTGCGGCCTTCACGCAGGGCGACCTTGATCATGTTGCGCTTGGCCTGTTCGGTGGCCTTGCGGATGGCCTCGGGGACCTCGCGGGCCTTGCCGGAGCCGTAGCCGACGCGGCCCTTGCCGTCGCCGACCACCACCAGAGCGGCGAAGGCGAAGCGACGGCCACCCTTGACCACCTTGGCGACGCGGTTGATGTGGACCAGCTTGTCGATGAACTCGGACTCCTCACGCGGAGCCTCGTTGCCACGACCGCGAGGGCCACGGCCCTCACCTTCACCGCCACGGCCACGGCCGCGACGCTGCTCGGTGCTGTCTCCACCACGGTCGGGATTGGGAGTACGTGCCATATTCTCGTTCCCTTAGAAAGACAGGCCGCCTTCGCGGGCCGCGTCGGCCAGGGCCTTGACCCGGCCGTGATAGATGTAGCCACCACGGTCGAACACCACCTCGGTGATGCCGGCCGCCTTGGCCCGCTCGGCGATCAGCTTGCCCACGGCCGCGGCAGCGGCAACGTCGGCGCCGGTCTTCAGGCTGCCCTTCAGATCGGCCTCGATGGTCGAGGCGGACGCCAGGGTCTTGCCCTGGGCGTCGTCGATCAGTTGAACATAGATGTGCTTGCTGGAGCGGAAGACCGACAGGCGGACACGGCCGCCCGACTTCTTCGCGAGGCTCGCACGGGTGCGCCGCTTGCGGCGCTCGAAAAGTTCCTTCGGCGTCATCATAGCGGAGCTCCTTACTTCTTCTTGCCTTCCTTGCGGAGGATCGTCTCGTGCTCGTACTTGACGCCCTTGCCCTTGTAGGGCTCGGGGCCACGGAACGCACGGATCTCCGCAGCGACCTGACCAACCTGGCGCTTGTCCTTGCCAGAGATGGAGATCGAGGTCGGCTTGTCACACTTCATGGTGACGTCGGCCGGGATCGGATAATCGATGTCGTGGGAATAGCCGAGCTGCAACTTGAGGGTCTTGCCCTCGACGGCAGCGCGATAACCCACGCCGTTGATTTCCAGGTTGATGGTGAAGCCGTCGTTCACGCCCTTGATCAGGTTGTTGATGAGGGCACGGGTGGTGCCCCACATCATACGGGCCTGCTTGGACTCCGACTTGGGCTTCACCCAAACCTTGTCACCTTCGATGGTGGTCTCGACTTCGTCGGTCAGGGGCATGCGGTTCTCACCGAGCTTGCCCTTGGCGATGAATTCGGCGCCGGCGATCTGGACGGAAACCCCAGACGGCACCGGCACGGGATATTTGCCGACTCGCGACATCTGTCAGTTCCTCCTTAGAACACCTGGCACAGGACCTCGCCGCCCACATTGGCGGTGCGGGCCTCGGCATCGCTCATCACGCCACGCGGGGTGGACAGGATGGAGATGCCCAGACCGTTCGCCACGCGCGGCAGGTCAGCGATCTTGGAATAAACGCGGCGGCCCGGCTTGGACACGCGGGAGATCTCGGAGATCACCGGCTTGCCCTCGTGGTACTTCAGCTCGATGGTGAGCTCAGCCACGCCAGGACGCAGTTCAGCCTTGGAATAACCACGGATGTAGCCCTCGCGCTTCAGCACTTCGAGGACGTTCACCCGCAGGCCCGAGGCCGGGGAAACGATGGTGGACTTGTTCGCTCGCTGTCCGTTGCGGATGCGGGCGAGCATATCGCCGAGCGGATCGGTCATGGACATAGTCGTCTGCCTCCCTTACCAGCTCGACTTGACCAGGCCGGGAATCTGGCCGAGGTTGCCGAGCTCGCGGAGCTTGTTGCGGCACAGCTTGAACTTGCGGTAGTTACCGCGCGGACGGCCGGTGAGTTCGCAGCGCAGACGCACGCGATTCTTGGCCGAATTACGCGGAACTTCCGCCAGCTTCAAGGCGGCCTCGAAGCGCTCCTCCGGGGAGGTTTCGCGGTTCATGATGATCGCCTTCAGGCGAGCGCGCTTGGCGGCGAACTGGGTCGCCATCTTCGCGCGCTTCTTATTCTTCTCGACGGAGCTGATCTTAGCCATTGCGAGAGGTCTCCATTAGCTCGCGAACGGCATGTCGAAGCCCTTGAGAAGCGCCTTGGCTTCCGCATCGGACTTGGCCGTCGTGACGAAGATGATGTCCATGCCCCGGGTCGCATCAACCTTGTCGTAGTTGATTTCCGGGAACACCAGCTGCTCCTTCATGCCCAGGGCATAATTGCCACGGCCATCGAAGGACTTGTTCGGCACGCCGCGGAAGTCGCGGACGCGCGGCAGCGCGATGTTGACCAGGCGGTCAAGGAACTCGTACATGCGGTCGGCACGCAGAGTCACCTTGCAGCCCACGACCTGGCCTTCGCGCAGCTTGAACTGGGCGATGGACTTCTTGGCCTTGGTGGAAACCGGCTTCTGGCCGGAGATCAGGGTCAGTTCGGCCAGGGCAGCCTCGATCTTCTTCGCGTCCTGGGCGGCTTCACCGACGCCCATGTTGATCACGATCTTCTCGAGCTTCGGCACCTGCATCGGGTTCGCGTAGTTGAACTCGTTTTGCAGAGCGGGCCGGACCTTCTCTTCGTAATGCTTACGCAAACGCGCGGTCATGTGTCCCTCTCCCCTTACCGGTCGATCACTTCGCCCGAGCGCTTGGCGACTCGGACCTTGCGACCGTCTTCCAGGACCTTCACGCCGATACGGGTCGGCTTGTTGTCCTTGGGATCGACGTGGGCGACGTTGGAAACGTGAAGGGCAGCTTCCTGCTCGACGATGCCACCGGCGGCGGCAGCGGTCGGACGCTGGTGCTTCTTCACCTTGTTGACGCCCTGGACAACGACGCGCTCTTCGCGCGGGTAAGCGGCGATGACTTCGCCGATCTTGCCCTTGTCCTTGCCGGCGATCACGATGACGCGATCGCCCTTCTTAACGTTCAAACCGGCCATTAGAGCACCTCCGGAGCCAGCGAGATGATCTTCATGAACTTCTTGGCGCGAAGTTCACGGGTGACCGGCCCGAAAATACGGGTGCCGATGGGCTCGTTCTGCTTGTTGATCAGAACGGCAGCATTGGTATCGAAGCGGATCGCGGTACCATCCGGGCGACGGATTTCCTTGGCGGTGCGAACGATGACGGCGCGATGCACGTCACCCTTCTTCACCTTGCCGCGCGGAATCGCCTCCTTGATCGAGACGACAATGATGTCGCCGACGTTGGCGATGGTACGGTGCGAACCACCCAGAACCTTGATGCACTGCACCCGGCGGGCACCCGAATTATCGGCGACGTCCAGGTTGGTTTGCATCTGGATCATGTCGAGTTTCCTTTATCTCGAGGTCGATATCGTCGGGCAGGCTCAAGCCTGCTCGACGATCACTTCCCAGGTCTTGGTCTTCGAGATCGGGCGGCACTCGCAAATGCGAACAGTGTCGCCGATCTTGAAGGTGTTGTTCTCGTCGTGCGCGTGATACTTCTTCGAACGACGGATGAACTTCTTGTAGATCGGGTGCATCACGCGACGCTCGACGGACACGACGACAGTCTTGTCCATCTTGTCGCTGACCACCACGCCCTGAAGAATGCGCTTCGGCATTGCCAGAGGTCCTTTTCTTAAGCCGCGCTAGCGCGGGCGCGCTCGCCGAGGATGGTCTTGATCACCGCGATTTCGCGGCGGATCGCCGTGACGCGAGCGGTGTTCTCCAGCTGACCCGAAGCCTTCTGAAAGCGCAGGTTGAACTGCTCCTTCTTCAGCTCAAGGATCGCGTCCTTGAGCTGATCGTCGGACTTGGCGCGGAGATCGGTAGCCTTAGCCATGGCCATTACTCCCCGAGGCGGACGATGAACTTGGTCTTGATCGGCAGCTTGGCGCTGGCCAATTCAAAACCACGACGGGCCAGTTCCTCCGGCACGCCGTCCACCTCGAACAGCACGCGGCCGGGCTTGACCTTGGCCACCCAGAACTCGGGCGTACCCTTACCGGAGCCCATGCGGACTTCGGCGGGCTTGCTCGACACAGCCACGTCGGGGAACACGCGGATCCACACACGGCCCTGACGCTTCAGGTGGCGGGTCAGCGCGCGACGAGCGGCTTCGATCTGGCGGGCGGTGATGCGCTCCGGCTCCAGCGCCTTCAGACCGAAGGCGCCGAAGTTCAACAGGGTGCCGCCCTTGGCATCGCCATGGATGCGGCCCTTGTGGAACTTACGGAACTTAGTACGCTTGGGCGAAAGCATCTCTTGCTACCCCTTCAATCAACGGCGGTCGCCGCGCTCGGCCGGAGCCGATTCGCCAGCGGCGCGCTTGTCCTGGGCCATCGGATCGTGGGCCAGGATCTCGCCCTTGAACACCCACACCTTGATACCGCAGGTACCATAGGTGGTCTTGGCGGTGCCCACACCGTAATCGATGTCGGCGCGCAGGGTGTGCAACGGCACGCGGCCTTCACGATACCATTCCATGCGGGCGATCTCGGCGCCGCCCAGACGGCCGGAGCAGTTGATGCGGATGCCCTGGGCGCCCAGACGCATGGCCGACTGAACGGCACGCTTCATGGCGCGACGGAACGACACGCGACGCTCCAGCTGCTGCGCGATGCTTTCGGCCACCAGTTGGGCGTCCAGCTCGGGCTTGCGGATCTCGATGATGTTCAGGTGGACTTCGCCACCGGTCATCTTCGAGAGGTCCTTGCGCAGCACCTCGATGTCGGCGCCCTTCTTACCGATCACCACGCCCGGACGGGCGGTGTGAATGGTGATGCGGGCCTTCTTGGCCGGACGCTCGATGACCACGCGCGACACACCGGCCTGGGCCAGCTTCTTGCGCAGGTGATCCCGCAGCTTCAGATCCTCGTGCAGCATCTTGGCATAGGCTTCGTCGGCGAACCAACGGGAGTCCCAGGTGCGGTTGATGCCCAGGCGAAGACCGATCGGATTGACTTTCTGACCCATCTGGTTACTCCCCGGTCGCTTCTTCGCGCTCGCGCACGATCACGGTCAGGTTCGAGAACGGCTTTTCGATGCGGCCGACACGACCGCGGGCGCGGGCGCGCCACCGCTTCATCACCATGGCCTTGCCGACGTAGGCTTCGGCCACATAGAGCCGATCAACGTCGAGCTGATGGTTGTTTTCCGCGTTCGCAATGGCCGACTGCAACACCTTCTTCACGATCTCGGCGACACGACGCTTGGAGAAGGTGAGCGAGTGAAGGGCGGTCTCGGCCTTGAGACCGCGGATCGAGGCCGCCACCAGGTTCAGCTTGCGCGGGCTGGTGCGGATCGAGGCCGAAAAGGCCTTGGCTTCGGTGTCCGCGAGGACGCGCTCAGCAGGCTTCTTGCCCATGGCTTACTTCCTCTTCGCTTTCTTGTCGACGCCGTGGCCGTAGTAGGTACGGGTCGGCGAGAACTCACCGAACTTGTGGCCGACCATGTTTTCGGTCACGAGGACCGGGATGTACTTCTGGCCGTTGTACACACCGAAAGTCAGACCCACGAAATTCGGCAGAATGGTGGAGCGACGCGACCAGATCTTGATGACCTCGTTGCGGCCGCTGGCACGCGACTTATCCGCCTTCTTCAGCAGGTAGCCGTCGACGAACGGACCCTTCCAAACGGAACGAGCCATACCCCGTCCCTCCTTACTTGTTCAGCTGACGGCGGCGCATGATCAGGCCATCCGTCTTCTTGTTGGAACGCGTCTTCTTGCCCTTGGTCGGCTTGCCCCACGGCGTGACCGGATGACGGCCGCCCGAGGTACGACCCTCGCCACCGCCATGCGGGTGGTCGATCGGGTTCATGGCGACACCGCGGACATGCGGGCGGAAGCCCAGCCAACGGGTGCGACCGGCCTTGCCCAGCGAGACGTTCTGCTGGTCGGGGTTCGACACGGCGCCGATGGTCGCCATGCACTCGCCGCGGACCATGCGCAGCTCGCCGGAGGACAGACGGATCTGGGCGTAGCCCTGGTCCTTGCCCACCAACTGCACGTAGGTGCCGGCCGAGCGGGCGATCTGACCACCCTTGCCCTGCTTCAGCTCCACGTTGTGCACCACGGTGCCGACGGGGATGTTCTTCAGCGGCAGGGCGTTGCCCGGCTTGATGTCGACCTTTTCGCCGGCGACCACGGTGTCACCGACCGCCAGGCGCTGCGGAGCCAGGATGTAGCTCTTCTCGCCGTCGGCGTATTCGATCAGGGCGATGAACGCGGTGCGGTTCGGGTCGTATTCCAGACGCAGAACGGTACCGGCCACATCGAACTTGGTGCGCTTGAAGTCGACCAGACGATAGCGGCGCTTGTGCCCGCCGCCACGGAAGCGGACGGTGATGCGGCCCAGGTTGTTACGGCCGCCCTTCTTGCGCAGACCTTCGGTCAGCGAAGCCTCGGGCTTGCCCTTCCACAGCTCGGACCGGTCGACAGTCACCAACTGACGCTGACCCGGAGTCGTGGGCTTGTAAGTCTTGAGACCCATGGCGTTAGACTCCCGTCGTCACGTCGATGGTGTTGCCCTCGGCCAGCGTGACGACCGCCTTCTTGACGTCCGAACGCTGACCGACACGGCCGCGGAACCGCTTCACCTTGCCCTTGGCGACCAGGGTGTTCACGGCAGTCACCTTGACGCCGAACACGCCCTCGACGGCCGCCTTGATTTCCGGCTTCGAGGCATCCAGGGGCACCTTGAAAGTGACCTGGTTGTGCTCGGAACCCATGGTGGCCTTCTCGGTGATCACGGGAGCGCGGATGATGTCGTACATCCGCTCCTTCGAGATGGTCTTGCTCATTTCAGGCGAGCCTCCAGGGCAGCGACCGCGTCCTTGGTCAGAACCAGGGTGTCGCGACGCAGGATGTCGTACACGTTGGCACCGACGCTCGGCAGCACATCCACGAAGGGAATGTTGCGAGACGCCAGGGCGAAGTTGTCGTCCACCGCCGGGCCGTCGATGACCAGGACCGAGCCCCAGCCCAGCGCCTTGAGGCGGGTGGCCAGTTCCTTGGTCTTGGGGGCCGACAGCTTGGCCTGATCGAGGACGATCAGCTTGCCTTCGGCGGCCTTGGCCGACAGGGCGGTCTTCAGGGCCAGCGAGCGGACCTTCTTCGGCAGGTCGAAGGCGTGGCTACGCACGACCGGGCCGAAAATGGTGGCGCCGCCACGGAACTGCGGGCTGCGCAGCGAACCCTGACGGGCACGACCGCCACCCTTCTGCGCGAAGGGCTTCTTGGTGGTGCCGGAGATCTCGGAGATCCCCTTGGTCTTGTGGGTGCCGGCACGGCGCTTCGACAGCTGATAGCTCACCATACGGTGCAGCAGGTCGGAGCGAACCGCGACGCCGAACACCTCGTCAGCGAGTTCGATCTCGCCGACGGCCTTGTTGTCCAGGCTGATTACGTTCGTCTTCATCGCGCTTATCCTTACTCGCCGGCGGCGTCGGCGGCCTTCAGGCCGGCCGGGAACGGCACGCCTTCGGGCAGCTTGCGCTTGACCGCGTCCTTGACCAGGACCCACGAACCCTCGGCGCCGGGAACCGAACCCTTGACCAGGATCAGGCCGCGCTCGGCATCGGTGGAAACCACCTTCAGGTTCTGGGTGGTGACCTGTTCGTCACCCAGGTGGCCGGCCATCTTCTTGCCCTTGAACACCTTGCCGGGGTCCTGGCGCTGGCCGGTCGAACCGTGCGAGCGGTGCGACACCGATACGCCGTGGGTGGCTTCCAGGCCGCGGAAGTTCCAGCGCTTCATACCACCGGCGAAACCCTTACCGATGGTGTTGCCGGTGATGTCCACGAACTGGCCGGGGATGAAATGGGCGGCCGACAGCTCGGCGCCAACCTCGAGAACGTTCTCGGGGGCAACGCGGAATTCGGCGAGCTTCTTCTTGGGCTCGACCTTGGCAGCGGCGAAGGTGGTGCGCTGCGCCTTGGCAACGTTCTTCACCTTGGCAGTACCAGCGCCGAGCTGAACGGCGGTGTAGCCGTCCTTTTCCACAGAGCGGGTCGAGACCACCTGCACGGTGTCGACCTTCAGCACGGTGACGGGCACATGGGTGCCGTCCTCGGTGAAGATCCTCGTCATGCCGACCTTCTGGGCGATGAGACCGGATCGCATCGTGTTGATTCCTTAGAGCTTGATCTCGACGTCGACGCCGGCGGCCAGGTCGAGCTTCATCAGGGCATCCACGGTCTGCGGGGTCGGGTCAACGATGTCCAGCAGACGCTTGTGGGTGCGAATCTCGAACTGCTCGCGCGACTTCTTGTCGATGTGCGGGGAGCGGTTGACGGTGAACTTCTCGATCCGGCTGGGAAGCGGGATCGGTCCGCGCACCTGCGCACCAGTCCTCTTGGCGGTGTTCACGATCTCGCGGGTGGACTGATCCAGCACGCGATGATCGAACGCCTTGAGGCGGATACGGATGTTCTGGCTTTCCATTTCACGTCATCCGTTAAATCGGATCGGCGCCCCGGGTTATATCGGGGCGCCGATCATTGTGAATCTCGTTTCGGTTCAAAGAACCCCCCGCAGTCAGCCTCGCCGTGATCAGCGGCGGAGGGCTCTTGCGGGGACGGCCGAAGGGCCGGAGCCACGGGTTATACAGAGACTCGCCCCCCGGTGCAAGCGGAGTCTTCGTGCCGTCACGAAAGCACGAACGGCGCCCGGGGTTGCCCCCGGACGCCGCCCGAAAAACCTTCGATTACTCGAAGATTAGGAAATGACCTTGGCCACCACGCCGGCGCCGACGGTACGGCCGCCTTCGCGGATGGCGAAGCGCAGGCCCTGGTCCATGGCGATCGGGGCGATCAGCTTGACGGTCATCTTCACGTTATCGCCCGGCATCA
>JAEXAH010000018.1 GCA_023458315.1 Pseudomonadota bacterium
TCGGCCGGGTATGACTGGAGCGTTCGTTGGGACGGTCGAGGATCTGGCGGCGGTGCAGCCACGCCAGCACCCGCCGGGTCGCCAGCATGGTCAGGGCGAAGGCGATCACCACCGGCGGCCAGACCACCGACCAATCCACGGCCATCGGTTCCTAGCCTCGCGCCACGTTGGCCACGTACCACTCGTAGGCGGCGCGCATGCCGTCCTTGAACGGCGTTGCCGGCTGCCAGCCCATGGCCTTGATGCGGCCGACATCCATCACCTTGCGCGGCATGCCGTCGGGTTTCGAGGCGTCATAGACGAAGCCGCCCTGCCACCCGGCCACCTCGGCGATGGTTTCCGCCAGTTGCCGGATGGTGATCTCGATTCCCGTGCCGATATTGACGTGAGGATCGTCGGAATAATGCTTGGCCAGGAACACCAGACCGTCGGCCAGATCCTCGGAATACAGGAATTCGCGCAACGGCGTGCCGGTGCCCCACAATTCGATGGTGTCGGTTCCGGCGATCTTGGCGGCATGCACCTTCATGATCAGCGCCGCCACCACATGGCCCTGGGTCAGATCGTAGCGGTCGCCCGGACCGAACAGGTTGGTGGGCATGGCCGAAATGAAATCGCAGCCATATTGGCGGCGATAGGCCTGGCACATGCGGATACCGGCGATCTTGGCGATGGCATAGGCGTCGTTGGTGGGTTCCAGCGGCCCGGTCAGCAGCGATTCCTCGCGGATCGGCTGTTCGGCGGCGCGGGGATAGATGCACGACGACCCCAGGAAGACCAACTTCTCGACGCCCGTTACATAGGCGGAATGAATGACGTTGGTTTCGATGGCCAGATTTTCGTACAGGAACTCGGCCGGACGGGTGGAATTGGCCAGGATGCCGCCGACCTTGGCGGCGGCCAGGAACACCACCTGCGGCCGGTTGGCGGCCATCCAGGCTTCGACCTCGGCCTGTCGGGTCAGGTCCAGCACGTCGCGGCCGATGGTCAGCAATTGGCAGTCTTCGGTGGCCAGACGGCGCAGGATGGCGCCGCCCGCCATGCCGCGATGGCCCGCCACCCACACCCGCTTGCCGGCGAGGGAGAACTCAGCCATGCATGTCGTTCCTTTTCTCGATGGTGGCGAGGTCGCTTTCCACCATCTCGCCGACCAGATCGCGGAAACTGGTGGTGTGGCGCCAGCCCAGCCGCTCCAGCGCCTTGGCCGGGTTGCCGATCAGCAAATCCACCTCGGTCGGGCGGAAATAGCGCGGATCGATTTCCACCAGCACGCGGCCGGTCTTGCGGCACACGCCCTTTTCCTCGACGCCCGCGCCCTGCCACGCCAGATCGGTGCCCACATGGGCAAAGGCCAGTTCGGCGAATTCGCGCACCGAATGGGTTTCGCCGGTGGCCAGCACGTAATCGTCGGGCACGTCCTGTTGCAGCATGCGCCACATGCCCTCGACGTAATCGCGGGCGTGGCCCCAATCGCGCTTGGCGTCCAAATTGCCCAGATACAGGGTGTCCTGCAATCCCTTGGCGATGGCGGCGGCGGCGCGGGTGATCTTGCGGGTGACGAAGGTTTCGCCGCGAATGGGGCTTTCGTGGTTGAACAGGATGCCGTTGGACGCGTGCAGGCCATAGGCCTCGCGGTAATTCACGGTGATCCAATAGGCGTACAGCTTGGCCGCCGCATAGGGGCTGCGCGGATAGAACGGCGTGGTTTCGGATTGCGGCACTTCCTGGACCTTGCCGTACAATTCCGAGGTGGACGCCTGATAAAAGCGGGTGCGCTTTTCCAGCCCCAGGATGCGGATGGCCTCCAGCAGACGCAGCGTGCCCATGGCGTCGGAATTGGCGGTGTATTCCGGCGTCTCGAAGCTGACCTGGACGTGGCTTTGCGCCGCCAGGTTATAGATCTCGTCGGGCTGCACTTCCTGAACGATGCGGATCAGGTTGGTGGCGTCGGTCAGGTCGCCGTAATGCAGGAAGAAGCGCACCCCCGCCTGATGCGGGTCCTGGTACAGATGGTCGATGCGGCCGGTGTTGAAGGACGACGACCGGCGCTTGATGCCGTGCACCACGTAGCCCTTGGCCAGCAGCAGTTCGGCGAGGTAGGCGCCATCCTGGCCGGTGATGCCGGTGATCAGGGCAACCTTCGACACGGTTGAAGCTCCTTCGACTATGGATTCGCGGGCGACAATGGGTTCGCGGTCGGCGACGGGGCGCCGGGCGCGCGGTCCGGAATGGGGACTTTTAGCCGAAGGTCGGGGTTTTTCCTAGCCATGGTTTGCTTGACAGCGGCTTCCTGGGATGAAAGACATGCCCAGTTTCGCCGCAGAGAGAAGTCCATGGACCAGTCCCCCGCTTTGGCGCCGACCGCCTTGTCGCCCCGCAAGCAGGAAATCCGCGCCTTCGCCGACCGCATGGCGGCCGACCGCGACCGCTGGATCGAACGCAACCGTTCCTTCTATCAGGACGATTGGGCCTATATGCGCTTTCTGGTCCCCGAGGGTCAGAAGGTGCTGGAACTGGGCTGCGGCACCGGCCAGTTGCTGGCCGCGCTGAAGCCGTCGCTGGGCATCGGCGTCGATCTCAGCCCGGCCATGCTGGACAAGGCCCGCGCGGCCAACCCGGACTACACCTTCATCGAAGGCGACATCGAGAACCCGGCGGTGATCGAGGCGCTGGCCGAACACGGCCCGTTCGACGCCATCATCCTGTCCGACACCATCGGCTATCTGGAAGACTGCCAGCAGGCCCTGGCCAACCTGCACCGGCTGTGCGGCCACGAAACCCGCATCGTCGTGGCCTATTATTCCAAGGCGTGGGAGCCCATCTTGTCGGTGGGCGAGACGCTGGGCGTCAAGATGCCCCACATCCAGCAGAACTGGCTGTCGTCGGCCGACATCGCCAACCTGCTGCAACTGGCCGATTTCGACACCATCAAGCGCGACTGGCGCCAGTTGCTGCCGCGCCGCCTGCTGGGCCTGGGCACCCTGATCAACCGCTATCTCGGCACCTTGCCGGTGCTGCGCCGCGCCTGCCTGCGCAATTACGTGGTCGCCCGCTCGCTCAAGGCCATCGAGAACCAGAAGCAGCCGTCGCTGACGGTTTTGATTCCCTGCCGGAACGAAGCCGGGAACATCGAACCGGCGGTCACGCGCCTGCCCAAGATCTGCGACGACCTGGAAATCATGTTCGTCGAGGGCAATTCCCAGGACAACACCGTCGACGAGATCAAGCGGGTCATCGCCGCCTATCCGCACCTGGACATCAAGTTCCTGCAACAGGACGGCAAGGGCAAGGGCGACGCGGTGCGCAAGGGCTTCGCCCATGCCCGCGGCGACATCCTGATGATCCTGGACGCCGACCTGACCGTGCCGCCCGAGGATCTGCCCAAGTTCTACGACGTGCTGGCCAGCGGCAAGTGCGAGTTCGTCAACGGCACCCGCCTGGTGTATCCCATGGAAAAGGAAGCCATGCGCTTCCTGAACACCATCGCCAACCACGGTTTCTCGATCCTGTTCTCGTGGCTGCTCAACAGCCGCTTCACCGACACGCTGTGCGGCACCAAGGGCCTGTACAAGAAGGATTACGAGAAGATCGTCGCCGGTCGCTCCTATTTCGGCGATTTCGATCCGTTCGGCGATTTCGACCTGATCTTCGGTGCGTCGAAGCAGAACCTGAAGATTCTCGAGGTTCCCATCCGCTACGCCGCCCGCACCTACGGCAGCACCCAGATTTCGCGCTTCGCCGACGGCTGGCTGCTGATCAAGATGGTGCTGCTGGCCTATCGCAAGCTCAAGGCGTGGTGATCCCCGAAACCGCCATCCCGCCCGAATGGCGCGAACACCGCGCCGTGTGGGACGCCAAGCCGGTGGTGCGGGCGCTGTACGGCGACCTGTTCCGCCGCATGGATGCCGCCTGCGTGCCCGGCCCGGTGCTGGAGGTGGGCGGCGGCATCGGCGCGTTCAAGGCGACGCGGCCGCACGTCACCTCGCTGGACGTGACCTGGGCGCCGTGGCTGGACATGGTCGGCGACGCCCAGGCGTTGCCGGTGGCGGACGCCAGCTTCGACAACATCGTCATGACCGACGTGCTGCACCACCTGCCCCACCCGCTGAAATTTCTTGCGGAAGCGGAACGGGTGTTGCGCCCCGGCGGACGGCTGGTGGTGGTCGAGCCCGCCATCACCCCGGGATCGTGGCCGTTCTACCATTTTCTGCATCAGGAACGGGTGGACCTGTCGGCCGACGCCTTCGGCGCCGCGCCGCTGTGTTCGCACGATCCCTATGACGCCAATCAGGCGGTGCCGACCCTGATGTTCCTGCGCCATCCCGACCGGCTGGCCCAGGCGGCGCCGGGATTGCGGCTGGTCACGGCGGAATGCCTGTCGCTGCTGGCCTATCCGCTGTCGGGCGGCTTCAAACGCTGGAGCCTGATCCCCGCCGGAATGATCGACGCGGTCCTGCGGCTGGAAGATCGCCTGACCCCGCTGTTGGGCCGCTGGCTGGGTTTCCGCCTGATGGCCGTGCTGGAACGGCGCGGCGGCTGATCACCCCGTCCTGCGGCTGAAGATCAGCCCCAGAACGGTGATCAGCACCAATTGCCACCACACCGCCCACACCGAGAAATTGAACGCCGCCGACGACCAGAAGATGGTCAGGGTCGCCACCCCGGCCAGCGGTGCCGCCCCGGCGCCGCGCAGATACGACCGGCCCAGCCGCAGCACCGCCCACCCCAAGGCCGCCACCAGGGCGAGAAAGCCGACGGCGCCGGTTTCCGACGACACTTCCACCAGCCAGGAATGGGGGTGGCTGGGGATGAACTCCTGCCGCATGCCGGGCACCAGTTCGCCCGCCCCCGGCGACTGGTTGATGACGTTGACGCCCCAGCCGAACACCGGCTTTTCCAGGAACTTCTCGAAGGTGAAGCGCCAGATCACCTGACGGTGGGTGTCCACCAGGGCATGCGGCAGATACAGACGGTATTGTTCCGCCTCGGCATCGACTGCCGGACGCTGCCACGGCTTGAGCTGCGCCACCAGGGCCAGCGCCGCCACCACGCCCAGGATGATGATCCACGGCCGCCGCCGCCGCACCGCGTACAGGCCGACCACCACCACGCAGGCCACCGCCAGACCGGCCAGGCCAGACTTGCTGCCGGTGGTCAGAACCAGCCCCAGCGCCGCCAGCACCGCCACTGCCGCCACCATCCACCAGCGACGCCCCAGCACGCGGGCGGCGTACACCAGCAACGGCAACATCACCACGAAGGCCGATGCCTTGGACTTCATGGAACGCGCCACCGGATGGGAGATGTCGAACAACAGGGTCGGCACCAGCCCCGCCACGATCGCCACGGCACTTGCCGCCAGCAAAACCTTGAAGATCAACGCCCGGTCGGCGGCGTCACGCCCCAACGCGGTCCACAGCACCATGCCGCCCGCCGCCAGGGTCAGGGTGCGCGCCCACCCGCCCAGCGACACCAGCGGGTCCAGGGACAACGCCACACTGGGCAACCAGGCCAAAGCCACCGCGCCGACCACCAGCAGCAGCGGGCGGCAGCGAACCACATCCAGCACCGGCCAGCGGCCACGCCATGCCGCCGCCAGGGCCAGCAGCACCGCGACGCCCAGCGCCGCCTGCATGGCGCCACGTCCGAACACCAACAGCGGCAGGGCCAGCGCGGTCAGGACGATGGCGCCCCGATGCAGGGTCAGGGCAAGGCGATCGGTGGATGCGGACATGGGAACGCTCACGGTTGGCACAAGGGCGGCAAACCCGCGACCCGGCGATACAGGGCGGCAGTTTCGGCGGCGACGGTGACGGCGGAAAAATCCTGTTCGGCATCGCGGCGGGCGGCGGCGCCCAGGCGGGCGCGCAGCCCGGCATCCTCGGCCAGTCGCCGCAGCGCCCCGGCCAGTGCCGCACCGTCACGGGCGGGAACCAACAGGCCGTTATGGTCATGGCGCACCAATTCGCGGCAACCGGGAACATCGGTGGCGACCAGCGGACGGCCGCAGGCGGCGGCTTCCAGCAATGCCTTGGGCAAGCCCTCGCGGTAGGACGGCAGCACGGCGATGGCGCAATCGCGCCACACCTCGGCGATGTCGCCGCGATGGCCCCACCATTCCACCAAACCCTGGTCGTGCCAGTCACGCAACTGCGCCTCGGGGATGCTTTTGGGATTGGCCGGATCGGGGGCGCCCACCAGCACCGGCCGTAGCGCGACCCCTTGGTCGCGCAGCAGCCGGGCGGCCTCCACCATCTCGCCCACGCCCTTGTCCCACAGCATGCGCGCCACCAGGGCGGCCCGCAGCGGCGGCGGCGGTTCCGGGCTGGGACACAGCGCCACCGCGTCAACCCCCGAGCCGCGAATGATCACCGTGCGCTCGGCCCGGGTCATGCCGTTATCCACGAACAGCCGGTAATCGTCCTGGTTCTGCACCACCAGCCACCTGTTGCGCCCCCGGAACAGAATCCGGAACGCCAGCAGCATGGCCTGTTTCAGCACACGGGCCTTGAGATCGCGGCCGATGAAGGCATATCCCAGCCCGGCGACGCTGTTGACCACCGCCGCCACCCCGGCCAGCCGGGCGGCCAGCGAGCCATAGACCGCGGCCTTCAGCGCGATGTGATGCACCACGGCGGGACGCAGGCGGCGGTACAGGCCGACCAGTTCGGCGATGGCCGCCACCTCGGCCCGCAGGCCGCCGCCGCGCCGCCGCATCCTGAGCGGATAGAGCGCAAAGCCCTCGGCGGCGATGGCGGCGGCGCCGTCGCCGACCCGGGTGGCCACCGCCACGCGGAAACCGGCATCGCGCGCTGCCCGCGCCATGGGCAGGCGATGGGACAGGAAGTACCAATCCTCCGTCACCACATACAACAGCAGCGGCGCGGTCATCGCCACTCCTCCAGCCAGCGGCGAAAGGCGATCAGCGTCCACAGATGCCACGCGGTGTCGCGGCGGCCGTCGCGCAGGTCATCCAGCCAGCGCCCGGGAACCCGCGGGTTCAGCCAGCCTTCGGCCGCCAGCCCCACAGGGTCCACCGCCCAGCGGGCCAGATCGGCCAGATCGTCGGTCAACCAGCGGGCGATGGGCATCTCGAAGCCCTTTTTCGGCAGGGTGAAGACATCCTCCGGCAGACGCTCGCCGAAAGCCTGCCGCAACACGATCTTGCCCGCGCGGCCGCTCAGCTTGAAGGCGCCGGGCATGGCGGCGGCGCATTCCACCACCCGGTGATCCAGGAACGGACAGCGCACTTCCAGGCTGGCAGCCATGGTCATGCGGTCGACCTTGGCCAGCATGTCACCCACCAGACCCAGGCGGATATCGGCGAACAACATGGCGTTGATCGGGTCGTTGCCACCGTGTTCGGCCCGCGCCGCCGCCACCAGCGCCTCGACTGTCGGGCCGCCCGGACCCAGCAAGCCGTCCAGTTCGGCCTCGTCCAACAGGCGCATCCATCCCGCCTGACGCTGTACCGGCGATTTGGCGGCATGGGCGGCGAAACGGCGGGCGCGGCGCACCATCTCCAGCAGGCGATTGTCCTTACGCTCGGGCAACGAATTCAACAGCGGCGCCACCACGCCGTCGCGCAGCCAGCCCGGCAAACGGCCATAGGCATCGGCATAGATTTCGCCGCGATATTTGCGATACCCGCCGAACACCTCGTCGGCGCCGTCGCCCGACAGCGCCACGGTGACGTGGCGGCGGGTTTCGCGCGCCAACAGGAATTGCGGCAATGCCGAACTGTCGGCGAACGGCTCGTCGCAGCCTTCCAGCACGGCATCGATGGCGGCGCGGGCGGTGGCGCCGTCGATGGCCACCTCGGTATGGTCCAGGCCCAGATATTCCGCCACCCGTCGCGCGGCGGGCCGTTCCTCGTAATAGGCGCCGCCATCGGGAAAACCGACGGTGAAGCTGCGCACCGCGTGTCCCTGGGCCACCATCGAGGCGACCACGCAGGCGGAATCGATGCCGCCCGACAGGAACGCCCCCACCGGCACATCGGCCACCAACCGTTCCCCCACCGCCACGTCGAAGGTGGCGCGCAACTCGGACGCGGCCTCGGCCGGATCGGTGAAGACCGGCCGACGCGGGCGCGGGCCATCCCACCAGCGTTCCACCGTCGCGCCACCATTGGCCGCGTCGAAGCGCAGCAGGTGGCCGGGCGGCAGCTTGCGCACCTGGGACAGAATGGTCCACGGCTCGGGAATATAGCGCAGGGCGAACAGCAGCCGCACCGCCTGGGGATCGATGGTTTCGCCGCCCGGCGACAGGCGCCGCAATGCCTTGAGGTCCGAGGAAAAGGTCAGCCGCCGCCCGTCGGCGCGCCAGCACAACGGCTTCTTGCCCAGACGGTCGCGCACCAGCACCGCCTGTCCGGCGGCGGCGTCCCACAGGGCAAAGGCGAACATGCCGTGCAGGCGCGGCAACAGCGCCGCCCCCCATTGACGCCAGCCGACCAGCAGCACCTCGGTATCGGACCGGGAGCGGAACGTCCACCCCAACGCCTCCAGTTCGGCGCGCAGGGCGGCGTAATTGTAGATCTCGCCGTTGAAGGTGACGACCAGCCCGTCGCGGGCCATGGGCTGCGCCCCGCCCGGCGACAAATCGATGATGGCCAGCCGGGCATGGCCCAGCAGACAACGCTCGTCGTTCCAGCGACCGTGCCCGTCGGGACCGCGCGGACGCAAGCGTTCCAGCGCCGCGTCCAGCCGGGCCGGGGCGGCGGCGTCCAGGCCCGCGCCGTCGATCTGGCCGACTATGCCGCACATGGCCGCACCAGATCGGCATAGAAATCGGCGAAACGCCGGATGATCACGTCGATGGCGAAATTGTCCACCACATGAGCGCGGGCGGCAGCGGCCCGGGCGGCATGCTGCGCCGCATCTTCAGTCGCCAGGGCGCGGATGGCGTCGGCCAGGGCGGCGGGATCACCGGGCGGCACCACCAGACCACTGTCGCCCACCACCAGCCGGGCGTCGCCCACATCGGTGGTCACGGCGGGCAGGCCGCAGGCCATGCCCTCGGCCAAGGCGTTGGAAAAGCCCTCGCCAAACGCCGAACTGGACACGATCACATCGGCGGCACACAGCAGATCGGCCACGTCGGAACGCCGCCCCAACCGGTGGCGACGCGGCCCGGCGGGCAGATCCTCGGTTCCGGCGCCGATCAGCAACGCGTCCACCTCGGGCACCCGGTCCAGCGCCGCCAGCAGACCGTCGTAATCCTTCATGGGATCGACGCGGGCCACCTGGGCCACCACCGGACGATCGGCGGCGATACCCAATCGGGCGCGCAACGCGGCACGACGTTCGGCGTCGGGGCGAAAGCGCGTCACGTCGATGCCGTTGGGGATGATTTCGAATCGGCGCGGGGCATAACCCAGCCCCAGATGCACGTCGCGCCCGGCCACGGAATTGGCCACCACCGCGTCGGGACGGCCCGACAGCAGGGCACAGGCGCGGATCACCATCCGCAACAGCGGACCATAGCGGCGAGTATCCATGTCGGAACAGCGCACCCCCCAGGCCAGCCGGGGCGAGCACCCCGACAGGGCGCGGGCGGCCAGGGCGCACAGATCGGCGTGGTACATCCAGCTTTGCACCACATCGGGGGCGAAATCGCGGATTTCGGCGGCCAGACGACGCAGGGCGCCCAGGCTGGGCATGCCCCGGGTCATGCCCAGATCGGCGACGCCGATTCCCGCCTGTTCCAGCACCGCACGGTTGGGACCGCCCGGCACCAGCGCCACCACCCGCTGGGTCAGCAGCGATGGCGGCGCCAGCGTGGCCAGCCGGGTCAGCATGCTTTCGGCACCACCGACGCCCAGGCCGGTGATGACGTGCAGCACCCGTAACGGACGGCCAATGGCGGAAGGGTAGCTTGAGGTCATATTCAGGCCAAATCCACACCCAGCCTGACGCTGCTCGGCAGGTTCACCAGGCTGGCCTCGGTACGCGCCGCCACATCCAGCGCCATGCGCGGGCAATCCCGGTACATGGGCAGGTCGGACAGCAAGGTCCAGATTGGCCGGGCCTGCAAACCCTGGGCATGCAGGTCGGACAGCAGCGCATCGCGCCGATCCAGGCCAGGCTGGTCGAAGACCAACGTGTTGAGCCAATAATTGGCGATGGCACCGTCGCGCTCGATCATCACCGACACCCCAGGCACACCGGACAGCGCCTGCCGATAACGCGCCGCCAGGGCGCGCTTGGCCGCCAGGAAGTCGTCCAGGCATTCCAACTGGGCACAGCCCAGCGCGGCGTTGATGTTGGGCAAACGGTAGTTGAAGGCGACCTGATCATGGTCGAAACACCACGGATGAGCCTGTTTGGCGGTCGTGCCCACATGGCGCAGGCGCTTTGCCAGCGCCGCGTCGTGGGTTAGCAAGGCGCCGCCGCCGCCCGTGGTCACGATCTTGTTGCCGTTGAAGCTGAGCGCGGCCACCGTGCCGAAACCACCCAGATGCCGCCCCTGCCACCGGCTGCCCAACGCCTCGGCCGCGTCCTCGATCAGCGGCAACCCGTATTCGGCACAGACATCGACCAGTTCGTCGATCAGCGCCGGATGGCCGAAGATGTGGGTGCAGATCACGCCGACGATGCGGCGGCCGGTCAGGCGATTGACCAAGCCGTCATTCGAACGCTCGCCGATGTCCCGCAAGTGGGCGCGCAGGCGGTGCGGATCGACCCCCAGGGTCAGCCCGTCGCAATCGGCGAAATGGGGCACCGCACCGCAATGGGCGACCGCATTGGCAGTAGCGACGAAAGACAGGGCGGGCGTGACCACCTCGTCCCCCGGCCGCACCCCCAGAACGTGCATGGCAAGATGCAGGGCGCAGGTGCCATTCACGGTAGCGAGCACGTTAGGAACACCGCAAATATCGGCCAGCGAGCGCTCGAAGCGATCGACGAAACTGCCCACCGAGGATACCCAGCCGGTGTCCAAACACTCTTTCACGTAATCCCACTCGCGTCCGACGAAGCGCGGCTCGTGCAGACCGACCGGGCCGGGCCCGGGCGAGACCACCTGACGAATGGCGGTGATGATGTCCTGGTTGGAAGCAGGATTGGACGTGCTCATATGGTGTATTCGCCCGGACGGTAAAGACGCAGGTTCGCCGGATCGCGGAACCAGGCGATGGTCTGGCGCAGTCCCTCGTCCAACCCGGCCTCGCCGACGATGGCCGGGGTCCAACCCATCAACCGCTTGGCCAACGACGCGTTCGCCAGCAGACGTTCGACCTCGCTGGCGGTGGGGCGCAGGCGGCTTTCGTCCTGCTCGATCACCGCATCGACCCCCATCAGCGCGGCAATCTTGCGGGCAAGGTCGCCGACCGAAATCTCGTAGCCGCTGCCCAGATTGACCACCTGCCCGATTGCGGCATCAGCCGTGACGGCGGCGATGAAGCCGCGCACGGTGTCAGCGACGAAATTGAGGTCGCGGGTCGGCGCCAGCGCGCCCAGGCGGATGCGATCACGAGCGGCAGCAAGCTGGGTGATGATGGTGGGAATCACCGCGCGGGCGGACTGGCGCGGCCCGTAGGTGTTGAACGGGCGTACCACCGTTACCGGCAATTCGAAAGAGCGGTGGAACGACAGCGCCATCTGGTCGGCGCCGATCTTGGAGGCGGAATAGGGCGACTGGCCCTGTAGCGGATGATCCTCGCCGATCGGCACCCGCAACGCGGTACCGTACACCTCGCTGGTCGAGGTGTGCACCACGCGCACCGAACCAGCGTCACGCGCCGCCTGTAGAACATTCAGTGTGCCGACCACGTTGGTGTCCACATACGAGCGCGGCGCCACGTAGGAATAGGGAATGGCGATCAGCGCCGCCAGATGCAGCACCACGTCGCATCCATTCACCGCCTGCCGCACGAAGCCGTCGTCACGGACATCGCCGACGACCACTTCCATAGCTTTGGCCACATCGGGGGCACTGTGCTCGAGCCAGCCGCGGCTACCCAGCGAGTTATAAAGCACCATGGCCCGAACGTCATGACCAGCCGCGACCAGAGCTTCAGCCAGATGCGAGCCGATAAAACCATCGGCGCCGGTGACCAGTATCTTCATTTCTCACTCCACGATTCCGGGGCCCAGGATAGCGCCCGCCATCGCCACCTCACAATCCACTATCGGCGACCACCGAGCGGACATCCGGCAATCATCTGCTGGAAACGCTCCAATACCCGCTCGCGCCGCCAGGCATCCGGCAGCAGCGACGGCCGCAATCCGGGCGGCAACGCCGGAACGACGCCATCCAGCGCACGCGCGAAGCCGACGGTGCCGTCGACCAGTTGCACCGCGTCGGCGGCCACAGCAGCCGCGATTTCAGCGATGCCGCCGGCCTCGGGAGTGGCGATCACCGGACAACCGACCGCCAGGGCCTCCAGCGCCACGTTGGGCATACCCTCCCAGCGCGACGGCAGCAGCAGTCGGTCAGCGCCGGCAAACCACGCGGCAGCGGCAGGATCGAACCCGGGTAAATCCAGCGCCACGCCATGTTGCGCTGCCAACGCACACAATCGCTCGCGCTCGGGGCCTTCGCCCAGGATGGTCAGATGGGCGTCCAAGCCGACCAGCTGCGGAATCAGGCGGTCGAAGCCTTTCTGGTGGACCAACCGGCCAGCAGCGACCAGCCGAAGCCCGGGACCGGCAACGCGACGCGGCGACAAGCCGACGCGTAGCGTGTCCTCGTCGACGGGGTTGGGCAGCAGCGCCACCCGGCGCGTCCCCATGGCCTCCAGTTCATCCGCCATCCGCCGCGAAGTGGCAATGACCAGATCAGCGCGCCGATAAAGCAGCCGGTACGCCGCCGCCATGGCACGAGGGCACGGTCCGTTGGGCAGACTGAGCGACGGCAGGTTGGCTTCGCGCAGGATCAGTCGGCCCGGCAGCAACAGCCGACAGGCGGCCAGGGCCAGATTGACATAGCCCAGGCTGGAAAACGTCACCGCCGGGCGGAGGCGGCGCAGGGTAGCGACCAGCATCGGCAGCGCCTGGCGCAGGCGCGGGCGTTCCAGCACGGTCACCGCAACATCGTCAGGCACCAGTTGGCGGAGCGGGCCGCGGCCGTCCAACAGCACCAGATGGGGCGAGAACCGGCTGCGGTCGAGCCCGGCCAGCAGCGTCAGGCTGACCCGCTCGGCGCCGCCGCCGGCGAGCGAAGGGAGAACGAAGGCGACCTTAGCAGCCATCGATTTCCGCAAGTAGATTAGAATAGATTTGGTCCATAACTTGGGCGTAACGAGAGGGATTCAGCAACTCCTTCGCCAAGTCGCGCGCTGTAGCAGAAAGCCCGGCGAGCTGATCGCGATCGGCAGCGAGGTTGGCGATTATTTCAGCACATTTGGATACGTCCCATTGCGGCATCAAATAGCCGGTCTGACCAGGCCGCACGAACCAATCGTAATCCCCAGTCGCAATAATGGGCACACCTACTGCCAACGACTCCAAGACATCTCGTCCCCAGGGGTCGTTAAAGCGAGAGGGACGGATCAACAGGTCGGCCTTTCTGAGTTCGCCCAGGGGGTCGCGGGTATACCCGTGGAAACGGATCACGTCTCCCAGTCCTTCACGCTCGACCTTGCGCTGCAGCGCTATCAGCGTATTCCGCCGGAAGACAAAGAATTTTTTGTAGCGGGGACTCTGACCAAAGGCGTCTATCCGCGCATTAATACCCCGCCGTCTGATTTCATGCGCAAGGTCTACCAACCGATCTGCGCCTTTTATCCAATCGATCGCGCCGAGGAAAAGTAAGCGCACTGGCTGCCCGTAGGACTTATCTATTTTTCTCTCTTCGAAGTACTCGCGATCCAGTGGATTGTTCAACACCCTATGAGCTTTCAAGCTCAAATCAATACCCGCCATACTTGCGATAGATTTCTCGTTTTCTGTAATAAAAATAAGATAATCAGCCGACGAATTGACAATTTTAGCATACACCCTGTAAATATAATTTGGCGGCGAAGGGGTCCTGAAATGGACGACTATCTTCTTTCTGCAACCCACAAAACGCAATACCGCCAATAACGGTATGAGCCCCTCGTAATTGAGGTGGACGATGCGAGACTCATCCGCCTTAATCTGCCGAGCCAATTCGGGCAGCCTGAGTAGCTTCACCGCGTTGACGAGCCATATCTTCCAGTTTTTAGATTTACGGGGAATGATGCTGCAAATAGACGGAACGTGGCGGGATTCGATGCCAATTTCCGCTAACTTATCGGACAGCGGCCCTACAGACTTGTACCAGACTTTTGCCGCGTACTTGTCTCGGTCCAACCCTTGAATCAGATAATAAAGACTCCTGGAAGAACCACCCCAGCCCCCCTCTTTATCAATAAACAGAATAGGGATACGACGGCTCACCAATTTCGGACCCCTGCCAAAAATCTATCCGCGTTTTCGCGAAAAATAGAGGCAACCTCAGAAGACTTCAAACCAGACTTTTGGATCCTCTCATTCATCTCTTCTATCCTCACATAGGGAAAATCTGACCCGTATAGATAGCCGCAACTCCCACCTAACCTAACAAGAGACGGAAGCCACTGAAGGTTATTAGGCAGGGAAATATCAATCGCGAGGTTGCGAAGCAACTTACCAATGGGCTCATGCTGAGAATAAACGTCAATGAACCCACCCAGATGAGCCGCAATTATTTTTAGCCTCGGAAACGAACGCAGCAACTCTACCAAATCTGAAACCGAGTCACCCTCACTGGAATGGAAATTTTGACTTACATGGGTTAACAGTACGCCGTTTTTTTCAATAAGAACCTCGCAGAGAGCCCCCATTACCGATAGATCCGATAACGAGAATCCCCCCCATTTCGGCTTAACCTTGAGCCCAATAATCCCAGTCTTATCAAGCCAACCCTCGAGTTCGGAAGGTGCGCGAGGATCACGTGGCTGCAACACCACCATGCCCCGCAATGCGCCAATATGCCTTTGGACGACTTCGCCGACGTGGGCATTGGCCATCTGACAAAATGCGTGATTTTGAAACTGATAAGGAAAGCAAATTGCTTTGAAAACGTCATTTTTGACAATGTACTCAAGGACACTTTCTTCTGCACACTGGGCATGAAGACGATGCGCCGCTCCAATCTTGAAAGATCTCTGAAATGACGCCGTTTCCCCCGAGAACAAACTTGAATCAGCCCCAATAAACGATGGCGGCAGGAGATTAATATGGACATCTATCTTACTGGGAGCATTCATTATTTCTCCACCCTCAACAAGAAATCGTTATTCAAGTACGAATGATCAATTAGAACTTTCCACCCATAGTTATCGATAAAAAATCTTATCGCTGCTTCTGGATCAATATAATGAGCGGCCGGATTTCTCTTATTAGACCTTGTAGATATGAGCGTTACGACCATACCTCTGGATGCACTATCCCACATCCGTTTTGTAATGAGGGAGAACCTCTCCCACCATTGCGCTTCACTTTCCTGACTGTGACCAAAGAGCCCGTTGGCAATACACCACTCAGACGCGCGCGGCGCCCAATCCGGTGAAGCGACATCCGAAACAAAAAATTCGGCATCGGGGTGATTTCGGGCCGCCTCCTCGACGAACCGGGGAACGACATCAAGCCCGACATATTTAGAAGGCTGCTTTTTTTCCCTCTTTAGGTGTGACAAGAAATCGCCAGCACCACACCCTATGTCCACCACGCTTTTTCCGCTCAGATCTACATGCGATAAGATGGCCGCATACCGAGCATTTGCGACAGAGGCACTTCCCCAGAACCGTGTATTTGGATCAACACAGTTCTTCTTCTCATAGTACGCACGCTCATCAAAGAATCTGGGGATCATATGCTTTTTCTGCCGTTTCAGTTAACTCGATTTCCCATATCTGGTCGGGGGCGGCGGGATGCCAAAGAGTATCCGCAGAAGTGTACATGAGAGCTTGGATTAAATTAATCCGCTCCAGTACGTGTTTGCCATCGCGAGTGGTCACAGAAAGAATACTCTCCCGCGCCATTCTAAGGCGCTCCGGCGCAGCACAAGCCCACACTGAAAGGCTGAGATCATCCGCCGCAGACTGGTATGGCTTTTCGCGCCCGCACACTCGTAGGGACAGCCCGAGCGCGTTAACAATGGCCTGCCGAGCAACGACGTCGGGGAGTAAGCGCCGGCCCAGGGCCGCGCAAATGGGACAAGGGCTGTGTTCCTGCGAAAGGCGTCCAAGGCGATATCCACACTCCGCGCAATGATGCCAGAAGCGCTGCGGATCAACATTTGCCAAGAAATCAAACACATCCGGCAGGGTAGACTGCAGGCGCGTGGTAGGCAGAATCAGCACGCGCTCGGGCGAAAACCACCCAAGCATCGCATTTACCAGCCAATCTGCGTGGCTTGTGGAACGGAGGGCAAATCCTTCCAGGTCAGCAGCAAGAGCGTTAACTCTTGCCGCATCTGCGGTTAGTGCCAGCCAGCGTTCCCGAAATTCCCGCAAGCGTTCCGGCCGCGGTCCGGAAATGGCGTTCATTGCCTGCTTTGCGCTAGCCTTAGACAGACCAAAGCTGGGGCTTTCGGCAACCTTTTTACCACTTTTCAAAATCAACGGGAGATATCGCGACTCGGCGAGTTCGCGCGCTGGCAAGTGATCATTGACGCAAAAAAGAAGGAGGCCGCCCCGCCGCCCCGCCTCTGCATGCGCCGTCGCCAACATGCGGACCACACCGAGATGGGGCAACTGAGGAGTGTGGGCGAACTCCACCCATGGGCAGTCGAGAACGTCCACCCCTTCCAGCTGAGGCTCCCAGCCGAGGCACTGCCGCATATAGTCGGAAGCCTCTGCAATCACTGCTCGCCGGAGCTCCCGTTGTTCGGCAACGGTTCTCACAATGGTCTTCACCGGGACGTCACAACTTCAGGGACGACAGCACCGCCTCAACAATGCGGTCGACCGTAGCGTCATCCAGCTCGGGATGCATGGGCAGACTGAGCACCAAACCCGAGAGCCGCTCGCTAACCGGCAGTGAGCCTTCTCCGTCGCCGTATCGCTGATAAGCGGGTTGCAGATGCATGGGACGGGGGTAGTAGACTGCGCTCGGCACGCCCTTTTCCTTCAGCCGAGTGGCGACACCATCGCGGTCGGGCAGGCGGATGGTGTACTGGGCCCAGGCCGAAGATGCTCCGTCCACACGCGGCGGCAAGGTAACGGCGCCCTTGAGCTTCTCGTCGTAGCGCCGCGAGACGCGTTCGCGGGCCTCCAACTCGGCCGGAAAAACCTCAAGCTTGGGCAGCAGGATAGCAGCCTGGATGGTATCCAGGCGGCCGTTGATGCCCATGCGCACGATGTCGTACTTGCCGCTGCCCTTGCCGTGCAGGCGGATCGACCTCATACGGTCGGCCAGTTCGTCGTCATCGGTGAAGACGGCACCACCGTCGCCATAGCATCCCAACGGCTTGGCAGGGAAGAAACTCGTGGCGGTGACATGAGCCAGCGTACCGACGCGGCGGCCGTCGAGCGCGCCACCGAAGCTCTGCGCGGCGTCATCCAGCAGAAAGAGACCTTCTTTATCGCACAGGGGCGCCAAACGACGATAATCGGCGGGCAGGCCGAATAGATCGACCGCAATAACCGCCTTGGGAGTCAAGCGCCCTTCCTTGCGAGTCGCCGCAATCATTTGCTCGAGATGAGCCAGATCAACATTGAAGCTAGCTTCCTCAACCTCAACGAAAACCGGCTCTGCGCCCAGGATGATAATGGCTTCGGCGGTGGCCGTGAAGGTGAAGGCGGGGGCAAATACCGCATCGCCCGGCCCGATTCCCGCAGCCATCAGGGCCATCACCAGAGCATCGGTGCCGCTGGAACAGCTAATTGCGTGGCGCGCGCCGGTGAAGGCGGCCAGGGCCTTTTCGAGCTCGCCGACCTCAGGGCCCATGATGTACTGGCCATGATCGAGCACCGCCTGGATGCGCGCGTCGATGGCAGGTTTCAGACGCTGATACTGGGTCTTCAGGTCGATGAAGGGAATGCTCACGGGGTCTCTCCCGCTTGGGGGTCAATGGGCTCTAGGCTGCCAGCCACCTGGCGGTAACGTTCGCCGGTGCGCGGACATGTCAGGTCGGCGGCCAAGCGGTCGCCAGTGCGACTAACCCAGCCCAAGAAGCGTGCGGGATTACCCACCACCAGCGCATAATCGGGCACGTCCTTGGTCACGACCGCGCCCGCGCCGATCATAGCAAAACGGCCGATGGTGACACCGCAGACGATGGTGGCATTGGCACCGATCGAGGCGCCCTTCTTTACCAAAGTGGGCAAAAACTCTGCTTTGCGTTCGACAAAGGCGCGGGGCGTCAGCACGTTGGTGAAAACACAAGATGGGCCGCAAAACACATCCTCCTCCAACGTCACGCCGGAGTAGAGGGCTACGTTATTCTGAATTTTACAGCCGTCGCCCACGGTTACTTTGGGCCCTGCCATCACATTCTGTCCCAGCACGCAGCCGCGGCCGATGGTGGTCGCCCCCAGCACGTGTACGAAATGCCAGATCTTGCTGCCTTCACCGATCGTCACGCCATCATCGACGATAGCGGTAGGGTGAATGTAGACGCCGCTCATTTCCACCCCTCCAGGGCCACTGCCCGACCTTCTGCGAGCGAGGTCTGACAAGCGTCAAGCACCGCCAACACCCGCAATCCTTCCTCGGCATCGGACACCGGGACCGCGCCCTTTTCCACGCAGTCGATGAAATGGCTAAGCTCCAGCCGCAAAGGCTCGTCCGAGCTATAGGGAATCGGCTCGGCGTCGGCCTTATGCACGGCGGGGATGTCACCATCCCAACCAACCGCGTGCCGATACAAGCGAAGCTTGTCGGGGCCGGACTGCACGTCGTCGAAAACCACCATGGCCTCGTCACCCGCCACCACCATACGGTGATCCTTGTAGGGATGCATCCAGCTCACGAAGATGTGGGCCTGCACCCCGTCGGCAAAGGTTAGGTGCGACAGTGTGGTGTCAGCGACAGTGGGCGACAACCAGCTGCCGCCATTGGTGCTGGCACGCTCTGGCATGGCGCCAGTCAGCTTTAGGATCATGGAGACATCATGCGGGGCAAAAGACCACAGCGCGTTCTCCTCGCGGCGGATTTTCCCCAGGCTCAAACGGTTGGAATAGATATAGCGCAAGCGGCCAAGCCGCCCCTTGCGCACGGTTGCCTCCAGGGCGCGGAATGCCGGATGGTAAAGCAGAAGATGCCCCACCATCAGCACCAACCCCTTTGCCTTGGCTTGGGCGGCAAGACGACGGCCTTCCTCGACATCGAGGCACAGAGGCTTTTCCACGAATACATGTTTGCCCGCGGCCAGAGCCTTGGCCACTAGTGCCCCATGGGTCGCGGCCGGTGTAACGATAGTTACCGCCGTAATCTTGGGGTCCGCCAGCAACTGGTCGACTGCGGCGTAGGCGACGGCCTCGGGATAGGCAGCCTGGAACTCGGTGCGCGCCACTTCGCTGGCGTCGCAAAAAGCGGCCAGGGCACCAAGACCATGTACGTTGCGCAGGATGTTGCGCCCCCAGTAACCGGTGCCGATAACGCCGATTTTAATGTTCATTCCGATGCTCCCCGGCGTTTCTCCAGACGGACGCCCAGACCGCCTTGCAGCTGCTGATGCGATTGAAATGGAGTGCAATTTTCCCCTAGGGCGACCCTCGTCGCTTCATAGCGCGAAAGGGCGAAATTTTCCAGTTTTTCGACGACCGACAACTCCGCCGAAGCTGTCCACCAGATCGGATGCGTCAGCAATTGGATGGCACGCCCCTGTCGCACCGCGTCATGGTCGAGCGGGGCGCCGAATCGCCAGCACCCCTGGGAGTCTGAGCAATAGCCGATGTCCGAGAAAAAGCGCGGCATGTAGCTGTGCAGGCGCCCCGCCAGCGGCATCGCCGAGCCCAGCAAAGCCCGCGACGGCCGATGGAAGCTAATCGTCGTCACCGCCTGGCCCAGTCCCTGTTCAAGCAGACCGCATTCCCACTCGGCGCCACGGCTAAGAGAGTCGTAGTCCTGGGGATACAGGCTAGCATCGTAATGTAGGCCGATGCGATGGCCAGCCGCCGCGATGGCACGCAGATCCTCCAGCCCGGCTGCTGACAGCGGATTGTAGAATTCGGTGCGCAACAGTACGAAGTAATGGCCGAACATCTCAGCCTCGGCTTCGCATTCGGCAATGCGACGGGCGGCGGAAATGGACATATCGATGTCATGCCGCAGCAATAGATCGGCCCGTTCCGGCACCACCGCGTCGTAATCCCGGCAGGTGTAGCCGTGCCCGACCAGAGCCGCCAACAGACACCGGTAGCCAGCGAGGTCGAACGTAATCTCGCTCATGGGCGCCCGCTCCAGAGAGAGGAGTTTTCCTGTAGCCAGCAGCGGGTGTCCAATGCCAAGCCGTGACGGGCGTCATGGCAGGTACGGCGAAATTCCGCCCAGCCATAAGGGGCGTAGAATTGCCGGGTGTGGCCCCAGTACATGCAATGCTGGTAGAAACGCTGCTTGGCCTTGGCGCCCATGACCGCACCCACGACCCGGGCCGTCGGCACGGCCAGGATGCTCGCCCCCGGCCAGCGCCAAATATTCGGCTCGGGCTGCGAGAACAACCCCTTCCAATCCCACTCACGCAACACCCGGCGGTACAGATGCTGGCCGAACTTCAACTCAACGGGCACCGTCTGGAAGAAGCGGGCCAAGTCGAAGTCCCACAACGGCAAGTCCCAGTCCAGCCCAAGGAAGTCGTAGATACGCTGACCATGCACGACGAACTTGGCCTGACGCTCGGAATATTCCCAGCTCTCGTAATGGTCCATCATCTCGGCCCGGGTCAGCGGGGCGCCCGGCTCAAGGCCCATGGTCCGCCACATCTTGGCGGTCAGCACATCCAGATTGGGTGCCGTCACCATGGATTTCCACAGGCTGTAATGCTTGCCGACCACGGTGTTCGCCAGGGTTTGCTGCCCGGGCGGGTCGTTGCGCAGCGGCGGCAGGATATGACCGCCGGTAATGAAGTCGCCCGACTGGCCGTTGACAATCACCGCGTCGTCAGACAAGCGCCCGGCCCGCCGCAACTGCAACAACGGCAAGATGTCCTGGGGATTGGGCAGCGACGACAGATTGTCGGCAAAACGCCAGTATTCCCGACGCTCCGGCGAATGGAAAAAGGCACGGTAATCGGCCCGCGTGCTTGGCAGCAAAAACCAGTCCAGCCCCAGGCGGTTGGCCACCCGGCGGGCGTGACGCGCCTCCCAGTTACCGCTCGGCCCATAGGAAAAGACGTTCAGGTTGTCGTAACCCAACTGGTGCAGTTTGGCCACGATCAGGCGGGAATCCAGACCGCCGGACAGCGGCGCCCAGATGGGCCGACCCGCCGCGTGGACGACGGTGCGGCGCATCGCCTGGTCCAGCAGATGATGCAGTTCTTCGGCGAAATCGGCTTCGCTGCGGTCGTGGTCGACGGCGTGGCGATAGGTCCAGTAGCGTGCGGCGTCGACTTGGTCGCCAACGGCGAACAGACGGCCGCCAGCCTGGATCTGGCCGATGTCGGCGACCACCGTGTCCCAGCCCGAGACATAGCCCGCCATCTGCATTTCCAGCACACCGGTGACATCGACACGCTCGCCGCCGCGCAGCAGCGCGCGGGCGTCGTTGCTGACGCGTCCCGGGCAACGGCGGTCGAAGAACAGCGGGATGCTGCGGACATGGTCGACGAAGGCGAGCAGCTTGTCGGCCGCCACCACCACGCCCGCCCCCAGCAGCAGACGGTCGCGCAGAATGGCGTCGGCCGCGACCAAATCGCCGACTGTCACCGCCGCGACAAGATCGGGCCAGAAGGCGGTGTCGCGGGTGCGCAACGCGAAGTGGCGCACGTCGGCGGGGCCGACCTGCTCGTGCTGCCAACGGCGCGGCGGCGCGTCGATGAATCCGGGGAGGGCCGTCTGCTCGCTCATGGCGCGCCCACCGGGCCGACCAGACGGCGCACCGTGACGAAGGCCTCGGCGGCCTGAAAGCCCGCCTGGCTGCCGCGCCACTTGGCCAGCGCGACGACGCCTTCCAGCGACCGCGGATGCGGCCAGTCGCGCAGCTCGCCCGCATAGCAGGCAAGGGCGGCGAGCTTGGCGGCAAGGCTTGCCGACACGTCCATAAATTCGGTGGGCAGGAACGCGGGCAGGCTGCCGGGCGGCGTCCACTCGGTCGACGAGTTGACCTCGCAGGACAGGATTTCGCGCACCACCGCGCCGACCATGGGACGGCAGGCGGTCACGACCGCGCGGTGGGTGACGCCATGGTCCACGTTGAGGTCGCCGACATGGTGGGTATAGACCCGGCGCGGAGCACATTCGGCAAGGAAAGCCTCGACCCGCCTGACCACCTCGAGCAACGGCACGCTGTCCATGGCGTTGTCGGGGAACTCGCCGAAGGACACCGAGGCGGCGCCCAAGGCCGCCGCCGCACGCTCGGCGTCGTTGCGAAGGGCCTCCAGTTGTTCCTGCGCGGCGGCGCCACGTGCGGCGAGGCCAGTCGCCAGAATAAGGATGTGTACTTTGCTTCCCTCGGCGGCATGGCGGGCCAGGGCAGCACCGCAGCCCAGAACCTCGTCGTCGGGATGGGCAAAAATCGCGGCGATACGCTCAGGCATGGCTGTCCTCGGGAGGCAGAAGGAAGCAGGCAAGGTCGCCATGGTCGGCGGTCCGGCGGAAGTCGGCAGCTTGGAATAGTCTGGCCGATGCCGCGTTATCGAGCTTCACCACGGCCACCACCACGGCATCCGGACGGCTGCGACGCAACTCGGCCACCGCCTCGCGCAACGCCTCCAGCGCCACCCCGCGCCCGCGTCGCGTGGGGATGACGTAGATGTCGACCACATGGCCGAGCGCCGGATCGTATTGCAGCCGCACCTGACCAACTGGCTCGCCGTCCCATTCCACTATGCGCATCTGGCTGTCGGCATCGGCCAGACGCCGTTCTAGCCAGACGCAATGATCGACCCAGGCGATGGGCGCTGTGGTCAGAGCCTTTCCGGCCAACGAGTCCGCACTGTTGACCCAGTCCAGCATCATGCGGGCGTCCTCGATCCGTACGGGCCGCAGGCGCAGCATGGTCAGCGGACGGCGAAGGTAGGCTGGACGGGCATACCGCGCAGCCGCGACGCCGGGTTGGGCGCCTCGAGCGCGTCGGCCAGTTCGGCCATGGCGCGGTTGAAACGCTCCAACGTCTCGCCGAAGACGCCCTCGGCGTCGTGGGCCAAGCAGAGATTGAACGAACTGCCAATCAACAACCCCTCAGCCACCACCGACTGGCGGAACAAGCTGGTCATCAGGTTGCCGTCCATCTGCGGTGGCGCGGTCATCTTAAGACGGGGCCACCAGCCCTCGCCGCCGAACTGTAGAACGCTGCCCAGGCCGCGGCGCTCCAACACCGCGTTGGCACCGTCAACCAGCGCCGCGCCGCGCCGCCACAGCCGGTTAATACCGTCGGTCACATCCAGCTTTCGGATCGTGGCGATCGCCGCGGCAAGCGACAGCGCTTCGCCGCCGAAAGTGCCAGAGAAAAAAATGTCCTCCATACCGCGCATCAGCCTAGCCGAACCGACCACGGCCGAGATCGGCATGCCGTTGGCCATGGCCTTGCCGAAGCAGGCGAGGTCGGGAACCACCCCAAGCCGCTCCTGCGCGCCGCCGCGCGCAATGCGGAAACCGGTGATGATCTCGTCGAAGATCAACACGATGCCGTAGTGGCACGTCAGCTCGCGCAATCGCTCGAGATAGCCGGGCGGCGGGACATGGGCGCCGGTCGGTTCAAGAATGATGGCGGCAAATTGGTCGCCGTCGCGCCGCAGCAGATCCTCGACCGCCTGTTCGTTGCCGAAGGGCAGGGTCACGGACAGGTCACGCACCGCCTGTGGCACGCCCAGATGGCGGGTGGTCGTGCCGATGTACCAGTCGTGCCAGCCGTGATAGCCGAGCGCGATCACCTTGTCGCGGCCGGTCTGGGCACGGGCAAGACGGATCGCCGCCGTGGTCGCATCGGAACCGTTCTTGCCAAAGCGCACCATCTCGGCGCAGGGAATGCGCTCCCGCAGCAACTCGGCGAGCTCAAGCTCCAACGGGCTCGCGAGCGAGAAACTGATGCCCTTGGCCAATTGGGCGACGATCGCGCCATCCACGTCGGGGTCGCCATAGCCCAGCACCACCGGCAACAAGCCGAGCACGTAGTCTATGTAGCTGTTGCCGTCGGGATCGTCGACCCGGCAGCCCTTGCCCTTGTCCAGGAACAGCGGGCTAGCGCCGCGCACCCACTGCTGGTGGCTCTTGCTATACGTCTGGCAAGCGAGGGGAATCACCTCGCTGGCACGGGCGAACAGGTCGTTGGAAACGTCGAAGCGAGAGATTTTGTCGGACATGGCAGGCGGCGGAAAGTTACGAAGCACTGGCGCGGCACCCGCAGAATGGCAAGGCTTGACGTCGCGTTCATTATGTGAACAGATAATCCGACCTGTTGCAAGCGTTCTGGGCGCGCCTCGCGGAAGCAGTGCACGACGCCACGGAAAAATGCGACAACAAAGGGGAACTTAAGGTTTGGCGCGGCACTCTCCACAGCGATGAGCGCAATCGGCCAAATTTTTCATTACCTGGAATGCATCGGCGCCTGCGGCAATGTCGACGGTTCGCCGCAAGAACATTGAGAGATCGCATGGTTGCTGAGATTGCCAAGCTTAATCTTGACGGCGCTTCGATCCTGGTCACCGGCGGCACCGGATCCTTTGGCCGGGCCTTCTGCAAGGAAGTGCTGGAACGCTGGAACCTGCGGCGTCTGGTCGTCTATTCGCGCGACGAAGCCAAGCAGTGGGAAATGTCGATGCTGCCCGAGTTCGCCAATCATCCGGCGATCCGGTTCTTCATCGGCGACGTCCGCGACCAGAGCCGTCTCGAAATGGCCATGCGCGGCGTCGACCACGTGGTTCATGCCGCCGCCCTCAAGCACGTGCCCGCCGCCGAGTACAATCCGTTCGAGTGCATCCGCACCAACGTGCATGGCGCCGAGAACGTGGTGCAGGCCGCCATCCGCACCAACATCAAGACCGTGGTGGCGCTGTCGACCGACAAGGCGGTGAACCCGGTCAACCTGTACGGTGCCAGCAAGCTGGCGTCGGACAAGATCTTCGTCGCCGCCAATCACCTGGCCGGCAGCGACGGCCCGCGCTTCTCGGTGGTGCGCTACGGCAACGTGCTGGGCTCGCGCGGCAGCATCATTCCGCTGTTCCGCCAGCTGATCGCCCAGAAGGTCGAGTCGCTGCCGATCACCGACCCGCGCATGACCCGCTTCGTCATCACCTTGAAGGACGGCGTGGAACTGGTGCTGTCCGCCTTCGCCACCATGCAGGGCGGCGAGATCTTCGTGCCGAAGATCCCGAGCGTGCGCATGACCGACCTGGCCAAGGTGCTGGCGCCCGATCTGCCCATCCGCATCATCGGCATCCGCCCCGGCGAGAAGCTGCATGAATGCCTGATCACGTCCGACGACGCCCGCACCACCCTGGACATGGGCGACCACTACGTGATCGAACCGGCCTTCCACTGGTGGACCCGCACCAAGTTCCTGGAACGGCAAGGCACGCCCGTGGACGAGAGCTTCCACTACTCGAGCGAGAACAACCCGGTGTGGCTGAGCAACGACGAGCTCGGCGCCCTGCTGGAGGCGGCGGGGGTCTGATGGCCGACGCCGTGCTTTTGCGGGGCGAAGGGCTGCGGCTGACGCCGCTCAGCCTCGATGACGTCAATTCCGCTTACCTGGCCCGGCTCAACGACGCCGAGGTCAACACCTTCACCGAGGCGGGCGACGTCGTCCACACGCTGGAAAGCCAGACCGCCTATGTGCGCGCCACGCTGGCGACCGATTCGGCGATGATGTGGGTGATCCGGCCCGAGCACGACGACCGGCAGTTGGGCACCCTGCGCCTGAGCGCGATCAACCACAAGCATCGGCGCGCCTGGATGGCGATCCTGCTGGACCGCAGCGTCTGGGGCCAGGGCGTCGCCACGCGCTCGCTGCGCCTTGCCGCCGACCATTGCCTCGGCGCCATGGGGCTGCACAAGCTGAACGCGGGCATCTACGACTGCCACATCGCCAGTCGGCGCGCCTTCGAGAAAGCCGGTTTCGAGGTCGAAGCGGCGCTGAAGGACCATGCGTGGTTCAATGGGCGCTTCATCGACGTGATGCAATACCGTCGCCTCGCCGGGACCGGCGCATGACCGACCAGCCGCCGCCCTTTCTGCCCTATGGCCGTCAATGCATCGACGAGGCGGATATCGCGGCAGTGGTCGAGGCCCTCAAGGCCCCCATGTTGACCGGCGGCCCCACCGTCGACGCCTTTGAAGCGGCCCTGGCCACGGCGGTGACGGCCCCCCATGCCGTCGCCTGCGCCAATGGCACCGCCGCCTTGCACCTCGCCTGCCTGGCGCTCGACATCGGGCCGGGCAAGTCGGTGGCCGTGCCCAGCATCACCTTTTCGGCTACCGCCAACGCGGCGCTCTATTGCGGTGCCGACGTGCTGTTCGTCGACGTCGACCCCGACAGCGGCCTGATGACGGTCGAGGCGCTGGACCGCGCCGTCGCCGCCTGGCAGGGCCCGCCGGTTGCCGCGGTGTTTCCCGTGCACCTGGCCGGTCAGGCGGCGGACATGGCGGCGATTGGCGGCTATGCCCGCGACCGCGGCTGGGCGGTCGTCGAGGACGCCTGCCACGCCCTGGGGACCGACGCCGATTGGGGTCCGGTGGGCGGCTGCGCCCACTCGGACATGACGGTGTTCTCGTTCCATCCGGTCAAGACCGTCGCCATGGGCGAGGGCGGCGCGCTGACCACCCGCGACGCCGCCATCGCGCACCGGCTGCGCCGGCTGCGCAGCCACGGCATCACCCGCGAGGCCGCCGAATTCTCGGAAACCGACCTCGCCTACGCCGCCGACGGCACCGTCAATCCCTGGTATTACGAACTGACCGAGCTGGGCTACAACTACCGCGCCAGCGATATTCAGTGCGCCCTGGGCCTGTCGCAGCTGGGCAAGCTGGAGGCGTTCGCCGCGCGCCGCAACCATCTGGCGGCGCGCTATGACGCCGCGCTGGCGCCGCTGGCGCCGCTGGTGCGCGGCCTGGGCCGCCGCCCCAACCCGCGCCCGGCCTGGCATCTCTATGTGGCGCTGTTCGATTTCCCGGCGATCGGCATCGACCGCGCCAGCCTGATGCGCACCTTGCATCAGCGTGGCATCGGCACCCAGGTGCATTACATCCCGGTTCCCTCGATGCCGGTCTATCGCCGCCGCTACGGCCGCCAGAGCTTCCCCGGAGCGGAAGCATACTACGCCCGCGCCCTTTCCCTGCCGCTGTTCCCCGCCATGCAAGACGAGGACGTGACGCGCGTGTGCGCCGTCCTGGGCGAAGTGATCGGGGCATGACCCGGCCGTGGCTCGTCCGGCTCAGCAGCCGGCCTCAGCGGGGCGGGGGACATGTCCACCGCGGGGGGCTGCTTGCCAAGGAACTGGCCACTCAAGACCCGGTGATGGTGGCGCTGGATGCCGACGGCATGCAGTGGGCGCCCTTCTTTGCCGATAGCACGGTGCGCGTGGTCGCCGCCGACCGGTTGATGCCGGACGCGTGCTGGCGCGGTGTCGTCGTCGATTGCTACGACGTCGGTCCGTCGGAACTCATCGCTTTTTCGAAGCGGGCGCCGCTCGTTGCCCTGTTCGACGATTCGCTGGCAACACCGCCGGGAACGGGCTTGGTGATCAATGCCGCCCCCAATCTGGCCGGCGACCAGATCGCCGGCGTGCCGGCCCTGCTTGGCGCGCAATATGCCATTGTCGACCCGAGCTTCACCCGACTGCCGCGCCGTGCCGCCCCCGCCCGGCCCCGCACCTTGATGCTGTGCTTCGGCCTGCGCGATTCGGCAAACGCCTGCGCCCTGGCGCTGGCGGCGCTCGAACGCATCGATGCGGCGCTGGACCGGCCCAACATTCGCGTCATCTTGGCCGAGGACGCCCCCCATCGCGCCGACGTCGCCCGTCGCGTGGCGAGCTTCGGCCCCCGTGGCGTTCTGTTGCCGCCCGCTCCCAGTCTTGCCCCGCTGCTCGCCGAATGCGACCTGTTCCTCGGTGCGGGCGGCGTGTCGCTGCTGGAGCGCATGGCGGCGGGCGTTCCCTCGGTCACCGTGGTGACGGCCGGCAATCAGCTGCCCTTTGCCCGTGCCGCCCACGACCTGGGCGGAACATTGCTGGCTGGATCCCTGGACGGGCTGTCCTGCGAAGCGCTGGCCGACAACATCCAAACCCTGGCCGACGACGCGTCGGCGCGCGCCCGCATGGCCGAGGCCGGTCGACGTGGCGTGGACGGCGGCGGCATTGCCCGCGTGGCCGCGGCGCTACGCACCGCGGTGGGAGGCGACCATGGCCACGACCGCTGACGACACGGCGGAAATCTTGCATCAGGCGCGCGTGGTGTTCTGCGAAAGCACGAAAGTGCTGGAGTGGGCGCGTGGAAAGGGTTTGCCGGAAACCGCCACCGTGCTGACCACCGCCCCGGCGGTCGCCCTCTCGGGCCAGCCAGGGGTGCGTGCGCTGGAGCCGGGCGTCGATCGGTTGATGGCTTATTGGCATGATGCAGGTGCGCTGACCCGCGATATGTTCGCGGCGGCCCGCGCCAACGGGCTCGACCATGACCGCGCCTTGCTCGCGGCCCGCGAAGCCCAGGCCGCCTATCGCAAGCTGACCAAATTATTGGCGCTGACCGAAGCGGATTTCGTTGAACCGCGCGTCAATCTCGGCCTGCGCACCGGCAGCGCCGCGTTGGACGAGCGCCTCAACGGCCCGTGGCAGACCCTGCTGGCCGGTAATCCCCATCTGCGCACCGTGTGGTGCGATCTGCCACGAACGATGCGAAAGATGCCCCCGCCGCCGCTGGTGGAGCGGCTGCGGATGTCGGGCATCGCCGATATCGGGTGCCAGCTGGCGCGGAGGTGGTGGCAAGGGCGGCCCGCGGGGAACCGCCCGACCCTTGTGCTCGCCCACACCAACGAATTCGTGCGCGAGGCCGCCTGGGCCATGATTCGCCGCGGCGTCGCGGTGCGGCTTGCCGACGCCCCCACCAAGAAGGGAGCGCCAGCGGCGGTCGACGATGCCGTCGCCCCGGAACTGACGGCGATTTTCCGGTCCTATGCCGCCCGCTGGTTCCCGGCCCCGGCCGTGGACATGGCCGTCGCCGCCTTCCACCGGAATCTCGCCGCAGCCAGACAGCGCTTCGAACAGGAGCTTGAGAACTGGAAGGCCTCGCTGTCGGCCCTTGTTCCCAACGGCAAAGGGGCGGTGCTCACCAACTTCCCGGGCACCCCCTCGCTGATGGCGCTGTGCGTGGCCGCGCGCGGCCTCGGCTTGCCCGTGGCGGCGTTCCAGCACGGCGTGACTCGGGAGATTTGCGGCACCCACGACGTCACGGCCTGTTACTTCGAGAATGGCGTGGCGGACGTCCTGTTCACCATGAACGAGGCGGCAGCGCAGGCCTCACGTCAGACCCCATACGCTCGCGGCCGGGCCGAAGCCGTTGGCATGCCCAAGGTATACAGCCGCATGGCGGGTGGCGGCCGCACCGATGCCGGCCATCCGCTGCTGTACGTTTCCACCGCCCTGCTGTCCGGCAATGTGAATGCCTATTCCGGTGGGGTGTCGGACGTGGAGCGGGTGCGGCGCGAACTTGCCCTGGTCGAGCAGGTGTTGGCGCGCGTGCCGTATGGCGTCCGCTACAAATCCTATCCGTCGACCGACCGCTACGACGATCCCGACCCCGTGCTGGCGCAAGTCGTCAGCAAACCCAATCTGCAACTTTTCGACAGGCCGCTGGACCTGCGCTATATGATCAGCCGGCATCGCCTGGTCATCACCTCGCGCGCCACCAGCACCGTGGGGTGGTGCCTGAAATCCGGCAAGCCGCTGGTTTTCATCAACCATCCCGACCACATGCCGTTGCGGGACGACGCCCACGAACTGTACGCCCAGGGAGTGTTCCTCTTCGATTGGCGAAACGACGCGACCCTGGAACAACTGCGCGCCTTCCTTTCGCGCCCGCTAGATGAGATCGAGGCGGAGTGGCAGGACAAGGCAGGGGCGCGCCGCGCGCTGGAGGATAAGCTCCTCTGTGCGCCCGGTGCCCATGCCGGTGAGCGCGTGGCAGATCTCTTGATGCCGATGATGGAAAGACGGGACTGATGGAAGCGACCCGGGACAAGAACCCAACCCTGCGGATTGGTGACCGCCTGCTTGGAGTCGGGCAGCCGGTCTGGATCATCGCCGAGATCGGCATCAACCATGAGGGCAGCGCCGAGACCTGCGCCCGCATGATTGAAGCGGCAGCGGCGGCCGACGCCGATGCGGTCAAGCTGCAAACCATCGACGCCGACGAGAATTACATGCGTGGCACCGCCAGCCACAGCCTGTTCTCCCGCTGCGCGCTGACCCGCGAAGAAACCGCGCGTATGTTCGATTTGTCGCGCAGCCTGGGCGTGGCGCCCTTCACCACCGCTGGCGACTTCGCCACCCTGGAGTGGGTCGACCGATTGGCGCCGGCGGCGCACAAGATCTCCTCGGGTCTGATGACCCACCTGCCGCTGATCCGCCAGGCGGCCCGCACCGGCCGGCCGATGCTGATGTCCACTGGCATGGCGGGGATGGAACAGATCGACCAATCGGTGGCGGTCGCGCGCGAGGCGGGAGTATCGGCGCTCGGCCTGTTCCATTGCGTCTCGCTCTACCCGGCGCCGCCGGAAACCCTCAACCTGGCCGCCATCCGCGCGCTGGAGGCACGCTACGGCCTGCCGGTCGGTTGGTCCGATCACTGCCTGAACGCTGACGCCGCCTTCCTTTCCGTGGCATCCGGCGCCTGCATGATCGAGAAGCACTTCACCTTCGACACCCGCAGGCCCAGCTTCGATCACGGCATCTCGCTGGACCCGCGCGGCTTGGCCGACATGGTGGCGCGGGTGCGCGCTGCCGAAGCCATGCTGGGCCGGCCCGACCGTCCGCTGACCGCCGAGGAGGAGGCCAAGGCGGCGCGCATGCATCGCATCCTGGTGGCGCGTCGGCCGGTTGCCGCCGGCGAGGAATTGACCGTCGAGAACCTTGGTCTCAAGCGCCCGCTGGACGGCGTGAGCGGCCTGCCGCCCGCCGCCTGGGAAGCCACCCTGGGCCGCCGCGTGCGCCAGGCGCTTGCCGTGGACGAGGCCGTGACCGCCCAGGTGCTGCAATGAGCGCGAGCAAAGCGACCATCCTGTTGACCGCCGGCGGCGGCGCCATGGTGCCGCTTGCCATCCGGCAAATGCACGACAGCCGGCGTCACCAGATCCGGGTTGTCGCCGTCAACACCCAGGCTGGCGTGGCCGCAGAGGCGATGGCCGATGCCTTCCACGTGGTGCCCTATGGAACCGACCCGGGCTATGTCGACGCGGTTCTCGACATCGTCCGGCGCGACGGCGTCACCCTGGTGATGCCGTGGTCGGACGAGGAAGCCCTGGCGCTGGCGCCGCATGCCGACCGTTTCGCCGCCTTGGGGGCGGTCCTGGCGTGCACCACGCCGGAAAACCTGGCGATCATGTCCGACAAGGCCGCCACGTTCCGCCGCTTGGGCGACGTCGGCATCCCGGTCCCCGATTGGCGCCATGCCGAGACCGATGCCCAATTGCTGGCGGCGCTGGACGACCTGATGGCCGTGCACGGTGCCGCAGTGGTCAAGCCGGAACGATCCCGCGGTGGCCGCAACGTCTATGTGGTGCGCCCCGACGCCGACACCGTGATGGACGTGGACGAGGGCCGCGAATGCCATCTGTCACCCGCCGCGTTCCTGGCGCTTGGGGAAGAGGGCCGGCGCGCCCTGCTTCCGGCCATGGTGATGGAGCGCCTGGTCCCGCCCGCCTATGACATCGACATCCTCTGCCGGCGCGGCCAGGTGCTGCGCTGCGTGCCGCGTCGCCGCATCAACCCCGCCGGCATCCCGTTTCGCGGCGGCGTAATCGAAAACCTGCCGGAACTGCATGCGCTGGCCGCCGATATCGCCCGCGTCCTGAACCTTGACTGGCTGTATGACATCGATGTGTTCACGACCCGCGACGGAGCATGGCGCGTGATCGAGACCAACCCACGCCCATCGGGCAGCTTGCCCGCCACCATCGCCGCCGGCATCGACCTGTTCGATGATTTGGTGTCGCTGGCACAGGGCAAGACGCTTCCGCCGCTGACCCTGCCGGACCAGCGCCTCGTCCTTCCCTTCACCGCGGCCATCGCCAGCGACGATGCCGCCCTTCTGAAGTGGCACACCCCATGACCGACCACGGCACCGCGAAGACTATCGCCTTCATCCAGGCCCGTATGGGCTCGTCCCGTCTGCCCGGCAAGGTGTTGGCCGATATTGCCGGCCGCCCGTCGCTGGAGCAGATGTTGCGCCGGGTGCAGTTGTCCAAGCGCCTGGACGGCATCGTCGTGACGACCACCGTCAACGCCATCGACGACCCCGTCGCCGCGCTGACGGAACGGCTGGGGGTCGGGCTGTTCCGCGGTGACGAGCAGGACGTACTGGGACGCATGCACGACGCCGCCCTGGCCTTTGGCGCGACGGTGGTGGTGCGCCTGACCGCCGACTGCCCCATGCACGACGCCACCGTCATCGACGCCGCGCTCGAAATGTTCGCAGATGGTCGCTACGATTACGTCTCCAATGCCGTGCAGCGGACGTATCCCGATGGCCTGGATGTGGAGGTGATGTCCTTCGAGGCGTTGCACCGGGCACATCTGGAAGCCGTCGACCGCCTGCACCGCGAACATGTGACCACCTATATCCGCGGTGTGCCGGCCCACCTGCCCAATGGCGATTTCCGCATCGGCCACCTGGTTAATGACCAGGATTTCGCCGCCCTGCGCTGGACGGTCGATACCCTCGCCGATCTCGATCGCGTGCGTCGCTATTACGCCGCGCTGCCCGACCTGTTCAGCTGGCGCCAGGCGCTGGCGCTGGCCGACCGTCTGGAACAGTTGCCGCAGCCGTAACCCGCCTTCACACAAAAAAACCTGCCGCATCGCGTCTTTTCCGCCTGGACCTGCCCAGCGGCCTATGCGCCGCTCTTGGCGGCCCGGTCCCTACCGCCGCCGGCGGAGGTGGCGACCGCCTCGGCGTACCATCCGCCCTGCGCCATCAGTTCGGCATGGCTGCCGACGGCGGCGACCACGCCGTGGTCGAGGATGACGATGCGGTCGGCGCCGACGATGGTGGACAGGCGGTGTCCCACCACCAGGATGGTCAAATCGGTTTCGCGGTGCAGCCGGTTCAGCGACTGGCGGAACAGCTCCTCGGATTCGGCGTCCAGGCTGCTGGTCGGCTCGTCCAGGATCAGGATCGAGGCGCGGCCCAGCAGCACGCGCGCCAGATCCAGGCGCTGGCGCTGGCCGCCGGACAGGCGGTTGCCGCCCTCGCCCAGCAGTGAGTCGTAACCGTCGGGCAAGCGGGCGATGAACTCGTCGGCGCCAGCCAGCCGCGCCGCCTCCTTGACCTCGGCGTCCGAGGCGGCGGGATTGCCGTAGCGGATATGGTCCGCCACCGAGACGTTGAAGATCTGGGGATTTTGCGGCGCATAGGCGATCTGGCGGCGCAGGCTGTCCAGGGTGAAGTCCTGCACCGGTTCGCCGTCGAACAACAGCCGCCCGGCATCGGGACGGCGCAGGCGGGGCAGCAGATCGATCAGGGTCGACTTGCCGCTGCCCGACGGTCCGGCCAGGGCAACCATGCTGCCCGCCGGCAGGGCAAGGTTGACGCCCTGCAAGGCCGGGCGGTCGGCGCCCGGATAGGTGAACCGCACATCCTCGAAGCGCAGTTCGCGCTTGAGACCGGCGAATTGATGGGTGCCGTGGTCGATCTCGCGCGCGGCAGTCATGTCGTCCAGGCGGGCCTTGACCGCCTCGATGGCGCTCATCCCCATCAGCACCATCTGGCGCTGCGCCACCAGGGCCTTGCCCACCGGCGCCAGGCGCATGGAGATGACCATATAAAGGCCGATCTCTTCGAGCTGCATGCCGAAGCTGGTGACCGCCAGATAGAGAAAGACGCAGGACAGGCCGACGGCGATGGGCTCCAGCGCCACTTCGGTGCGCGCCTGCAGCACCATGGCGGCGGTGTTGTTGTGCGCCTGCCGGTCGGTCAGCTGTTCCATCTCGCGGCGCTCAGCGGTCTCGGTGCGCGACAGTCGCACCAGCCGGGGCGAGCGCACCCGCTCCACCAGAAACGCGGCCAGGGCGGCGTTGCTGTGGGTCACCGCCCGGCCGATGGTCTGGATACGCTTGACCCAACGCCGGACCAGCACGATGGCCAGCCCGAACACCATGATGGCGGCCACCGTCATCGACGGCGACATGGCGGTCAGCGCCCCCAGATAGGTCACCGCCACCAGCGCCTGGGTCGTCCAGATCACCGGGGCGAGCAGGCCGACTATGGCACGGTTGGTCTCTACCGTCACCTGATTGACAATGTCGCCCATGGGCACACGGTCATGATAGGCGGCGTCAGCGGCCAGATAGGTGCCGAACAGGCGATTGATCAGGCGGCGGATGAGGAATTGCTGGGTGCGGGTCTGACAGACAAGGCGGGCGTAGACGAAGGCTTGCCGCAGCAGAAAGCACAGAAAGGCGGCCGCCAACAGGCTGGGCAGACTGACGCGCAGATGCAGCAGATCGAACACCTGGACCAGAAGCTCCCACAGGCGGGATTCGCCGGTCAGCCGACTGATATCCTGTCCGGCGCGGATGAACTGGAAGATCGGCAAGAACAGGCCGACGCCCAAAGCCTCGGTGAGGGTCGAGCTCACACCGAACAGCAGCAGCAGCAGCGTGCGCCCTCTGGTCAGGCCAAAATCAGTGGCGTAGGCGAACCACGAGGGAGGGCAGGGCGGAGGGGGAGCGCTGGTCACAACCCTATCTTCCTTTGGGATGCCGGAGGAGGAAATCACGATTTCGGCCACAGATGCGGCCGCCCCACCAAGGGATCAATGTCGGTGCAGATAGCCAGCGCGCGGTCAAGCAGGGCAGGGTCGAAGACAGCCCCGGACCAAGCCAAGACATCGGCAACTTGGTGCGGCGCGGCGATGCCCACCACGACCGAGGTAATGGCGGGATGGTTCCTGCCACCCGCCAACGCCAGGCTTTCCAGCGGCACCCGCGCCTCATCAGCCAGGGCGCGCAGGGCGGCGAAGGCAGGGGCGGCGGAGCGCAGTACCGGCGGCTGTTGGTCCTGAGCAAGGAAAATCAGCCCTTGCAAAAAAGCGCTGCGGGTAAACACGGCGACACCGCGCTCGGCGCATCCATCCAGCACTCCGCTATCGGAAAAGTCGCGGTTGACCAGATTGAGCGGGACCTGAACCGCCGCCAGAGCGGGCCAATCGGCCAACAGATGTTCAAGCTGTTCCGGCAAATAACAAGATGCGCCCAGGCGGCCAATCACCCCCTCGTCCTGTAGCCGCTGTAGACAGCGCCGCACGCCGGGCCGCGCAAGGTCGGTAGCGCGGTGCATCATCACGATATCCAGACAACTCACGCCCAGGGCGCGGCACGAGGCGGCGATGGCCACCTCCACCTCTTCCTCGCCGTCGGCGCGCAAACCGGGAACCTTGGTGACGATCAGCGGTCGACGACCACGCGCCGCCATCCAACCGCCGATACGTTCTTCCGCGTCGCCATACGCGCGGGCAGTATCCAGGCAGCGCAACCCGCCGTCCCATGCGACATCAAGTATGGCGGCAGCGGCGCCGTCATCGGGACGGCCGCCGCTGTTACTGACGCCGTAATCCATGCCAAGCTGGACCGTTCCCAGAGTCAGCGGGGAGATTGCAGGTGAGGGGATCGCCATCAGGATTCCAAAGGGGGCAACACGGACAGGCGCAACAGGCGGGGCGTCAGTACCCGCTCGCGCGGCATCAACTGCAACAGCGCCTCGTGACCGGCTTGGGCGTTTTCCACCGCGGTCAGGATCGCAGCATCAACTTCGCCCAGTTCAGTCAGCGACTTCCGAACCGGAAGCCCAACCACCCCTTCCCGACTGCTGTGCGGGTCGACTACCCCCAGCAGGGTGATCGCCGACCGCTCGCGCGCCGTGATCGCGCCGATCTCCGCCAGCTCGCTGACGCCGTAAAGCGCGACGCGGGTCCAGCCCCGCTCGGCGCATTCATCAAACAGGTCGGTAAAATTGGCGCAAGCCTTGCGGTAATAGCTGAGGCCCGATGTCAGATAATCCGCCGTCAGGCGCATCTTCTCGCTCAGACCCATAGGGGTCAAGTAGTACGCGTAGCGGTTGGGTGGGATCTGGGTCACTTTCACCAGACCTTTGTTGACGCAACGCTTCAAATAACTGTTCGCCAAGCCCAGCGCGATTCCCAGCTCGCTGGCTATGGACCGTTGCGTCACCTGGCTGTTGCGTTCGATCGCTTCGAGCAGCCCCAGCGTGGTCGCAGCACTCTCGTTACCCTTCGCGCTCTCGGACATCTTGCCACTGGTCGACGACGCTGACATTAGCTTGTTCATACATTGAACAATCTAATCATGGAACCGTCAACCGTGCAAGTTTTAGCCGGAAGGGTTTGACAGCCTCGTTCATATCATGAACAATATCGTGCTTCCGCGACCAAATCCGTTGGCAGACAATGACCAAACCCAGAAAAGGTGTACTGATCCCGGTCCGCCTGACCTCGGAACGCCTGCCCGGCAAGGGGTTAAGGGACTTGGTCGGCCAACCGGTTCTTTACCATCTGCTTGACCGGGTCAAGGCCAGCCCACACGTAGTCGATCCTGCCGATATTGTGGTGTGCACCACCACCGACGCCGAGGACGACCGCCTGACCGAGGCTGTTCAAGCCTATGGCGCGTCAGTATTCCGCGGTAGCCGCGACGACATCATCGCCCGCTTCCACGCCGCCATGGAGCAGTTCGACTTTGACGCGGTGATCCAGGTCAACGGCGACAACCCACTGACAGATACCCTATACATGACACTGACCATGGACCGGCTGCTGGCCGACCCGTCGCTGGACATCGTCGTGTGCCGCGACCTGCCGCTGGGAACCGCCTCATGCAGCTTCACCCGGCGCGCCATGGACAAAGTGATGCGGCATTACCGCAGCGACCGCAACGACACCGGCTTCGTCTATTTCTTCACCCGCACCGGCATCTGCAAGGTCGGGACCGTGGACCCGGTCTCGCCCGACCACATCCTACCCGACGCGCGACTGACGCTGGATTATCCCGTCGACTTCGCGCTTTTCCAACACATATTCGCCACGCTACAGCCACCGGACCGACTGATCACCCTGACCGAGGTAGTGCAGTTCCTGCACCAGCATCCCGAATGGCGCGAAAGCAATATCGGCGTCGACAAGGATTATTGGGAGCGCACCCGGCAGAAGGCGGTTCTGGAATACGTAGACGCCGACGGGGTACGGAAAAGCATCCATGTCTGAACGCCGTTATCTTTGGGTCATCTCGATTCCGTTGACCCGCTGGCTGTGGCGCGAACTGGCCGCCGAACTGGCCCAGCGCCACGGGTTGGAGCCGGTGCTGATCGTCGCCAGCGAGGAAGAGCGCAGCTTCTACGCCAACCTGCACGGGCAGGACTGGGACGGCCACATCGTCGTGCGAAGCGATCCCTATGCCACGGTCCTGAGCGACGAGTCGGCGCAGGAACCACTGAAGGCATTGCAGCAGCGGGCCGTCGCCTATGAACGCCGCCATGGCATCACCTTGCAGCGCGCCATGGTGCTGGCCGACCGCCACCTCGGCCGCGCCTTCATGGTCGGCGGACAAGGTTATCCCCGTTCCGCCATGGCTCTACGCGCCAACCACGAACGCAACCTGCGCGCCTGCATGGCGTCAATCGATTTTTGGGAGGAATTGGCGGGACGCTTCCCCCCGGTGCTGGCTATCAGCCATAGCGGCGGCGGCGGCGTAATGGAAAAGCCCCTGTCGCTGCTGTGCCGCGAACGTTCGATTCCCTTCCGCACCCTGGCCCCCGCGCGCTTCGGTGCCCTTTACTATTGGGGCTGGGACGAATTCAACGAATCGCCCGAGCTTGAACAGACAGTGGCAGCGGCGCCCGAGCCCTCGAGCGAGGAGATCGCGGCGGCCCAGGCGCGGGTGTCGCCCACCGGCATGTCCACCAACAAGCTGCTGTGGCAGCGGCTGATGCGCAAGCTGGGCTGGCGCACCATCGCCTACCAGATCGCCTATTCGACCGCCCAGCGCCCGTGGTGGTGGCTGAAAGGCTACCGCAAAGCGCGTGTCGGCGCTCGGCTGGGCGAGCGTATCCGCAACCTGATCAACGCACGGCTGAACCTGAACTATCTGAACCGCCACGCGCTGCGCGACCTGACGCAGTTGGACGAGCGACGGATCGTTTACTTCACCCTGCACAAGGAACCCGAGGCCTCCACCTTCGTTTATGCACCGCACGCCTCGAACCAATATGCCCTGCTGTTGGAGCTGGCGCTGAGCCTGCCGGCCGACGCCCAACTGGTGGTGAAGGAACATATCTGGGCCTTACACGATCGCACGCCCGACCTCTACGACAAGCTGCGGCAAATCCCCAACGTGGTGCTGGCCCACCCACTCGCCAACAGCCTGGACATCGTGCGCCGTGCCGCCATGGTCTGCGTCATCAGCGGCTCGGCCGGCTACGAAGCCGCCGCCCTGGGCAAGCCGGTGGTGCATTTTGGCGACCATGCTCCGCTGCGGGTGCTGCCCCATGTCCATTTCCTCAATCCCGGCACCGACATGGCCCGCATCCCCGCCATCCTGGACAGCGCCGACGATGCCAATGCCCGAGCCCGGCGCGAGGCCGACGGCGCGCGCTATTTCCTGGCGGCCGAGCGGTTCTGCATGGATTTGGGAGATATGGACATGGCTTGGCGGAGCGCGGCACCCGAGCCGCAGGAACTCGACCGCCTGATCCGGCACCTGCTTGTCGGCCTGCCCGATGGCTGGGCCGCCCCCCATATTTCCCCTCTCATTGACAGCAATGTGGCGCCATGAAGTTCGAACACGGTCAACGCCCCTACATCATCGCCGAAATCGGCGCCAACCATAACGGCGACGTCGATCTGGCAAAGAAGATGATCGACACGGCCAAGAACCTTGGCTGCGACGCAGTCAAATTCCAGTCGTGGGACACCGACCTGTTCGCCCAGGTAGTGTATGACGAGAACCATTTCCTACAAGACGACTACCGTAACCGCCAGGACCATACGCTCAAGTCGATCGTCGAAGAGTTCCGTACCACACCGGAGGAACTGACCGAGTTGGCGACTTATTGCCGTCAATTGGGGATCGACTTCCTGTCGACGCCGTTTTCGTCGGCCCAGGTGGATCACCTGGTCGCACTGGGCGCGCCGTTCCTCAAGATCGCCTCGATGGACTTGGTGAACGACCCGCTACTGCGCCACGCCGCACGCACCGGCCTGCCCATCATGCTGTCGACCGGCTTGTCCAGCCTAGCCGAGATCGAGCATGCGATCGAGACAGTGGAGGCGGAGGGCAACAAGCAGATCATTCTTCTGCATTGCATTTCCATCTATCCGCCCGCCGACGAGGACGTGCACCTCAACGTGATGGACACCCTGCGTCAAGCCTTCGGCTATCCGGTCGGCTTCTCCGACCATACTCTGGGCACCGACATTCCCATCGCCTCGGTGGTCAAGGGCGCCGTGGCCATCGAAAAGCATTTCACGCTGGACAAGGACATGTTCGGCTGGGACCACAAGATTTCCGCCGACGCGGCGGAAATGGGGGCCATCGTCAAGGGCGCGCACAAGGTGTGGGCGGCGCTCGGCAACCCCCGCAAGGTAGTCAGCGAAGCCGAAATGAAGAAGCGCGCCGCGTTCCGCCGCAGCGTAATCTCGGCGCGTGCCATCAAGGCTGGCGAGGTGATCGGGGAAGGCGACCTTACCTTCAAACGCCCTGGCACCGGAATTGCCCCCAACATCGCACCTATGCTGATCGGCATGGTCGCCGCGCGCGATATCCCCCACGACAAGGTATTGACGTTTCAAGATCTGCAGATGAACGGATCAGGTGTCAAATGACCAAAATCGCCATCTGCACGGCTTTTTACGAGGCCGCGCGGAAGTTCGTGCCGGAATACGGCGAAGGATTGCGCGCTGCGGCTGCGGGGCACGATGTCGTGCTGGTGGCCGCCATTGACGGCTTTGCAGATCACGAACGCTTGTCGGAAACGTTCGGCGTTCCAGTCCACGCCGTGCACCCCGGCACAGGAATGACACCAGCCCAGGTCCGCGTCGCCATGGTACGCGGCGCGCTTGAAACCGATGCATCCGCGCTTGTCTTTTGCGACCTCGATGATCACCTGTTGCCTGCGGCGCTGGACAATCACTCGGCGGCGCTAGCGACCGCCGACATCAGTTACGGCGACCTTGAGATCATGGACGAGACGGCCCATCCCGTGGGCCGCCGTTTTTTCGACTCGGCCAACGTACCAACCAAGGTTTCCGATTCCCACGCCGTGCTGCTGCGTAATTTCATCGGCTTCGGTAATGCGGCGATCCGCCGTACCGCGTTAATGCCGACCGTGCCCGACATCCCCGCAGACGCCTTGGCCGCCGATTGGTGGTTTTTCACTGTGTTGCTGGATCGCGGCCTGACCGCGGCGCGCACCCCCGGTCCGGTCGGGTGCTACCGGGTCTATAACTCCAACGCCTTGGGCTCGGTCGATTGGATCACGCCGGAACTGCTGCAACAGCGGTGCGCGATCATGGAAAACCATTACCGCACCCTGCCGATAACGCCCTGGCGTGCCGCCGCGTTGACGGCGGTGCAAGCACTGGCCGAACAAGTGCGGCGGAACCCGCCCCCGCCCTGTCCGGCACCGCCTGGTGTCTGGTTCGATGACGTCACCCACGTCCTGACCGACAATATTCGCAACTAATGCCGCCCAGGTCCGCGCCTGGTGTGGACCGCCCACCTTTTGTGGAAAACGCACATGCAACCTTCCTTTTTCCTGACTGGTGAAAAGATCGCATTGCGCGGCTATCTGTCGTCGGACATGGTTCTCTATCGGCACTGGGTCGAGAACCCGCAGGTCAACCATTTCCTGGAAATGGGGGCGCGACCGCTCAGTGACACCGCCCTCAACGACATCTACAAATCCGCGACCGAGCGCGACGACACCATCGCCTTCATCATGGTTGACCGTACCACCGGAATGCCCGTGGGCACCGTCGGCCTATACCAGATTCAGTGGGTGTGTCGACGGGCTCAATTCAACATCCTGATCGGCGAACCAGCGGCGTGGGACAAGGGCTTCGGTGCCGAAGCGGCCAGTTTGCTGTTGGACTATGCCTTCGACAAGCTAAACCTGGAATCGGTGTATTTAGGCGTCAATGCCGAAAACCGGCGCGCCGTGCGCTCTTACGAGAAGTCCGGCTTCGTGCACGAAGGGACTCGGCGCAAGATGGTCTATCGCAACGGCGAATATTATGACGTGCACATGATGAGTGTGCTGCGCGAGGAATGGCTGGCACGCGTCAAGGGCTAAACCGATGACCGCCGTTGTCGTCGTCGGCCTGGGCCGCATGGGCAGCCGCTATGACGCGGTGCCCAACCCGGTGCCGCAATCCCACATAGGCGCCGTCCTGGGGACTGTCGGCCTGTCGTTGGCCGCCGCCGTCGACCCCGACCCCGAAGCGCGCCGCCTGGCCGCGACGCAATGGGGCGACAGGCTTGCCGGAAAGCTATGCGCCGACCTCCCCGAGGCGGCAACCCAGGCTGTCATCGTGCTGTGCGGCCCGACCGCCTGCCGCAAGGAACACGTGGTCGCCGCCCTGGCGCACGCGCCCCGGCTGCTGCTGCTGGAAAAGCCGCTGGCGGGATCTTTGGCCGAGGCGGCGGCGATCGTCACTCTGCTGCGGAATGCGGGCGTGCCCGCCCGCGTCAATTTTCACCGCCGCTTCGACCCCGGCTTCCGCAGCCTGCGCGCGGCGTTCCATGGCCGCCCACTGGGTGCCACCTTTCGCTACGGCAAAGGGTTGTTCAATTACGGCAGCCACGCCGTCGACCTGATGACCGAATGGCTGGGCGTGCCGGTCGAAGTGCAGGGACTGGGCAGGCCAACGTCCAGCCCGATTGGCGCCGAAGATCCCAACCTGTCGTTCCGCTGCCGCAGCCGCGACGGAGCGGAAGCCTTGTTCCTCGCCGTATCGGGATGCCCCTATGACCTGTTCGAAGGCGAAGTGCTGTTCGAGGACGGCATGGCCTGGTTCAGCGGCGGCGGCGGCGAGCGCCGTGTCTTCCGGCCGCAAGCGGGCGTCCATTACAAAGGCTATGCCCACCTTTGCGAGGAAAGTCGCGAAACCGGCCAAGTCGCTGGACTGCCCGGCCTTTACGCGGCCATCCGCGATCATGTATCTAGCGGGGCGCCCCTGCCCGGTTGTACCCCGGAACACGCCCTGGCGGGAATGAATGTGCTCGATGCCGCCTTGCGGTCGTCCGCAACCGGAGGCCAATCGATGATGATGGAGGAATTTGCATGAGCGCGTCGACTTTGGCCCTGTTGGGCGGCACCCCCGTCGTCAGCAAGCCGCGCCCGGCCTACAACACCATCGGCGCCGCAGAAAAGGCGGCCGTCATGGAAGTGCTGGATTGCGGCGAATTGTCGGGCTTCGTCGCCTCGCCCGACCAGTATTTCTGGGGGGGCAAGCAAGTGCGCGCCATTGAGGAGGCGTTCAAGCGCCATTTCGGCGTCAAACATGCCATCGCCGTCAACTCGGCAACCTCGGGTTTGCATTGCGCCACCATGGCCACAGGCATCGGGCCGGGCGACGAAGTGATCGTCTCGCCCTACACCATGACCGCGTCCGCCACCTCGATCATCATGTGCGGCGCCCTGCCGGTGTTCGCCGACATCGAGCCTGACACCTTCGGCCTGGACCCCACATCCGTCGAGGCCAACATCACCCCGAATACCCGGGGCATCATGGCGGTCAACATCTTCGGCCACGGCGCCCGCCTGGCAGAATTGCGCGCCATCGCCGACCGCCACGGCCTGTTCCTGATTGAGGACAACGCCCAAGCCCCAGACGCGCTCTATCGCGGCGCCAAGACCGGGACCATCGGCGATGCCGGCGTGTTCAGCCTGAACCGCCACAAGACCATGCAGTGCGGCGAAGGCGGCGTAGTCATCACCAACGACGACAAGATCGCCCTAAAACTGGCCCTGATGCGCAATCACGGCGAGGTGATCGTCGGTCCCATGGGTATTGACGACATCGTCAACACGGTGGGCCTGAACTATCGCATGGGCGAGATGGAAGCCGCCGTCGGCCAAGTGCAGTTCGCCAAACTGCCCGAATTGAACCGCCAGCGCATCGAACTGGCCAATTGCCTGACCGCCCGCCTGTCGGAATTGCCGGGCATCACCCCGCCGAAAGTCGAGACTGGTTGCTCGCACGTCTACTACATGTACGTCAGCAAGATGGACGAAGCCGTCGTCGGCATTCCCCGCGACCTGTTCGCGGCGGCACTGACCGCCGAAGGTGTGCCCATGCGCGCGGGCTATCTCAAGCCAATCTATCTTGAGCCCATGTACCAGCGCCGCATCGCCTTCGGCCGCAACGGCTTCCCGTTCTCGGCCCATCCGCGCCAAGTCTCTTACGATCGCGGCATCTGCCCGTTGGTGGAACATCTACAGGATCACGAAGTACTGCTGACCAGCGTCTATCCGCCCATGACCGTGGCCGACATGGGCGCCATCGCCGATGCCTTCGACAAGGTGATGGAAAACCGCGACGCCTTGAGAGCGCATCAGGCCAGCAAATGACCGCCGACGTCGTCTTCCTGGCGACCGAAACCGCCGGCGCGGATAGCCTATTCCCGCTGTGGCGACGCTGGGCGGAGACGAGGGCGGATGGTTTCCGCATCCTCGCCGGAAAGGCGGCTCTGGCCCGCCTCGAGCACCTTGATCCCAGCTATCACCTGCCGCGCCAGGCCATGTGTGACGAGGCGATTGGCTACCAGTTGGACGAGTGTCGGCCCCGCCGACTGGTGGTTCACGCGACCGGCCTGCCGGTGGAGAAGTCCGCCCTGTTATGGGCGCGCGACCACGATGTCGCCATCGACCAGTATATTGAGACCTGGTACGGCTATGCCCGGCGGCTGAGCTTCGACGGCGTGGTGCTGACCGGAGACCGCCTGTTGCTGGTGGATGACCGCGCGATCGCCGAGGCGCAGGCGGAAGGCGTTCCCGCCGCCGTCATGGTGGCGGCCGGACATCCCGGCTGGGAACACGCCGCACGGCCGGATTTACCAACTCGTCCGGCAACCGTCTTTCTCGGCCAGCCCTTGCGCAAGTTCTACGGCGACGCGCTGGGCTATTGCGAGGCCACCGCCTGGGAGGTCGTCAAGCGCGCCGCCGCCAACCGGCCCGATCTGTTCGGCCCCACCTGTTATGCCATGCACCCCGCAGAGGATGCAGCCGTAGTAGCGCAACAGTTGGACGGCGCCGAATTGATCCATAGCCGGGCGGCGATCGCACGCTGTAACATCGTCACCGGCTGTTTCGCCTCCCCCATGGTCGAAGCCTTGCTGGCGGGGAGATTGGTGTGCAGTATTCAGCCGGGGCAGACGGGGGGCAAAGATCATTGTCCGCTCAGCCGTCACCGCCGGGCGCCCCGAGTAAGCTCCGCCACCGAGCTGACCACCGTGGTTGCCAACAAGCACATGTCGGATGGCACCAGCCTGGATGAGGTCCTGCGGGGCAGCACCGATCGGCTGGAACGCCTCTTTCTGGAAGGAATGTGATGGTTAAGGCAATCGGTTTGGTACAGGCCCGCATGGGCTCCAGCCGCGTCCCCGGAAAGGTTATGCTACCGTTGGCCGGACACCCCCTGGTGTGGCATGTGATCGACCGCATGCGCCGGGTCGAAGGGCTGGCCGAAGTGGTGCTGGCCACCACCCAGGACCCCCGCAACGCCCCGTTGGTCGCCTTTGCCAGCGCCGAGGGCGTGCCCGTCTTCCAGGTCGAGGCAGAAGACGACCTAGCCGCCCGCATCGCCGGTGCCGCCCGCCGACACGACGCTGCGCTGGTGCTGCGCACAGCTGCTGATTGCCCGCTGGTGGATCCCGACCTGATGGCCCTGATGCTGCGGCGGGCAATCGAAACCGACGCCGACTTCACCACCAACCGAATGAACTGGAGCTATCCGTTGGGGCTATCGGCCGACGTCATCTCGCGCCGGGCTCTGGAATGGGCCGATGCCAATCTGGTGACACCCGAAGACCGCGAGCTGTTCGCGGTATGGATTCGTGACCACCCTGAACAGTTCAAGGTCGAACCCATCGTCAATCCGGTCAACCTGTCCCACCACACCTGGACGGTGGACGAGCCCGAGGACGTGCCCATCATCACCCGTATTTTCGATGCCCTCTATCGCGAGGGTGAGTGCTTCGGCATGCAGGCCGTACTGGACTTCCTGGCGCGGGAGGAGGGCGCCCGATGAGCTCCGGCTACCGTACCGTTCCGCCGTTGCCGACCCTGGTTTGCCCACCCAGTATCTCGACCCGCGACCTGCTGGAGCGCATGAACCGCTCGCCGTACCGCTTCCAGGTTCTAACCGATACCAACGGGCGCCTACTGGGAGCTGTGACCGATGGCGACGTGCGCCGCGCCCTGCTGGCGGGAAATTCCCTTGATACGCCGGTGCTCAGTTGCATCAACCGCAACCCGGTCACCGGCATGCTGGGCCAAGATGCCGAAAACGCCGCTTTGGCCGCGCGGTTAGGCTTCGTCCCGGTGGTCGATCATGAAGGCGTGCTGGTCCACCTGCTACTGCGGACCGAGGAACCACGGCTGGCCCAAGCCCTGATCATGGCCGGCGGTTTCGGCAAGCGCTTGGGGGAACGCACCCAGAGCAAGCCCAAGCCCATGCTGCCGGTCGGTGACAAGCCGATGATCGAGCATGTGCTGCGCCGGGTCGAGGCCGCCAATGTGGAGCGCATCTGGATCTCGGTCCATTATCTGGGCGAGCAGATCGTCGAGTACATCCAGCAGCGCGAGAACATCTGCCCGATCGATTTCTTGTGGGAAGACGAGCCGCTGGGCACCGCCGGGGTACTGTCGCGGCTGAATCAGATCGATGTGCCGCTGCTGGTTATCAACGCGGACGTAGTGACCAATACCGACCTGCTCGCGCTCAAGAGTTTCCACGTGCGCCAGGGCCATGACGGCACCGTCGCCGTCGCTCGCTATGAGGTGGATGTCCCCTTCGGCGTGATCCGGCACGACGACCACGGCGTTTTTCGCTGCATCGAAGAAAAGCCCAAGCTCAACTTCTTCGTGGCCGCCGGCATCTACTACCTGGCGCCCGAGATCGTTGCCCTGGTGCCGCCGGGACGACGGACGGACATGCCGGAACTGCTGACCATGGCACACGACATCGGGCTTAAGGTCGGCATCTTCCCGCTGCACGAATACTGGCTGGATGTGGGCCGCCCGCACGACCTACAGACCGCCAACCGCGATCATGGCGGCGCGGCCCCCTAACGGGGACCGCGCCCGCCGTCACTGTCCGAACACGCTGCGGAACATCGGCGCGCGACGCACCGCATCTGCCGCCGCTGCATGGCCAATACCGTTCCAATGGCCGTCCGTGGGGAATTCAAAGCGCTGGTGATCGCGGGCGAAACGTTCCAGGAACACCTGGTTCATGTCGACCACGTCGTGGCCGCGCGCCTTGGCCTGGGACATCACGTAATTGCGCATCTGCACCCAGTAGCTGTCCTGCACCCCATCTAGGCCGCCCGGCTCGTACAGGTTCGGCCGCACGCCATCCACCACCAGTTGGATGCGATCGGGCGGCAGGCCGGCATAGTCCGGCAGCAACTCGAGGAAGCGATCAACCGCCCAGCGCGAATCGGCCAGATAGCTTTCAGGCGCCTGGGATTCCACGTTGCCAACGAAGCGCTGATCGTGCTGCCCCAGGACCAGCGGTTGATTGAACAGATTGTTGATCTTGAGCTGGGTTATCAGATACATGGCCAGCGCCGAACGGCGCAGGATCTGACGGCTCCAACTGGGTTCGTAGGGTGTCAGGCGCATTTCCGCCGAACCATCGGAACGGCGCGCGAAGGCGTGGAAGCCCGGCGCGTGCTCACGCTCATACAGCGCTTCGGAGAAATCGTTCGAGATGATCACCACCGTCACGGCAGCGGGGTGATAGACGTCGCGCGCGTGGCGCACCCAAGCAAGATACTGCGCCAGCCCCGCCCCCGAAGCGGCGAAGGCATAGACCCGCCCCTTTCCGACGACTTCGGCCGCCAGGCGTGCCTGCAACGTCTCGGCGTAAGGCACCATCAGCGCCTCGACGTAGCTGTCACCAACCAGTGCCAGCAGAGGGCTCTTATCCTCCGCCACATAGGCCTGATCGCTGACAAAGCCGACGTTATTGGTGCGCACCCGGTTGACGATGGCGAACGTGGCTCCCTTGGCGTAGACGGCGCTACGGTTCGGTTCGAACCGGAAGACCGGCTGCGCGTCATTGACCGGCTGGGCACGCATGCCTTCGTTGACCGGCATGAAGCGCAGCACCAATTCAGCCATGGCCACGGACAAAACCAAGCCCAAAAGAACCGCGACGACCGAGAAGAAAATCTGCTTGGAGAGTTTCATTTGACCCCTGCTTTGGCCGCATGCGCGTCCAACTGCTGTACCCACGACGCCAGAAGAGACGCATATTTTCCCGTCCAGCCGGGCCGCCGCAAGTGATCGGCATCGCGGAAGGCATGGTCGGGAAAGATTTGGCGATTGTTGATATCGTCCACCGCCACCGCGGCACAACCTGCCGTGGCCAGCCGGATTTCCTCGGCCTGGCGGGGCCCTTGCTCGACATCGCGGGGCAACACGCTCTCGGGCATCGGGGCACGCACCAGATGGAGGGTGAAACCGGTCCGCGCCGACAGGGCGCAGATGTCCTCCAGCGCACGCCGCGCCGATGGCGACAGGCCAAGACGCTGGTCGCGGCGCCCGGCGATCTGCCGCGCCACCCCGGGAAGGATTGGCCCGCTTTCGCCGCTCTGCGCGCCGGGCTCTTCTTCACCTATCGGCAACATGTCCGGCGTGCCACCGACCAGACCGCCCAGTGGCACGGCAATGCGGAGCTCAAGCGACAACACCGCCGGCCGGTACAGCTCGGGTTGGACCAGGCCGAGAGCTTGCAACTCGGCCCGTTCCTCGGCACGGGTGAACACGCTGGTGACATAGGTGCGGGCGGCCGCCCCGTCGGGCTGATAGGCGAAGAATTCCGGGGTCGAGGCAATCACCACATGGGCGGGCGCGGCGTTATGCGCCAGATAGCGCCGCAACAGCAAGGCGGACCCGATCAAACCGCTGGCCTGATTGGTGGTCAGGTTGGCCACCACTCCGTCGGGCGCGATCCGATAGGTCTTCATCACGTCCTGGGTGACGCTGTCACCCAACAGGACCACCGGCGCGTCCAGCTTCGCGGTGTCCAACGCCGCCACCAGACGATCCAGATCGTGGCGGCGCGGCGCCACGTCGCGCAAGGCCCAGGCCGCGCCCTCGGCCGCCGCGGCCGTTACCGCCAGCGCCACCGGCAAGTGCAGGAACAGGAAACGTTTCCAGTCCATGGCCGCCCCCCTAGAACTGGAAATAGATGAAGGTGCGCGGCTCGCCCAGCCAGGTGCCGACCAGCCACACCATGGCGGCGGCGACAAAGGCCAGCCGCCAGCCCGGCCGCAGCTTGGCCCAGGTCTTGGACCAGTTGGGCAGCGTTACCGACAGCACACCCATCACCGCCATCCACCCCGCCATCTTCAGGGTGAAGGTGCCGCTGTTGAACAGCGACAGCGTGGTCCACGGCAGATGCAGGCGATCGGCCACTCCCGCCAGCCAGTTGGGCAGCAGGAAGGCCGAGGGCGACACCATGGCGCCCAGGATGGCGTGGGCCTGATCCAGCGACACGGCACGGAAATACACGAACGACACCGCCACCAGCGCCATGGTCAACAGCCAGCCCAGCCCCCACGGCAGCTTGGGCAGCTTGGCCTGTTTCCAGGCGTGGTTGACCACCAGGCCGACACCGTTGACCGCGCCGAACAGCACATAATTCCACCCGGCGCCGTGCCACAGGCCGGACAGCAGGAACGTCACCATGGTCGGCGCCACCACGGCGACGCCAAAGGCCCGCCAGCGCCCCAGCCCGCGTTCCATCGCCAGCCGCCCCCAGGCCAGGGCCAGCGGCGAATAGACGTACAGCGTGAAGAAGCGGGTCATGGTCATGTGCCACCGCTTCCAGAAATCAATCATCGAGGTGGCACGATACGGCGTGTCGAAATTGATGGGCAGCACGAAACCCAGCATCAGGCCCAGACCCACCGCCATCTCGGAATAGCCCGAGAAGTCGAAATACAGTTGTAGCCCGTATCCCACCGCGGCGGTCCATGCCTCGACCAGCGACAGGGTGTGGGCGTTGGCGAAGGCGGTGTCCACATAGGGCGCCAGATTGTCGGCCAGCGCCACCTTCTTGAACAGGCCGGTCAGGAACACCACCAGCCCCGGCCCGAAATGGGCCAGCCCGGCGAAACCGCCGCCGCGCAGCTTGGCGAATTGATGGTCCAGTTCGCGGAACAGCACGATGGGTCCGGCGATCAGATGCGGGAACAGCACCACGTACAGGGCGAAATCCAGGAATTTCGGCCGTTCGGACTGGCCATCGGCGATGTCCACCAGCAGGGCGATCTGCTCGAAGGTGTAGAACGAGATGGCCAGGGGCACGAACACCGCGCCCAGGCTCCACTCGTTGCCGGTCAGCAGGCCCAAATTCTCGACGAAGAAATTGCGGTACTTGAAATAGCCCAGCAGCGCCAGATTGACGCCGACCGCCAGGGCCAGACGCTTGCCGCACGGCTTGGCCGCCAGCCGCACCGCCATCCAGTAATTGAAAGCCACCGAACCGCCCAGCAGCAGCAGATAGGGCGGGTTCCACCAGCCATAGAACACCAGCGACGCCAGCACCGCCACCGACAGGGCGGCGGTGCCGCCGATCAGCAGGCGCACGCCATGGAACGCCAGCAGCGCCAGCGGCAGGAACACGAACAGGAAAAGCGGATCGGTGAAGACCAAGCGGACGGTCCTAGGCGTTGATCACCTTGGCCAGGTGGTCGACCATTTCGCCCACATTGGCCAGGGTGTTGATGTCGCGCGGCTTCAGCTTGACGGAAAACGCCTTTTCACAGGCCAGGATCAGCTTGATCTGGTTCAGGCTGTCCCATTCGTCGATGTCCTCGGCGGTGGTGTCGCGGGTCAGCACCAGCGATTCGTCGTCGAACACGTCGCGGAAGACGGTGGTCAGGGTGGCCAGGATTTCATCGGCGGTCATGGGACATCCTCGGGCAAGGGCATGTGATGGGGGGACAGGTCGGCGGGCGGCGCCGCGGGCGCCGACCATTCGCCGCCGCAGCAGCGGGTTTCAAAGCCCAGCCGGGGCAGGATGCCCGCCAGCAGGCCGTTCTTGGCCGATGGCTCGTACCGCAGGGTCAGACGGCCCAGGCCGCGCTTTTCCGCCATGCGCCCCAACAGAATGCGGGTGGCGTGTTCCAGCCTGCGCGAGAACACCCGGCAGCTCATCACCCAATTGTCGATGCGCAGCGCCCCGTCCTCGGGCCGCGTCACCGCCACGGCGACGATGCCGTAATCCTGAAGCCGGTCGGCGAAGCGGATGGCCAGCACGTCGGCGCCCCGGGCGGTGATCTGGTCGGCGGTGAAGATGGTGGGGTTCAGCTTGAACTGGTTGGTCTTGCCGATGATCTGGACGATGCGGTCCAGCGCGGCCGGTCCCACCGGCTCGACCGTCAGGCGCGGTTCCAGCGAGGCCAGGAACGAATCCATGTCGTCGCCCGCCTCCAGCCGCTCGGCCACCTGGGCCCGCGCCTGGTACGAGGCGGCGCGGCCCAGATCCTCGGCGGTCAGCCGGGCCAGGGGAAAGGCGCCGCAATCGTCCAGCGCCCGCACGTACAGCGCCGGATCGTCGGGCAGTTCCACCACCAGAACCTCGGGCAGACGGTCGCGCACCCAGGCCCGTTCCACCGGGTTGTCGTCCACGAACACCAGGGCATCCAGGCCCAGGTTCAGCTTTTGCGCGATGGCGCGGATGTTGCCCGCCTTGTCCTCGAAATTGGCCATGAAGCAGGCGATGTCGTCCAGCCCCAGCACCATGGCGGAATGCTGCTGGAACGGCGTGCGGGCGATGGAATCGTCGTTCTTGGAACACACCGCCAGCACCACGCCCCGTTCGGCCAGCCGCTTGGCATAGCGTTGCAGGGCGACGAAGGCTTCGCCCTCGGCGCTTTCGCTGCCCAGGGTGATGCCCTCGACCCCCAAATCGCCGATCTCGCCGCCCCACAGGGTGTTGTCCAGGTCCAGCACCAGGCATTTGCGGCCGCGCGCCATCAGTCCCGCCGCCGCCCCGGCCAGGGAATCGGCCAGCACCGGCAGCGCCTCGAACGCGAAGGGCTGCTTGCACAGGGCATGCATGCGGGCATCGTGCCAGCGTTCCAGCCCGACCCGCGCCGCCAGCCATTCCGCGTCCACCAGCGCCACCGTGGCGGGCAGGTCGTCGGCCAGCAGGCGGTTGACCCGGCGGACATGGTCAAGGACGCCGCCGGGGGTGAACCCCTCCAACTCGCCCAGCGGGCGGGCGGGCGGCGGGTCGAAGGTCAGATGCACCACCGGACAGCCCAGGCGGTGCCACAGGCGGCGCCACATCTGCGCCTCGGCCTCGGCGGCGGATTGGGCGGCGGCGGCGGTGGCGCCGGGCGGCGGCAGCCGGGCAAGATCGCGGTGACTGGGCAGCAGGATAGCCAGATCGGGGGCAAAGGCGGCCAGCGCCCCGTCTTCCTCCAGCACCGCCCCGGCCATGATGCCATAGGGCGCCCGCCACAATTCGACGGCAAAACCGCGCCGGGCCAGCATCAGGACCAGGGTGTCGGCCAGATAATCGGTCAGGAAGCCGGACAGCAGCGCCACCTTGAGCGGCCGCCCCAGTTGGCCGCGTCCGGCGGCACGAACGAAACGCTTGGCCAGCTTCATCACCTGTTCGGCGGACAGGGCATCAAGCGGCTGGGACAGAAGGGCCTTGGGATCGGTGGTCATCGGCGGGCGGCACGGCTGGCGGGGATGATGGTGCCATACAGCGGATCGGCCGCCGCCGTCAGCAGGAATCGTGCGATGCCCGCCACGTCGTCGGCGTCGGTCAGCCGCTTTTCCGGCATGCCCTGGGCCACCTGATCCAGATATTCCTGGGGCATGTCGGCGGTCAGGGCCGACGGCACCATGCCGGGGGCCAGCACATGCACGCGCACGCCAAAGGCCAGCCATTCCTGGGCCACCACCCGGGCATAGGCGGTCATGGCCGCCTTGGCCGCCATGTAGGGGGCGATCTTGGCGGGCGGGTTGCCCAGCACGAATTCGGTGGACAGCACCACCACCCGGGCGCCGCCGTCGCGGCCGCGCAGCTTGGGCAGGGCGGCGGCCAGCGACAGGTGCAGCGCCTTGAGCTGACCGTCCATCTGGGCTTGGAACACCTCCCAGCCGGTGCGGTGGGCCAGCTTGTGCGGGAACGGGCCGCCGACGGCGAACACCAGCCCGGACAGGCGCTCGAAGCCGGCGAACATCTCGGCGACGGCGGCTTCGTCGCTCAGATCGGCGGTGACGGCGCGGGCGCCGGTGGCGGCGGCCAGCATGCCCAGCCGGTCATCCATGCGGCGGCCGTGCACCGCCAGCGGCCCGTCGGCGGCGACGGCGCGGGCGATGGCGCCGCCCAAGGTGCCGGTGGCCCCCAGGATCAGGAGCGGATCTTGCACTTCACACTCCCCCGCGCCACGGTCTTGTCCTTGCCGTCCACGCTTTTGACCGCCTTGATCGACAGCTCGATCAGGTGAAGGTCAGGCCAAGTTTCGCGCACTTCGCCGCGCACGGTCACGCGATCGCCGGCAAAGACCGGATTGGGATGGGACAATTCATAATCCAGCAGCAGGCAGCGCCGCCCGGGCAACAGCATGCCGACCAGGGCGGAAACCTTGGCCCCCAGCAGGAAACCATGCACCACCCGGTCGGGAAAACCCTGGGCGCGGGCGTATTCCACGTCCACATGCAGGGGGTTGTGGTCGCCGCTGAGCGCGGCGAAGGCGTCGATGTCGTCGGCGCTTGGCACCCATTGCACCTCGGCCCGGTCGCCGATGGCGATGTCGTCGAAAGCCAAATCCCGCAAGTTCAACGCCTTGCTCCCTTCCAGCGCGCCGTCTATTAACGCGAAACCTCGCGGCGAGGCAAGGGCGCAGCACGGGGTTCCGGCCCGGGGCGGGAATGCGCTATGGTCCCGCCGCACCGCCCTGTGGGAAGCGAGCATGAGCAAAGGCTGGACATTCGCCATCTTCCTTGTGGCCGTGGTCGCGCGGCTGGCCTTCCTGGGGCTGGCCTATGACGGCCCCGACAGCCTGCGCCAGCCGGATTCCCCCGCTTTCGAGCTGCCCGCCCAGGGGCTGGCCGAGCATGGCGTCATCGGCTTGCCCACCGCCGACGGCACCGCGCCCCAGCCGTTCACCGAACGCGCCCCCGGCTATATCCTGTTCCTGGCCGCCGTGCGGCTGGTGGCGGGGCCGTCGCCGCTGGTGGTGGTGCTGTTGCAAATCCTGCTGGACGGCCTGACCTGCGCGGCGGTCGCCCGGCTGGCCGGTCAGGTGCGGACGCCGCTGGCGCGGCCCGCCGGAATCCTGGCCGCCCTGGCCCCCAACATGATCATCAGCAGCACCCAGGTCCTGAGCGACGCGCCGTTCCTGCTGCCGTTCACCCTGTTCCTGACCGCCACCCTGGCGGCGGTCGAACGGCGCTGCGTCCGACAGGCCGCCCTGGCCGGGCTGTGGCTGGGACTGGCGACCCTGATCCGGCCGACCCCGTGGATTCTGATCCTGGTCATGCCGCCGGTGGTGGCGGCGCTGGTGCCCGGCTGGCGGCGCCGCGCCACCCTGGCGCTGGCGCTGTTCGCCACCGCCGCCGCCATGGTCACGCCGTGGCTGGCCCGCAACGCCGCCGTGGCCGGACATTGGCAGTTGATCAGCCAGACCGGCACCCACGCCCTGTACTGGGTGGTGCCGCTGACCCGCGAATACGGCGCGGGCATTCCGCCCGAACAGACCAAGGCGCTGATGAACGAACGGCTGGCGGCGCGGCTGGCCGCCGCGGGGCTGGACGCCCTGCCCGCCGATCCGTTCCAATCGTCGGCGATCATGGGCGCGGTGGCCAGGGAGGCGCTGCTGGAATCCGGCCCGCTGGTCATGGCGCGAGCCTGGACGGTGGGCGCCGCCGTCAACCTGCTGTCGCCCGCCCTGGTGTCGGCGCCGCCGGTGCAGCGCCTGCCCCGCCCCAGTTTCTACGAAACGCCGGGCGGTTCCATCACCGACAAGCTGGGCAATTATCTGGGCGCCGCCGCCGGAACCCCGTATTTCTGGATTCTGGCCGCCGGACTGGCCGGAACCGCCCTGGCCCGGCTGGGGCAGGTGTCGGGGCTGGTCGCGGCGGTGCGGGGCGGCTGGTCGTGGCGGTCACTGGCGGTGCTGGCGGTGGTGACGGCCTATCTGCTGGCCATCACCGGCCCCATCACCGGGGTCAAGTACCGGCTGCCGCTCGAGCCGATCCTGATCCTGCTGCTGGCCGAGGCCGCCCTGCGCGTCGGCCGCCGGAACGGGCGCCCGTAGCGCATGGCACCGGCGCGCGGATCGTGCTATAGCATCCGCTTTCATACCCTTGCCTCCCCGGAGATTTCGTGATGTCGAGCACCCCCATCCGCCGCGCCCTGGTGTCGGTTTCGGACAAGACCGGTCTGGTCGAATTCTGCCGCTTCCTGACCGAGCGCGGCGTCGAGGTGCTGTCCACCGGCGGATCGTGCAAGGCGCTGCGCGATGCCGGCGTGCCCGTGACCGAGGTCGCCGACTACACCGGCTTCCCGGAAATGCTGGACGGCCGCGTCAAGACCCTGCACCCCAAGGTGCATGGCGGCCTGCTGGGCATCCGCGGCAATGCCGAGCACGAGGCGGCCATGGCCGCCCACGGCATCCAGCCCATCGACCTGCTGGTGGTCAATCTGTATCCGTTCGAGGAAACCGTCGCCAAGGGCGCCGATTACGACACCTGCGTCGAGAACATCGACATCGGCGGCCCGGCCATGATCCGCGCCGCGTCCAAGAACCACGATGCCGTGACCGTGGTGGTGGACGTCGAGGATTACGCCGTGGTCATGGAGGCCATGAGCGCCAATGGCGGCGCCACCACCCTGGACCTGCGCAAGCGTCTGGCCGCCACCGCCTATGCCCGCACCGGCGCCTATGACGCCGCCATCAGCCAGTGGTTCGCCCGTGAACTGGGCGACACCTTCCCGCGCCGCGTGGTGGTGGCGGGCGAACTGAAGCAGTCGCTGCGCTATGGCGAGAACCCGCACCAGCAGGCGGCGTTCTACACCAACGGCGCCAAGCGTCCGGGCATCGCCACCGCCCGCCAGCTTCAGGGCAAGGAACTGTCGTACAACAACCTGAACGACACCGACGCCGCCTTCGAACTGGCCGCCGAGTTCGAGGAACCCACCGTCGCCATCATCAAGCACGCCAACCCCTGCGGCGTCGCCAGCGGTTCCGACATGGTCAGCGCCTACAAGGCGGCCCTGGCCTGCGACCCGGTTTCGGCCTTCGGCGGCATCATCGCCCTGAACCGCAAGCTGGACGGCGCCACCGCCGCCGAGATCAGCAAGCTGTTCACCGAAGTGGTCATCGCCCCCGAGGCCGATGACGAGGCCATCGCCACCTTCGCCGCCAAGAAGAACCTGCGCCTGCTGGTGACGGGCGGCATGCCCGACCCGACCCAGGGCGGCATGACCCTGCGCCCGGTGTCCGGCGGCTATCTGTTCCAGACCAAGGACAACGGCCGCGTCACCCTTCAGGATCTCAAGGTCGTGACCAAGCGGGCGCCGACCGAGCAGGAGCTCAAGGACCTGCTGTTCGCCTTCCGCGTCTGCAAGCACGTCAAGTCCAACGCCATCATCTACGTCAAGGACGGCGTCACCGTCGGCATCGGCGCCGGTCAGATGAGCCGCGTCGATTCCTCGCGCATCGCCGCCTGGAAAAGCCAGGAAGCCGCCACCGCCGCCGGTCAGGCCCAGCCCGGCACCGTGGGCAGCGTGGTCGCGTCCGACGCCTTCTTCCCGTTCGCCGACGGCCTGCTGGCCGCCGCCGCCGCCGGCGCCACCGCCATCATCCAGCCCGGCGGTTCCATGCGCGACGCCGAGGTGATCGCCGCCGCCGACGAAAAGGGCCTGGCCATGGTCTTCACCGGCATGCGTCACTTCCGTCACTAAGGAGGACCCCAAAGGGGGCCGGGGCCGGTCGCGCCAGACCCGGTCCCGGCAGGGGGATACGATGCGTGCTGCCGTGATGAAGAAGCTGTTCCGCCTGTCCAGACCGAACATCGCCTATGCCCACGATCTGGTCATGGCCGCGGTGTCGTTCCTGCTGGCCTATTACCTGCGGCTGGGCGAGAACCCGCTGGCCGTCGCCACCGTGCCGTTGTCCATGGCCGTGCTGGTGGCGGTGTGCGCGGTGGTGTTCCGCGTCAGCGGCCTGTATCGCGGCATCTGGCGCTATGCCTCGCTGCCCGACCTGATTTCCCTGGTGCGCGGCGTCACCCTGGCGATCCTGGTCTTCGTGCTGGCCATGTTCGTGCTGACGCGGCTGGACACCCTGCCGCGCTCGTTGCCGCTGATCAACTGGTTCACCCTGCTGTTCTGCCTGGGCGGGCCGCGCTTCGCCTATCGTCTGCTCAAGGACCGCCGCCTCAGCCTGCGCGGCGACCGGGCCGGGGCGCATCAACGCATCCCGGTGCTGCTGGTCGGCAGCGACGACGAGGCGGAATTGTTCATCCGCGCGTTGCGCGCCAATCCCGATGGCGAATATCGGGTGGTCGGGCTGATCGGTCTCAAGGATGGCCGGGTCGGCCGCCAGATTCACGGCCTGCCGGTGCTGGGCGTCATCGACGACATTCCCCGCGTGTTGCAGGACCTGGACCGGCAGGGAAGACGGCCGCGCAAGCTGGTGCTGACCGAAAAGGATTGCGACCCCGCCGTCATCGAACAATTGCTGGATCTGGTCCAGGCACACGGCCTGACCCTGGCGCGCACGCCGCGCATGACCGACCTGCACGATGGCGCCGCCGAAAAGGTGCAGATCCGCCCCATCGCCATCGAGGACCTGCTGAACCGGCCGCAGGCGGTGCTGGACCACGCCGCCATGCGCGATTTCATCGCCGGACGCCGGGTGCTGATCACCGGCGCGGGCGGCTCCATCGGCTCGGAACTGGTGCGCCAGATCGCCGGATACGGTCCGGCCCGGCTGACGCTGTTCGACAACGGCGAATTCAACCTGTACGCCATCGATTACGAACTGGGGCAAAGCCATCCCGACCTGACCCGCGACGCCCTGCTGGGCGACGTGCGCGACGCCCGTCAGGTCAACGACGCTTTCACCAGCCTGCGCCCGGAGGTGGTGTTCCACGCCGCCGCCCTCAAGCACGTGCCCATGGTCGAGGCCAATCCGCTGGACGGCCTGCTGACCAACGCGGTCGGCACCCGCATCGTCGCCGATGCCTGCGTCGCCGCCGGGGTGCGGGTGATGGTGCAGATTTCCACCGACAAGGCGGTCAATCCCACCAACGTCATGGGCAGTTCCAAGCGCATCGCCGAAACCTATTGCCAGGCGCTGGATCTGGATTCCCGTTCCGGCGGCACCCGTTTCGTCACCGTGCGCTTCGGCAACGTGCTGGGCTCGACCGGGTCCGTGGTGCCGCTGTTCCAGAAGCAACTGGCGGCGGGGGGGCCGCTGACCGTCACCCACCCCGAGATGACCCGCTATTTCATGACCATCCGCGAGGCGGTGCAACTGGTCATCCAGGCGTCGGTGCTGGGCGTCAGCCATGGCAGCGATTACCAGGGCCGCATCTTCGTTCTGGACATGGGCAAGCCGGTGCGCATCATCGATCTGGCCCGCCAGATCATCCGGCTGGCCGGACTGCGCCCCGATGTGGACGTGCGCGTCGAGTTCACCGGCCTGCGCCCCGGCGAAAAGCTGTTCGAGGAAATCTTCCACGGCGCCGAACCCCCGGTTCCCACCGGCCAGCCCGGCGTGCTGGTGGCCAGCCCGCGCGTGGTGGACCTGGACGGCCTGAGCCGTCAGGTGGACGACCTGGAAGCCTGTTGCCGCGACCGCCGTCCGGCCGACGGACTGGCGCTGATGCGCACCCTGGTTCCCGAATACCACACCCCAACCGAACCGGCCTGACCCCGCGACCGGCCGCGTCTTGACAAGGGCCGCGCCGGTCACGACAGTGAGGCGCTTTTTTCCAGGAAGGTTCCCATGACCACGTCCCCCACCGTCGCGATCATCGGCCTTGGCTATGTGGGCCTGCCGCTGGCCGTTGCCATCGCCAAGCACATGCCCGCCATCGGTTTCGACATCGACCAGGGCCGCGTCGACGAATTGAAGCGCGGGCATGACCGCACCGACGAGGTGGACGAGGACCGGTTGCGCGCCAGCACCCTGAAATACACCACCAATCCCGCCGACATGGCCGCGGCCGACATGTTCATCGTCACCGTGCCGACCCCGGTCGACCGCTGGAACCAGCCCGACCTGACCCCGGTGCGCGCCGCCTGCGACACCGTCGGCAAGGTGCTGCGCAAGGGATCGGGCGCCGTGGTGGTGTTCGAGAGCACCGTCTATCCCGGCGTCACCGAGGATATCTGCGGTCCGCTGCTGGAAGAGATTTCCGGCCTGAAGCGCGGCGTCGATTTCTTCCTGGGCTACAGCCCGGAACGCATCAATCCCGGCGACCGCGAACACACCGTCGACCGCATCACCAAGGTCATCGCCGGTGAAACCCCGGCCATCACCGAACGTCTGGCCCAGGTCTACGGAATCGTCACCACCGGCGGCGTGTTCCGCGCCGCCTCCATCAAGGTGGCCGAGGCGGCCAAGGTGATCGAGAACGCCCAGCGCGACATCAACATCGCCTTCATCAACGAAATCGCCATGATCTTCCAGCGGCTGGGCATTTCGGTCTACGACGTGCTGGAAGCCGCCGGAACCAAGTGGAACTTCCTGAACTTCCAGCCCGGTCTGGTGGGCGGCCACTGCATCGGCGTCGATCCGTTCTATCTGGCGGAATGCGCCAAGGCGCACGGCCACCATCCGGAAATCATCCTGGCCGGACGCCGCATCAACGACGGCATGGGCCCCTATGTGGCCGACCGGGTGTGCGACCTGCTGGGGGCGGGCACCCGTGCCCGCGTGCTGGTGCTGGGCCTGACCTTCAAGGAAAACGTGCCCGATTTGCGCAACACCAAGGTGGTGGACATCGTCGAGAAGCTGGCGGCGCGCGGCCATCAGGTCGATCTGCACGACCCGCTGGCCCTGCCGGAAGAGGCCAAGCACCATTACGGCCTGGACCTGCTGTCCAGCCTGGCCGACGCCGAGGGCTATGATTGCGTCATCGGCGCCGTGCCGCATCGCGCCTATGTGGGCTTCGAAGCGTCCAGCTTCGCCCGTCTGCTCAAGGCCGACGGTCTGGTGGTGGATCTCAAGGGCATGTGGCGCAAGACCGAATTGCCGGTCGGCATGCGCCGCTGGGGGCTGTAACCCCGAGGGCGTCTCCGCTTCGCGGTCGGGCCGCAGCCCGAACCCGTCCGGAGGCGCCGTCTGCTAGCGCAGGATGATGTCCACCGCTGCCGCCAGGTCGTCCACCACGTGGTCGGCCTTGCTGCCGGCGGCCGCCGCCTTGGCACCGTGGCCGGTGCGCACCAGGAAGGTGGTGGCGCCGACCGCGCGGCCCAGTTCCACGTCCACTTCCTTGTCGCCGATCATGAAGGCTTGCGCCGGATCGAAGCCGTGTTCGGCCACCGCCTGCTCGACCATGCCGGGCAGCGGCTTGCGGCAGGCGCAATCGTCGTCGGGGCCGTGCGGGCAGATGTAGATGCCGTCCACCGTCACGCCCTCGGCCGCCAGCAGGGCGCGCAGGCGGTCGTGAATCTGCGTCAGCCGGTCCAGATCGAAATAGCCGCGCGCCACGCCCGACTGGTTGGTCAGCACCGCCAGACCGAACCCGGCGTCCTGCAACCGCTTCAACGCCGGGCCGATGCCGGGATACAGTTCAAGCTGATCGGGATCGGACAGGTAATGCTTTTCGACGTTGATGGTGCCGTCGCGGTCGATCAGGACGAAACGCTTGCTCATGCCTTCACCAATCGTGCAGCGAAAAAGGCGTCCATGCCGCCCTGATCCGCCAGATGGCAGGGCAGGGTGCGCAGGTCGCCGTCGGGACTGATCAGTTCGGCCAGCCCGCCCACTTCATCCGCCGCGATGGGCGCGCGGCGCAGGGTGGCATCGGCGGCCAGCAGACGCTCGATCTGCGCGGCGCCCTCTTGCGGTTCCAGCGAGCAGACGCAATAGACCAGGATGCCGCCGGGCTTCAGCATGTCCAGCGAGGCGCGCAGCAGCGCCGCCTGCTGGTCGGCCAGGGCGGCGACGTCGCCCGGCCCCTTGAGGCGCAGGCCGTCGGGATGGCGGCGCAAGGTGCCGGTGGCGGTGCACGGCGCGTCCAGCAGCACGGCGTCGAACAGTTCCGCCGGGCGCCAGGCGGCGGCGTCGGCCTCGACGATCTCGGACGTCAGCTTCAGCCGCTCCAGATTCTGCTGGAAGCGCACCAGCCGCTTGGCCGAACGATCGACGGCGGTGACAATGGCTCCGGCCACCGCCAATTGCAGCGCCTTGCCGCCCGGCGCGGCACACAGATCGGCCACCCGCTTGCCCCGCACGTCGCCCAGCAGGCGGGCGGGCAGGGCGGCGCCCATGTCCTGCACCCACCAATTGCCACCGGCGAAGCCGGGCAGGACGGTGATGTCGCCACCCGCCGGGCGGCGCAGGCTGCCGGTGGGCAGCAGCACCGCCTCCAGCCGCTCGGCCCATTGGGCGGCGTCGCCCGCGACGGTGATGTCCACCACCGGCGCCTCGGCCAGATGGGCGGTGGCGATGGCCCGCGCCGTGTCCTCGCCATAGGCGGCGACCCAGCCCTGCCACATCCAGTCGGGGGTGTTCAGGCGCCCGGCATCCTGGGCGGCCACCCAATCGCGGCCTTCGCGGTCCAGGCGGCGCAGCACCGCATTGATCAGCCCGGCGAACCCGGCCAGCGGCGTGCCCTTGACCAGATCCACCGAGGTGGCGATGGCGGCATGGGGCGGCGTGTTCAGGAACAGCAATTGCGCGGCGCCCAGCCGCAGCACGTCGCGGGCGCGCCGCGCCTTGTTGGGCAGGCCCTTGTCCAGACAGCGGCCGATGACGTCGTCCAACTGGCCCAGGCGGCGCAGCACGGTGGCGACCAGCAGCCGGGCGAAGGCGCGGTCGCGGTCCTCCAGCCGGGACAGGGTGGGCGAGGTATCCAGCGCCTCGTCCAGCAGACGTTTGTCCACCAGGACGGCGGCGAGGAGGTCGAGGGCGGTGGTGCGCGGATCGGGGCGCGGGGTGCGGGAGCGGCTCATCCGCTCCGTTTACTCCATCGCGCGCCGATTATCCATCAACTCCACGGCCCCTTGCGCGGGGCGCCGCCCCACGGGCCGGAAGAGGCCGGGGGTTGCGGCGGCTGCACCGCCCGCACGCCCCAGGTCATGCCCATTTCCGCCGCCATGGAGCGCAGGGCGGCGACCCGGTTGTTCATGGCCGGATGGGTGCTGAACAGATTGTCCATGGACCCGCCATGCAGCGGATTGACGATGAACAGGTGGGCGGTGGCGGCGTTGCGCTCGGCCGCCGGATTGGGGATGGCGTGCGCCGCCTGCTCCAGCCGCTCCAACGCGCTGGCCAGCCACAGCGGGTTGCCGCAGATGCGCGCCCCCTCGGCGTCGGCGGCGTATTCGCGGGTGCGCGAGATGGCCATCTGCACCAGACCGGCGGCCATGGGCGCCAGCACCATCATCAGCAGGCCGCCGACCATGCCCAGGCCGCCATTGCCCTCGCCCTCCTGGTCGCGGTTGCCGCCGAACAGCGAGGAAAAGGCGAACATGTTGGCCAGCATGCCGATGGCACCCGCGATCGAGGCGGTGATGGTCATGATCAGGGTGTCGCGGTTCTTCACATGCGCCAGTTCGTGCGCCATCACGCCCTCGATCTCCTCGGGGCTGAGGCGGTCGAGCAGGCCGGTGGTGGCGGCCACCGAGGCGTGCTCGGGGTCACGGCCGGTGGCGAAGGCGTTGGGCTGGTCGGAATTGATGATGAAGACCTTGGGCATGGGCATGCCCGCGCGGACGACCAGACGCTCGACGATGGCGACCAGGCCCGGCGCCGAGTGACGGTCCACCTGCACGGCGCCGTACATGCCCAGCACCATCTTGTCCGAATTCCAATAGGCGAAGGCGTTCATGCCCAGCGCCATCAGAAAGGCGATCATCATGCCGCCCTTGCCGGCGATCATGCCGCCGATGGCCATGAACAGGGCGGTGAGGGCGGCGAGAAGAATGGCGGTCTTGGCGGTGCTCATGATCCGATACCGTTCAGCGGAAAAAAGGACACAGCAATTGAATAGGTGCGCCCCGACGGTTCCGCAAGGTCACAGCCCGGCGATGCGCTCGAACTCGGCCGCCGCCTGATCCCAGCGCCAGGACCGTTGCAGGCCCAGGCAGTCGCGGTGCATGCGCAGCCACAGATCGTCGTCGGACAGCACGGACACCGCCTTGTCGGCAAAGGCGTCCGCCCCCTTGACCGCCCAGCCGGTACGGCCCTCGACCACCCGTTCCTTCATGCAGGCGATGTCTTCCAGCACGCAGGGCAGGCCCATAGCCTGGGCCTCGGCCACCGCCGAGCAGAAGGTTTCGCCGATGTCGCCGCGATACAGCAGGGCGCGGGCCGTTGCCAGTTCATCCACCAACTGCGCCTTGGGCACCGGGCCGCGCAGGATCACCCCCTTGCCGGACAGGGCGGCGGCGCGCTCCAGCACCGGCCCCATCTTGCCCGCCTTGGCCTGACCGGCGGCGCCATAGGTGGCGATACCGGCGAAGACATGCAGTTCGGCCTTGGGCACCTTGGGGTGGATGCGGCTTTCCCAAACATCCAGCAGCCAATCCAGCGACCGCATGGGGTTCGAGGTGAACACCACCTTGGGCGGCGGCGCCGCGGCCCGCTCGGCGGCGTGGCAGAACAGATCGGTCAGGCCGTACAGCACCGTCTCGCGCCCCCCGGCGAAGGCCCAGGCCGGATAGGTTCCGGCATGGCTGGCGCCCGAGAACACGATGGTCGGGCGACGCCACGCCAGCTTCCACTGATAGCGCCACTTGAGCAGATAGCCCGCCGGATTGTGAATCCAGAAGATCATGCGCCTGGCGTTACGGCAGTGCTTCAACAGCTTGTCGCCGCGATTGGCGATGTACAGATCGGCACTGTCGGGCACACCCCGGGACAACGGCCGCCAGGTGACGCCACGGTGCACCACCTCGGCTTCGCACTTGTTGCAGACCAGCACGTCATGGCCGCGCGCCGCCAGGGCGTTGGCCATCTCGATGAAGCTGGTTTCGGCGCCGCCCAGCGGGCGTTCCTCGAGCGTGCGGCCGTCGAAGGTGATGCCGTCGTCGGTCATGACGATGCGGGCCATGAAGCTTCTCCTTGATGATCGGGCGTCATCAGCCCGAATGAGAAGAAAACAGGAGAGGTTTGGAGGCTCGCCTCCAAGCGGGGTCGGGGCGGCAGCCCCGCACTCCTATTCCTTCTCGTATTTCGCCTTGAAATGCGACAGCAGCGGATACAACCCGGCGCAGACGGCGATGATGAAGCCGTGACCGCCTTCGCGCCAGCCGCCGCGCCGCACATAGCATTTGAAGAAACGCGAGAACAGGCGACGCACGTTGGCCGCCGTCGATCCCCAGGTCTGGCCCTTGTCGCGCAAATCGCGCGCCTTGGCGGTGGAATAGGAATCCAGCCGCCGGATCATGTCCGAGATGTTGCGGTCCACGTAATGGTTCAGCCGGTTCTTCAGCATGGGCCCCTTGCGGCCGGTCCAGGTCAGGCTGGGATGGACGCGGTCGCGGCCCCACACCTTGGCGCCCTTCCGGAACAGGCCGGGATAGGCGGCCTTGCCATAGCTGGCGCCCCAGCCGTGGCGCACCAGCCGGTCGCCGATGTAATTGTCCACCAGGATTTCGTGCCAGTCGTATTGTGTGACCTGAATCACATCGCGGATTTCGGCGGCCAAAGCGGGCGGCACATGTTCGTCGGCGTCCACCTCCAGCACCCAATCGCCGGAACAGCCCTGGATGCCGGTGTTGCGGCGGTCGCCCTCGATCTCCCAACTGCCTTCGATCACCCGGGCGCCGAAGCGTGCCGCTATGATTGGGGTCATATCGGTGCATTTGTCGCACACCACCACGATCTCGTCGGCGAAGGCCAGCTTCTCCAGGCAGGCGGCCAGACGGGCTTCCTCGTTATGGGCGACCACCAGGGCGGACAGCTTCATCATTTCACCCGCAGGAACGGCCGCGCCTTGGCGCGGCGGATGGCGGTTTCATAGGTCGCCAGCGTCTCGGCCATGCGATGGTCGAAGCGCATGCGGGTTTCGGCCAAGGCACGGGCACCGGCGGCAACGCGGGCGGTGGCGGCGGGATCGGCCAGCACGCGGGCGATGGCATCGGCCAAAGCCTCGGGCTGGGCGGGCGGCACCAGCCAGCCGGTTTCGCCATCCCGCACGATCTCGGGCACGCCGCCGACGGCGCTGGCCACCACCGGACGGCCGGTGGCGAAGGCCTGGACGGCGACGCGCGGCTGCGCCTCGGTCAGACTGGGGATGACCACCAGATCGGCGGTCTGCATCAGTTCCGACACATCCTCACGGTAGCCCAGGAAATGCACCGCCAGCCCCTGGGCCTGGCGCTTCAGCCCCGCCTCGTATTCCGCGCTTTCGGCGGTGGCCGACCCGGCCAGCACCAGGGTCAGCTCCAGCCCGCGCGCCTTCAGCAGATGCAGGGCGTCCAGCAGGAAGTTCTGACCCTTGTCCGGGCGCAACATGCCGACGCAGAAGATGGCGGTGGCGCCGTCGGGGATGCCGATCTCGGCCCGCAGGCGGGCGCGGGTCGCCACCGGGTCGGGCAGGTCGAAGAAGCGTTCATCGGCCCAGCCGCCGATGGAGCACGAGCGCGCCGGGTCGATGATGCCGTCGCGCACCAGATCCTGGCGGGTGCATTCGGCGACGGTGATCACATGGTCGGCCATGCGCCATTGCCAGCGCCGGGTCGCCGACGGCTTGAGGTATTGGTTCACATGGCGCGAGCGCACCTGGGCGCACAGATCCAGGCAGAACAGCCCGGCCTTGGCGTCGCGGGTGACGTGGGCGTCCATGATCTCGACGCCATTCCGACGGATGAAGCGGCGCAAGGCGGGCACGGCGCGCAGCGGCGGGTCGAAGCACAGCGGCACCACCGGCAGGCCCAGCGCCTTGGCGCGCTGGAACGGCTCGCCGTCCTCGGGCGCCGCCAGCCAGACCTGATGGCCGTGGGCCAGCAGCCATTTCACCTGTTCGATGGTGCGATGTTCCATGCCGCCCCAATTGCGGCCGGGAATGGTGTGCAGAATGCGCATGGGATCAGACCAGGGCGAAGCGCGTCCACCAGGACTGCGCCGCCAAAGGGGTGATGGGGGCGAAGCCGTATCCGGCACCGCTCAGCCCTTCCAGCAACAGCCGGGTCAGGGTGATGGTGACGTCGGCCTTGAACTGGGCGCCGGGACGTTCGTTGATGGGCTGGTCGTGCATCAGCAGGATGGACCCGGCCAGATCGGGGCGGGCCAGCAGGCGCTGCACCTCTTTGCGGCATTCCGGCTCCACGTCCTCGGGGCGCTGGCAGCGCGGCGAGATCAGATGGTCCTCGGTCGAGGCGCCCCAATGGGCGAACTGGCAACCCGGCCGCCAGCCCTTCAGCGTCCGGTGCACCGACGGCTTGCGGTAGCCGCCATTCTGCGGCAGCCGCACCAGATAGGGATGCGGGGTGGGACGCAAGCGCGCCAGCAGCGCCTCGCACCGTTCCATGTCGGCCAACAGGCGGTCATTGCCCGCCTTGTCCAGCCGGATATGCTCCCAGCCATGGGCGTAGACCCAATGGCCGCGCCGCACGATCTCTTCCACCAACGCGAAATGCGGCTCGGCCCGGCAGCCGGACAGAAAGAAGGTGGCCCTGGCGCCGTATCGGTCCAGCAAGTCCAGCACCTGGGGCGTCGCCTCGGGCGTCGGGGCGTCGTCGATGGTCAGCGCCACCGCGCGGCCCGCGCCGTCCGGCAGGCGGCGCAGCACCGGAATCCAGTCTCCCAGCGACCAGGAAATGCCCAAGCGCGCCCCCGATCAGGAAAACAGATTGTAGCGGACGATGCAGTACAGGGCGCGCACCCCGTCCTTCCAGCCGATCTTCTTGCCTTCCTCGTAAGTGCGGCCGTTGTAGCTGATGCCCACCTCGAAGATGCGCGGGCGCATCTTGGCGACCTTGGCGGTGATCTCGGGCTCGAAGCCGAAGCGGTTTTCCTCGATCGTCACCGACTGGATGATCTCGCGCCGGAAGACCTTGTAGCAGGTTTCCATGTCGGTCAGGTTGATGTTGGTGAACATGTTGGAGGCCAAGGTCAGCACCTTGTTGCCGACCGAGTGCCAGAAATACAGCACGCGGGCCTCGTCACCGCCCTTGAAGCGCGAACCGAACACCACGTCGGCGCGGCCGTCCAGGATGGGGCGCAGCAGCTTGGGGTATTCGTTGGGGTCGTATTCCTGGTCGGCGTCCTGCACCAGCACGATGTCGCCCGACGCCTTTTGAAAGCCGGTGCGCAGGGCGGCACCCTTGCCCTGGTTCATGGCATGGAACACCGCGACGATCTGCGGGTGCTTTTCCGCCAGCGCCTTCATCACCTCGGCCGAGCGATCGCGCGAGCCGTCGTCGACGATGACCACCTCGATGTCGAGGCCGCAGCGTTCGGCGGCCAGAACACGATCCACCACGCTTTCGAGGGTGCGTTCCTCGTTATAGCAGGGGATGACAACCGAGAGCTTGTTCATGTCCATGGAATTCCGCCGCTCATCCAAATTTCTTGGCCTGAGTGTTCATAGTTTCTGGCGACCTGACTGACCAGCACTTTATGTACGGGGCTCGGGCGCGCGCAGGGTCAGGTGGCGGCCGAACGCCTTGAGGTCCTTGGCGCAGGCCCCCGCCGCCACCGCGTCCGCCATGCCGTCGGCATCGACGCACACCAGCCCGGCCAGCACGGCAGGGCCGTAATCGAACAGCCGCGGCGTCAGCGGCGTGCCCGGCCCGACCAGGGCCACCGGCACCTCGGCCGCCGCCCGCAACAGGCCGGGCAGGGTGTGGTTGACCAGGGCCGAGGCGGTGATCAGCACGCCCTCGGCCCCCGGCAGCAGCCATTGCGCCGCCTCGGCCGGGAACTGGCCGGGGGCGGGGGCGCGCTCCACCACCCGCGCGCCGGGCAGACGGTCGGCGATGCCGGGAAAGGCGCCGACCACCACCAGCCCGGCCGGATCGCACTCCAGCGCGTCCAGGCCGTTGGCGGCGTCGCCGTCCAGGTCGAAGCGATTGTAATGGGCGTTGATGGCCGCCATGCCCACGGCCGCCGTCACCCCGTCCCACGACCGCGCCAGGGCGGCCAGGCCGCGCAGCGACAGCCCGGCGCTGTCCGGCGCCGCCCCTTCGGGCCGTTGCGCCAGACCGATTCCGTGCGGTCCTTCGACCATCACCCAGCCGGACCCGTGCACCACCCGGCGCACCGCGTCCTCGGCCACCCCCAGGATCAGATCGTCATACAGCCGTTCCGGCCCCCACCACCGCCACAGCGCGGCACGATCCGGCGCCAGCAACTGGCCGCGCCCGCCCGTGAAGGCCAGCCATTCCCCCAGATAGGCGGCGGGCAGGGCGGTCAGCAGCGGCACCCCCGCCACCATGGTCTGCAACATCTCGGCCGCCAGCCCGCCGCCGGTGATTTCCACCTTGGCGAATTTGTTGGCGAACACCACGTCGGCGCCGCCCGCCACCGCCCGCCGCAGCGCCCCCGAGGCTTCGGCCAGGGCAGCGGGGTCAAGGGCGCAGGAACTGGAATCCCGTCCCAGATCCTGGCTGAGATTGATGCGGCGGCCGCTGTCCAGTTCCACCACCTCCATGGTGCATTTGCAGCCGTCGGCGCCCAGCCGGGTGTCCTGGATGACGCCGCCGACGCGGAAACCGCGCGCCGCCAGTTCGGCGGCAAAGGCGGCCAGCAGCGCCTCGGGCGAGGATTCGGCGGGATGGATCACCGCCCCGATGGCGGGACGGGGCGGCAGGCGATCGGCCATGGGGGTGCTCCGGTGGGGGAAGAACCCGCTGAAAACTCAGCGATTTCCACAAACACTACAGGGTTGCTTGACCAAAGCTAAGTCTCGTTTTTCACGCGGCGGCGATACTACAATTGGTCAGACCGCACCACCATATGAGCGGCATGGAAAGGTATCCCGCGATGATCGACCCTTTCGGTCGCCAGGTCAGCTATCTGCGCGTGTCGGTCACGGATCGCTGTGACCTGCGCTGTGTCTATTGCATGGCCGAGGACATGACCTTTCTGCCCAAGGCCGAATTGCTGTCGCTGGAGGAACTGGAACGGCTGTGCGGCGCCTTCGTGCGCAAGGGCGTGCGCAAGATCCGCCTGACCGGCGGCGAGCCGCTGGTGCGGCGCGGCGTCATGGAACTGGTGCGCGGGCTGGGCGGGCTGGTGGCGGCGGGCGCCCTGGACGAACTGACCCTGACCACCAACGGCACCCAACTGGCGAAACACGCCGAGGGACTGGCCGCCGCCGGCATCCGCCGCATCAACGTGTCGCTGGACACCCTGGACCCGGCCAAGTTCGCGGGCATCAGCCGCTGGGGCCGTCTGGAACAGGTGCTGGACGGCATCATGGCGGCCAAGGCGGCGGGCCTGCACGTCAAGATCAACGCGGTGGCGCTGAAGGGCGTGAACGAGGACGAATACGACCGCATGGTGGAATGGTGCGGCGGCCACGGTTTCGACCTGTGCCTGATCGAAACCATGCCGTTGGGCGAAATCCACGCCGACCGCACCGAGCAATACCTGCCGCTGTCCACCGTGCGGGCCCGGCTGGAACGGAATTGGCGCCTGGAGCCCAGCGACTACCGCACCGGCGGCCCGGCGCGCTATTGGCGGGTGGGGGAAACCGGCGGCCGGGTCGGCTTCATCACCCCCATGACCCACAATTTCTGTGAAAGCTGCAACCGGGTGCGCGTCACCTGCACCGGCACGCTGTACATGTGCCTGGGGCAAGAGGACGCCACCGATCTGCGGGCGCCGCTGCGCGCCAGCGAGGGCGACCACCTGCTGGAAGCCGCCATCGACGCCGCCATCGCCCGCAAGCCCAAGGGCCACGATTTCGTCATCGACCGTGGCGCCGCCCCGGCGCTGGGCCGCCACATGAGCGTCACCGGCGGCTGACCCGCCGGATCAGCCCAGCCGCCGCCGCAATTCCGCCAGCCGGTCGGGATGCACCGCCAGCACGTTGAGCTGGCCGGGCAACTGGAAGCGCTGCACCGGCAGGAACGGCACCAGCGCCAGTTCGGTGCGGCCGTCGGCCGGGGGCTTCATATCGATGCAGTCGCGGCCACCGGCCACCCAGCCGGGATAGAAAAAGCGATAGCCCAGCCCGGCCAGCAATGCGAACGGGTCCAGGGTCAGGGCAGGGCGGTCGCGGTGCAGCCAGTTTTCGAACACCACGAACGGCCGGGCGCGTTCCAGCACCGCGCGGGCGCCGACCAGCACTTCCAGTTCGTGATCCTCGGCGTCGATCTTGATGACGTCGGCATCGGGCAGGCCCAGCGTGTCCAACCGCGCCAGCCGCACCTTGGTGCCGCCTTCCTCGCCCAGACGGGCCAGGCCGCTTTGCACGCCATCGGAAAAGGCCATGCTGGATTCGCCGTCCTGGTCGGCCAGGGCGACGTCGTGGCAGCGCACGCGGTCGGCCAACCCCGCCTGCTCGACCACCGAGGCCAGATCGCGGAAGGTTTCCGGGAACGGCTCGAACGCGTGCACCGTGCCGGAAAAGCCGGGACGGCTGGCCACCAGCAGGCTGTACCAGCCCCAATTGGCGCCCACGTCCACGAAAACCGAATCGTCGGCCACCAGCCGGTCCAGCAAGGCCGAGGTTTCCGGTTCGTACACCGGCAGGCTTTGCGGCAGGTAAAAGGCGCCGAACTGGGTGTTGCGGGCGTTGAAGCGCACCTCGCGCTCGGCCCCGCCGACCCGCACGCCGACCCGGCCCTCGCCACCCAGGCCCAGCGCCAGCGCCAGCCGGAACAACCGCTTGGCGGGCTTGCCGACGAACCGTTTGGACAGGCGGCGGCGCACCCGGAAGGCGGCGCGGTGCAACCGGCTGAGCGGCGGCAGGTGACGCACGCTGAACGGCGTGCGCAGGCTGACGGCGCAGCGGATCACATCTTCGGCGGAAATATCGGTCGACGGAGTATCGGTCACGGGGGCCCCCTTGCGTTCCGACATCCTTTTCCGCCATGCGCCCGCCCACGGCAAGACGAAATGTTCCGGCCCGCCACGGCGCGGTGTATAGTGCCGCCCTCTGCATCCGGGTGGGCCGTTCCCATGGATTTTTCCAAGATCGCCTTTGTGTCCGCCGACACCGAGGCGGGCAACGCCGGGCGCAAGCGCCTGGAAGACCGCTACGAACACGTGCCGCCGGAACAGGCCGACCTGATCGTCGCCCTGGGCGGCGACGGCTTCATGCTGGAAGTGCTGCACCGCTATATCGACCGCCATGTGCCCATCTACGGCATGAATCGCGGCTCGGTCGGCTTTCTGATGAACAGCTTCCGCGAGCACGGCCTGATCGACCGGCTGCGCAAGGCGGAAAGCGTGGTGCTGCACCCGCTGCGCATGCGGGCCAAACTGCGCGACGGCACCCAAATCGAGGCCCTGGCCATCAACGAGGTGTCGCTGCTGCGCGAAACCCGGCAGGCGGCCAAGGTGCTGATCCGCATCGACGGCAAGCAACGCCTGGACGAGCTGATCTGCGACGGCGTGCTGGTGTCCAGCCCGGCCGGGTCCACCGCCTATAACCTGTCGGCGCACGGCCCGATCATTCCGCTGGGCGCGGGCATCCTGGCGCTGACCCCCATTTCCGCCTTCCGCCCCCGGCGCTGGCGCGGCGCCCTGCTGCCGCATACCGCCCAGGTCAGTTTCGAGATCCTGGAGGCCGACAAGCGCCCGGTCTCGGCGGTGGCCGATTACACCGAGGCCCGCGACGTGGCCGAAGTGGACGTGCGCGAGGACCGGTCCATCGACCTGACCCTGCTGTTCGACCCGGAACACAATCTGGAAGAACGCATCATCGCCGAACAATTTGTCCCATAAGGGTTGGGCCGTGAAGCTGATCACCGCCGCGCATCTGGCCGACATGGCCGCCGCCGCCGGAACGGCGCCGCGCCGCCGCACCCACGCCACCCTGCACGACGAATCCGCCGACCCGGTGCAGCGCGTGGTCATCGCGTTGCAGCCCGGCACCTATGTGCGGCCCCACCGCCATGTCGATACGGTATGGGAATTGTTCGCGGTTCTGGATGGCGCCCTGGCGGTGCTGACCTTCGACGCGGCGGGCAAAGTCACCGGCCGCCATGAATTGCGGCCGGGCGGCGACCGCATCGCCCAACTGGCGCCGGGTCAATGGCACAGCGTGGTCGCCCTGGCGCCGGACACCCTGGCGCTGGAGGTCAAACCCGGCCCCTATCGTCCGACCACCGACAAGGATTTCGCCGCCTGGGCCCCCGCCGAAGGCCAAGACGGCGCCGCCGCCATGGTGGCGTGGCTGGAACAGGCGCAGCCCGGGGCTACGCCGTCGGGCCGACCTGCTCCGCCAGCCGTGCCACCACCCGCACCAGACGGTCCAGATCCTGATCGCGGCTCAGGCGGTGGTCGCCGTCCTTGACCAGCATCACTTCGACATCCTCGGATGCCAGGCTGTCGGCGATGCGCAGCGCCGTCTGCCACGGCACGTCGGCATCCTTCTGGCCCTGGATCAGCCGCACCGGGCAATACAGGTTGACGGCATCGCGCAGCAACAGGTGGTTGCGGCCGTCCTCGATCAGCAGGCGCGGGATGATCCAGGGATTGTCCGGCTCGTAGCAGTTTTCCTCGACCACGTGGCCCTGTTCGATCAACTGGCGCTTCTGCTCGGGGCTGAAGGCGTTCCACATCAGATCCTCGGTGAAATCCGGCGCGGCGGCGACGCCCACCAGACCGGCGATGCGCGGCCGCAGCCGCAACGCCGTCAGCAGGGCGATCCAGCCGCCCAGGCTGGACCCCACCAGGATTTGCGGGCCACGGGTCAGGGCCGCCACCGCCGTTTCGGCATCGTCGGCCCAACGGCTGACGCAACCGTCCTCGACCTTGCCCGAGCTTTGACCGTGGCCGAACATGTCGAAGCACAGGAAGGCGCGGCCGGTGTCGCGGCACCATGCCTCCAACGCCTGCGCCTTGCCGCCGGACATGTCGGAACGGTAGCCGTGGATGAACACCACGCCGGGATTAACGCCATCGAGGCGACGGTAGGCGATGGACGCGCCGCCGTCGCGTGCTAATATCCCGGCCCCGGACGCCCCGGGGGCGGCGTTGGTCGCTTCAGCCATTTGCGTGAAAATTCCTTAGCCTATGTCCATGGACGAAACCTCCCCCATCGATGCCTTGCCGAAGGCCGCCCGTCAATCACCCTTGGCCGATGGCCGCGCGCCCTGCGTGTTGCAGGTGCTGCCCGCTTTGGTCACGGGCGGCGTCGAACGCGGCACGGTGGAAATCGCCCAGGCCCTGACCGAAGCCGGGTACAAGGCGGTGGTGGCCAGCGCGGGCGGCCCCCTGGTGCGCGAGCTGACCCGCTGCGGCGCCGTGCATGTGGAACTGCCGGTGGGCAGCAAGAACCCGCTGGTGATGCGCGCCAACGTCAGGCGCCTGGAAGCGGTGATCCGCGGGCACCAGGTGGACATCGTCCACGCCCGCTCGCGCGCCCCGGCCTGGAGCGCGCTGGCCGCCGCCAACCGCACCGGCGCCCATTTCATGACCACCTTCCACGGCACCTACAACCTGGGGGGCTTCGGCCTCAAGCACTTCTATAATTCGGTGATGACCAAGGGCGAGCGGGTCATCGCCATCTCGGAATTCATCGCCGAGCACATGCGCCGCGTCTATGGCGTCGCCCCGGAAAAGATCCGGGTGATCCATCGCGGCGTCGACCTGACCAAGTTCGACCCGGTCCGCGTCAGCGCCGAGCGCATCATCGCCCTGGCCCATCGCTGGCGCCTGCCCGACGGCTATCCGGTGATCATGCTGCCCGGCCGCCTGACCCGCTGGAAGGGCCAGGAAGTGCTGATCCGCGCCTTGGCCGAACTGGGCCGCCACGACATCCGCTGTCTGCTGGTGGGGTCCGACCAGGGCCGCGCGGGCTATCGCCAGGAACTGACCGACCTGATCGCCCGGCTGGGCCTGACCGACGTGGTGCACATCGTCGACGAATGCAGCGACATGCCCGCCGCCTATATGCTGACCGACGTGGTGGTGTCGGCCTCGACCGACCCCGAGGCGTTCGGCCGCGTGGTCGCCGAGGCCCAAGCCATGGGCCGCCCGGTCATCGCGTCCGACCATGGCGGACCGCGCGAATCCATCCTGCCCGGCCGCACCGGCTGGCTGACAGCTCCCGGCGATCCCCATGCCCTGGCCGCCGCCCTGGACCGCTTCCTGGCGCTGTCGGCCGAGGAGCGCGGCGACATGGCCGCCCTGGCGCAAAGCTTCGTCCGCGCCAATTTCAGCAAGGAAGCCATGTGCGAACGCACCCTGGCGGTCTATGACGAAATCCTGCGCGGCGACCCGGCGGTGGTGCAGAACATCCAGCCGGTGGACCCGGAGGCGGCGTGACCGGACGTATTCTCGTCATCAAGCTGGGGGCGCTGGGCGATTTCGTCCAGGCGTTCGGGCCGTTCGCCGCCATCCGCGCCCATCACCCCGATGCCGAGATCACCCTGCTGACCACACGGCCCTATGCCGCCCTGGCCGCCGCCAGTCCGTATTTCGACCACGTCTGGATCGACGACAAGCCCAAGATGTGGCAGGTGGCCAAGGTGCTGAAGCTGCGTCGGCAGTTGGCATCGGGCCATTTCCGCCGGGTCTACGACCTTCAGACCTCGGACCGTTCAAGCTGGTATTTCCGGCTGATGGGCGGCGAGGTCGAGTGGTCGGGCATCGCCCCCGGCTGCGATCTGCCCCATGCAAATCCTGATCGTGATCATATGCACACGATCGAACGTCAGGCCGAGCAACTGGCCATGGCGGGCATCGATGCCGTGCCGCCGCCCGATCTGGACTGGGCGGAAGGCGCCGCCGACATCGGCCGCTTCGGCCTGCCCGGCCGCTTCGCCCTGCTGTGTCCGGGCGGCGCCGCCCACCGCCCGGCCAAGCGCTGGCCCGCCGAATGCTTCGCCGAAGCCGCGCGCTGGCTGGCCGGGGCAGGGGTCACGCCGGTGCTGCTGGGCACCGATGCCGAACGGGCCGAGATCGACATCATCCGCGCCGCCTGTCCCGCCGCCCTGTCGCTGGCGGGCAAGACCGGGTTCCTGGACATCCTGGGGCTGGGGCGCCGCGCCGTGCTGGCCCTGGGCAACGACACCGGCCCCATGCATCTGATCGCCACCGCCGGATGCCCGTCGGTGGTGCTGTTCTCGCACGAGTCCAACCCCGATCTGTGCGCGCCGCGCGGCCGCGTCACCATCCTGCGCCGCCCCAGCCTGTCCGATCTGGACGGGGCCGAGGTGCAGCGGGCGCTGGCGGAATTGCTGGCCTGAATCGCGCGAGCTTCCCTTGACTTGAAAGGCAAAGCGCCTACAGTCGGGCGTTTCATAACCTTTCAAAGCAGAGAGCAGGTTCACATGGTCGCCATCACGCTTCCCGACGGCAGCGTCCGCAGCTACCCGGGTCCGGTCACGGGCCTGGACGTGGCCAAGGACATCGGCCCCGGCCTGGCCAAGGCCGCGCTGGCCATTCGTGTCAACGGCGAGATGAAGGACCTGACCACCACTCTCACCACTGATACCCAACTGGCCATCATCACCGCCAAGGACGGCGCCGACGCGCTGGAGCTGCTGCGTCACGACGCCGCCCACGTCATGGCCGAGGCGGTGAAGGAACTGTATCCCGAGACCCAGGTCACGATCGGCCCGAGCATCGAGAACGGCTTCTATTACGACTTCGCCCGTCCGACCCCGTTCACCCCCGACGATCTGGAGAAGATCGAGGCCCGCATGCACGAGATCGTCGCCCGCGACGAACAGATCGTGCGCGAGGAATGGGACCGCGACGACGCGGTGAAGTTCTTCCTGGACCAAGGCGAGAAGTACAAGGCCGAGATCATTTCCTCGATCCCCGCCGGGCAGACCATCTCGTTGTACCGCCAGGGCGCCTTCATCGATCTGTGCCGCGGCCCGCATCTGCCCAACACCGCCAAGCTGGGCAAGGCGTTCAAGCTGATGAAGCTGGCCGGCGCCTATTGGCGCGGCGATTCCAAGAACGAGATGCTGCAACGCATCTACGGCACCGCCTGGTTCGACAAGAAGGACCTGGATGCCTATCTGACCATGCTGGAAGAGGCCGAGAAGCGCGATCACCGCCGCCTGGGCCGCGAGATGAACCTGTTCCACCAGCAGGAAGAAGCGGTGGGCAGCGTGTTCTGGCACCAGAAGGGCTGGCAGCTTTACCGCACCGTCGAGAATTACATGCGCCGCCGCCTGGAGGCCGAGGATTACCAGGAGGTCAAGACCCCGCAACTGGTGGATTTCTCGCTGTGGGAAGCGTCGGGCCACGCCGACAAGTTCGCGGAAAGCATGTTCACCATCAAGACCCAGGATGAACGTCATCTTGCGGTCAAGCCCATGAACTGCCCCTGCCACGTGCAGATCTTCCGCCAGGGCATCAAATCGTACCGCGACCTGCCGCTGCGCATGGCCGAGTTCGGCTCGTGCCACCGCTACGAGCCGTCGGGTGCCCTGCACGGCATCATGCGCGTGCGCGCCTTCACCCAGGACGATGCGCATATCTTCTGCACCGAGGATCAGATCACCTCGGAAACCGTCGCCTTCTGCCAGTTGCTCAAGTCGGTCTACAAGGATTTCGGCTTCGAGGACGTGCGGGTGAAGTTCTCGGACCGCCCGGCCAAGCGCGCCGGCAGCGACGAAACCTGGGACAAGGCCGAGAGCGCCCTGGTGGAAGCCGCCCGCGCCGCCGGGCTGGAAACCACCCTGAACCCCGGCGAAGGCGCCTTCTATGGCCCCAAGCTGGAATTCGTGCTGCGCGACGCCATCGGCCGCGACTGGCAGTGCGGCACCCTTCAGGTGGATTTCGTGCTGCCCGAACGCCTGGACGCCAGCTACACCGCCGAGGACGGCGCCCGCCACCGCCCGGTCATGCTGCACCGCGCCGTGCTGGGCAGCTTCGAGCGCTTCCTGGGCATCCTGATCGAGCATTTCGCGGGCCGGTTCCCGGTATGGCTGGCCCCGACCCAGGTGGTGGTCGCCACCATCGTGTCCGACGCCAACGACTACGCCCAGCAGGTGCTGGATACCCTGAAGAAAGCCGGTATCCGCGCCGAAGCCGACCTGCGCAACGAAAAGATCAACTACAAGGTGCGCGAGCACTCGCTGGCCAAGGTGCCGGTGATGCTGGTGGTCGGCAAGCGCGAGGCCGAGGAAGGCAAGGTCGCCATCCGCCGCCTGGGCAGCCAGAATCAAGAAATTGTTGCGCTGGACCAAGCTGTTGCTACACTCGTGCACGAAGCCACGCCTCCGGCCTGATCCGGGGTCGTGCGCGTGACGGGGAGCCAGGCCCGTTCCCAGTGTCCTGCCGCTGACATCCATCCGCTGGATGCCAGGGAAAGGGGGGAACATGGGGGCGGGCTCTGTGTATTGTTCTTGCCGATGGAGAAGTTTTCATAGCTAGGCCACCCATGCAGACGCCGCCCAAAAACGATGGGCCGCGCGTCAACCGAGAAATCGATGCCCGTTCCATTCGCCTTGTCGGTGCCGACGGCGAGATGATCGGCGTCGTCACCCTGCGCGAAGGTCTGATCATGGCCGAAGAGGCCGGTCTGGATCTGGTCGAGGTGTCGCCGAACGCCGAACCGCCGGTGTGCAAGATTCTGGACTACGGAAAGTTCAAGTACGAAGCCCAGAAGAAGCGCAACGAAGCGAAGAAGAAGCAGAAGGTCATCGAGGTCAAGGAGATCAAGCTCCGCCCCAACATCGATGACAACGACTACGACGTGAAGATGCGCTCCATGCGCAAGTTCCTGGAGGAAGGCGACAAGGTGAAAGTCACCCTGCGCTTCCGTGGCCGCGAACTGGCCCACCAGGATCTGGGCATGAAGGTGCTGGAACGCGTCCGCGACGACATCGAGGGCCTCGGCAAGATCGAGCAGATCCCCAAGATGGAAGGCCGCCAGATGGTCATGGTGGTCGCGCCGAAATAACGGCGCGGCCCCCCGCCATCCCGCTTTAAGTAAAATCCACGAGGTTGCATTTATGCAACTGCCGTCCCTGTTCTTACGATAGGGGCGGCAAAACGTGTTGGATCGCCATCGGCTGTTCGGTATGAATACCCCCATCAAGCATGGTGCTATCTGTATGGGGGACCAGCCGGTGCGTAAGATTCTTGGGGGTTTGGCTTGCCTGGGCGGCGGCCTGATGTTGTGCGGCAGCCCCGCCTGGGCGACCAGCCATGACGGGTGTTCGGTGTCGGGCGGCAGCTATTACAATTGCGGTGACTCGCCCCGCGCGTCCAGCACCGCCGAAACAAACGACAGCACCAACCGTGCCGGTGCCGCCAGCGTCAGCACCGCCGTCGGCAACCGGGTGGCCAACGCGCTGAAGGCCAACGTCACCCGCACCGCCGCCGCCGAGACGGTGGAAACCGGCGTGTCCACCGGCGAAAGCGGGCCGCGCTATGCGCTGTGGGCGGCCATCGGCGCCACCGCGATCAGCAATTCGGTGCCCGGCGCCGCCTTCAGCGGCGGCCTGAACAACCAGACCGCCGGTTTCGACCTGCTGCTGAACGAGCGCACCGTCGCCGGTGTCTCGGTGTTCCACGAAGGCAACAGCATCTCCACCGATTTCAACAGCGGCCAGTTGGACGCCGACGCCTGGTGGGCCGTACCCTATGTGGGTCATGATTTCGGCCAGGGCAGCAGCATCGACGCCCTGGTCGGCCTGGCCTATGTCAACGGCGACGCCACCCGCGCCGGCGGCAACGCCAAGGGCAGCTTCGACGGCTACCGTTCCATGGCGGCGGTCAACGGCCACCACAGCCTGGATCTGGGCGGGTCGTGGCTGCTGCGCGGCGATGTCGGCGCGCTGTGGGCCTATTCCCGCACCAACGGCTATGACGAAAAGGGCGTCGTCGCCCAACACCAGAGCGCCAGCACCAGTCATCTGGTGCAGGGCAAGGTCGGTGGCCGCCTGTCCACGCTGCTGGGCCGGGTCGAGCCGTTCGCCGCCGCCTATTACGCCTATGACTTCGTCGCCGATTACGTGGGCGACGACGGCATCCGCCCCGGCGGCAGCGACGATGCCGACGAATTCCAGTTCTATCTGGGCTTCGACTGGGCGCCGACCGACACCGAATCGGTGGGCGTCGAGATCAGCCGGGTGGTCGGCCGCGACCGCAGCGAATCCATGGGTCTGCTGCTGAACGCCCGCCTGCGCTTCTGATCGCGGGCAAGAACAATCAGGCCCCGGCGGGAAACCGCCGGGGCCTTTGTTTTCATGGCTTGGCGGTGCGCGACACCGGGAAATCCACGCCGCGCGAATAGCCGGTGGGGTACTGGGCGTATTCGGTGTATTGCTCGGCCAGTAGCGGCACGGTCTTTTCCACGAAGCGGATCACCTCGGACGCGGTGACGATGCCGTCGGCGGGACCGGTGTCGGCCTTGCCCTTCAGCCCCTCCAGCAACGCATAGGTGAACACGCCGTGGCCCAGCCGCGCCAGTTCGATGGCGTATTGGTTGCGGTCGGTGGCGGCCAGGATGTGGGTGCCCACCGAACGGGCCAGCAGGCGCAGGGATTTGAGGCCCCGGTAATCCTTGAGCGGGCTGACCGCCGTGCCGGAATGGCAGGTGTCCAACAGCAGCAGGGTGCGGTCGGCGTTCATGGATTCCAGCAACGCCTTCAACTCGGCCGATGACAGTCCGGCCTCGCGCAGCGCTTCGGGCCGGTCGGCGTCGCGCAATTCGTGCGGCACGAAATACCATTCGTCGCCCAGCGACACGCCATGCCCGGCCATGTAGATCACCACCAGATCCTGGGCGGGCGCCCGGCGCAATTCGGCCATGGCCTTCAGGATGTTGTCCTTGGTCGCCTGGCCGTCCTCGATGGCGACCGCATGGCCCATGCGCTCGGTCAAACGCCCGCCGCTGTTGAAGAACCCGCCCACCGCCCGGGCGTCGGGCCGGGCGTAGAACAGGTTCAGGTCCTTGTTGCCATAGGCGTTGATGCCCACCGTCAGCAGGTGCACCTGGGGCGGGGCGGGGGGCGGGGCGGCGGCGGTCAGCACCACCGTCTGGGGCGGGCTTTCCATGCGATCGTCATTGACCGCCGTGGCCGACAGCACGTTGCGGCCATCGCCCAGGGCCAGCTCGAAACGACCGACCAGCCTGGCCGCCCCGGCGGCATCGGTTTCCCGCCGCACCTGGGCGGCATCCGCCGCCACCTGGCGGCCATTGCGGTACAGCCGCAATTCGGCGATTCCGCTGCCGCCATCGTCCGACGCCTCGACCTCGACCGCCACGGTGGGGTTGGCGGCGGCGCCCGATACCGACGGCGTCACGAAGCGGATCTTGGCCGGATAACGCACGCCGTCGGGAATGGATTTGGCCTCGGGCAACGCGTCCTGCTGCAACACGCGCGGCAGCAAAGCCGCCTCGAAATGGGTTTCGGCATAGGCTTCGATGCCGACGGCGGCGTCGTCCCCCTGCCAGTCGATGCCGTTCAGCGCCGTCTGGGTGCCGTCATAACGCCCCTTGGCATCGACCACCGCCCAGCCTTCGCTGGTGGACAACAGCGTCACCAGCGGCTGGCGGGTGGCGGTGTTCCACAGGCGGGTGGTGCCGTCCTCGGACGCCGACAGGGTGAAGGCGCCGTCGCGGCTGGCCGACACAAAACTGACGGCGCCGTCGTGGCGGCCCAGCACCACCGGCTTGCCGTCGTCCCAGGCCAGCACCTTGCCGTCGCGGCCACCGGAATAGACCCGGCCATCGGCGCCGAACGCCACCGCCGCCGCCGCGCCGTCATGACCGGACAAGGTGGTGGTGACGGTGCCCGCCGCCGTGTCGATCAGCACCACACGGCCATCGGCCAACGCCGCCGCCACCCGGCCCGCCGCCGCCGCCAGCCCGAGGACCGGCGCCGCGACGGCGATGGACGGACCGGCGCCGCCCTGGCCGTCCCACAGCCGCACCATGCCGTCAACGCCGCCGCTGACGAAACGGCCATCGCCCAGGGCCGCCAGGATCACGGCACCCGGGGCATGGGCCGCCACCGGCGCCGCCCCGGTCAGGGTGATGGCCCCCGAGGCATCGGCGGCCACCACCCGCTGGTTGTCCACGAACACCACCGCACTGACCGGCGCGGCGAAACCGTCCATCACCCCGGCGGCACCCACCTTGCGCAAGCTCCACAGCCGCACGGTGCGGTCGGCGGCGGCGCTGGCCGCCCGGGTGCCGTCGGGGCTGAGGGCGATGAAAGCGACACGGCCGTCATGGCCGGGCAGCCGCGCCAGTTCGCGCCCGGCGTTCAGGTCCCACAGCCGCAACGCATTGTCGCCCACCGCCGACACCAGAAAGCGTTCGTCCGCCGACAAGGCCATGGCCGTCACCGGCCCGGTGGCGCCCTCGCGCACCACCAGACGCGGCTTGAACACCCGGTCCAGGTTGCGGCTGACCGTGCGCTCGACCATGCGCGCCTGATTGCGCAGCATCTGCGACCCCATTTGCGCCGCCGCATCCCACGGCAGAACCAGCACGGCAAGCGAATACACAGTGATCGCCGACAAACGCATGACGCGGTACTCCCCCCGAAAGCAGCCCGCAAAGTCTAGACCGTCACTCCCCCTTTGCAAATCGGGAGAAACCCCGTCAAACGGGGTTGCGGAGCACGACGAGTTACGCTAGTCTCCGCGCCTCGCACCGACCAGCGACTTTTCCCAGCGGAGGGGTGGCAGAGTGGTCGAATGCGCCGGTCTCGAAAACCGGTATGGGTGCAAGCTCATCGTGGGTTCGAATCCCACCCCCTCCGCCACTCATTTCAATGACTTAGCCGTCATTCGATGCGCCTCAACGGCCCCGCCAAAAGCGGGGCCGTTGCGCGTTTGGGACACCTGTGGGACAATTCCTCGCTACCGAAGTGCGAGGTGCCCCATGGCTACTTTCGTCAAGCGCGGTAATTCTTGGCAGGTAAAAATCCGGCGTCAGGGTTACAAACCCGTCGCCCGCACCTTCGACACCAAGACAGCCGGTGAAAGATGGGCGCGCGATGTCGAGCGCCGCATGGACATCGGCACCTATGTCGATACCACCGAGGCCGAACGCACCACCCTCCGCGAAGCCCTGGAGCGCTATGAACGCGAGGTGACACCCCGCAAGAAGGGCGCCGAGCAGGAACGCTATCGCATCGCCAAGTGGAAGCGCGACGACCTCGCCTATCGCTTCCTTGCCTCGATCCGCGGCGCCGATATGGCCGCCTGGCGCGACCAGCAGCTTGCGACGGGCCTCAGCCCCACCACCATCCGCAACGATCTGGCGCTGATCTCGCACCTGTTCACCGTCGCCAGCCGCGAATGGGGCCTGGAAAGCCTGTCCAACCCGGTGAAGAAGATCACCGCCCCAGCCCCCGCCAAAGGCCGCGACAGACGCCTTCAGCCCGGCGAACTGCCCAAGCTTCTGGAAGGCTGCGATGCCACCGGCAGCCCGTGGCTGCGGCCCCTGGTGGAACTGGCGCTGGAGACGGCTGCCCGGCAGGGAGAACTGCTCAACCTGACCTGGGCCGACGTGGGCGAGAAGAAGGCCATCCTGCGCGACACCAAGAACGGCGAAACCCGCGAGGCGCCCCTATCGACCCGAGCACGGGAAATCCTGAAGGTGCTTCCCCGCACCCTGGATGGCCGCGTGTTCCCGCTGAACAAAAGCCAAGCGACCTACTTCTTCCGCCGCGCCACCGACAAGGCCAAGCTGGCCGATCTCCACTTCCACGACTTGCGCCACGAGGCCACGTCGCGCCTGTTCGAAAAGGGCTTCAACCCGATGGAAGCGGCAACGGTGACGGGGCACAAGACGCTCCAGATGCTCAAGCGGTACACGCATCTGCGGGCGGAAGATTTGGCGGATAGGTTGGGGTGAAGTGGGCCGCCTAAGATAAATCCCATGGAATCGGGTGCGGGAGGAAGAATGGATGAGATTTGGTGTCTCCTTCTTGGGGAGAAAGGCAGCACAATCGCGGCATGGGCCCAGGCCGCTTTCACCATCCTGGCCGTCTTTCTAGCCGGTCTAATCAATTTGATCTATATCTGGGGCAAGCAGCGTGCAAATACAAAAGCATACGCCGCCATAATATGCCGTGAAATGAAATTTATCGGCGAGCGGGCTGCATATCTGTCTGATCTTTATGCTTCAGCGGCCAAGCGCTCCCAAGAGGCAGTGGCCATTACTCCTGAAATTCTTATTGCTGAGCACGTTCCTGAGTTTTTTATGCTCGAGAAACTTGGGATAGATGCAGGCCTATCTGGTGAGGCCACCCTGCGGATATACCAAGTAATTGATTCAATGGATAGATTGTCTAGAAAGCTTGAAGTTATTCGATCATCGAAGGAATGCTGGACAAGTGAAATTGCCGTTGGAACGTGTTTGGATTTTCGGTCAGCGCTGGAGTTGTGGTCCCATTCATACATTCTGGCCTGCACCGCGTCCCTTTGCATGGACACCCTCATGCGGAGAGCGGGCGGGAAAATTCCCCGCAAGGAGCGCTTGAAGATAAATGAGCTTCGCGTTCGCATAAATGCACTACGCGAGGGAGTGAGCGCTTGAGGAAAATCCTGACGTTTCTCGTGATCTCGGTCGTAATCGCCCAAACAACGGCGTGACCATATTTTTCACCACTACCGTCAGGGTATTCCTACCCCTCCCTATGCGTCGCGGTCCAAGCTAGCGCGGCGCTGGCGATCATATTCTGCCCGCAGTCCGCTTGCATCGAGATGCTCCTCGCACCATCCCCATGCCCATTCCCGGATTTCCGCAGCCCTTCCCGCCGGTACCCACACCGTCGTTTCGACCAATCCGACCGCGCGCCGATCCGCTCTCAGATCGGCCATGCGGGGGCCGCTTTTGCGCCAATGGCGTTCGCTCATTCTTTCCCTCCGTTTCCATCGACACAGCACAGTGCGCGGCGCGCACTAGTGCTAGTGTATATTGCGCAAAGCGGACTTTGCCGCTTTGAGGGTTGGGGCAGTGGCCCATCTGCCCATGACAGCGTGCAAGAAGGTCAGGGGTGCAGGGCGCAGCCCTGCGGATGCAAAGCAACTGTTCCGCCCGCTTGAAATGCGGCCCGCGCGATAGTCGGTCCCGCCCCGAGATGCTTGCGCGTCCTGAATGCCCATGGCCGCTTTATGCCACGAGGGCAGGGGGCGATAGGGGCCATCCGGTCGTTACCACGGCGTCACCATCACGGTCCCAGGAACACCCCCAGACCGCTCCGACATCATCCAATGCCACCATGCCGCCCACACCCACACCGGCATCCCCAAAGATGCTCTCCAGGGCATCGCGCAGATGGCGCCACGTTCCCATGATGCGACGGGTTGGGGTGGCCTTGAGAGCGGTGCTGGAGCGGTAACGATGGGCTCCCCCGGTACGCAAGGCACCGCCGAATGCCTTGCCGATGTACTTGCTGAGATAGCCCGCGATCTTCGGGCGGCGGGCGTTGCGCGGTGGACGCACGTTGACCGATCCGCCGCCCTGGATTCCCTGTTCGGACAAAACCCGCAGCCACAAACGCCGCAACAGCCGCACATCCTGAAAGCCCCGAACGGCAGCGTGTAGATGGACCGCACCGCGCTTTTGGGGTTCGGGCACGGTGACGTATTGCCAATCCGGCAAATGTTCGCGGATCAGCCTGACATAGCGCTCCCACAAGGACCAAAAGCGTTCGGGGTCGGTGATGCAAGTGCGGGTGGTCAGCGTCAGCAGGTGGGTGAGGTTGCCGAACATCACCAACCGCCGTACCGTCGTCCTCGCCCGTGCCGTCGCGCGCCGTTCGTTGTCCTGTTGCCGCTCGGGGTCGGGACATTCGGGCGGGGGCTGGTCGTTGTGTTGGGACGTTTCGAACCGACGATAGGCAACCGCTTCGATCAAGCCATCGCCGTAATCGTAGATGGTGACGCCGGTTTGCGGTTGGCCCTTGTCGTCGCCGTCGAGAAACGTCCGACTGACAAGTTTAGTACCACCGGCTGTGGTGGCGGTGGATGCATCCCCAATCTGTGCCGACATGGCGTTATTCCCTTTATGCGGGGCTGCCGACAGGCAAGACAGGGGCTTTCAAGGAAAAGGAATTTTCCTTGTTGCTCCGCACGGGAGGGCCTAGATTCGGGGGTATCACGGTCTCGATCTGGCCGCTTGTCTTGCATGACCGGCAGCCGGTTTTTGGATCGGAAGGGGCTGACAGTTGGCGCTGTCGGCCCTTTCTTCTTTCAAGCCCTGGATGGGCGCACCGGCTCCCGCCGATCGGGTGGGGCACGCGCCGCCTTGATCGCGCCGGTCGCCATCACAGCGGCTTGCGCGGACGACCGCCCGGCCCCTTGGGGCGCATGGGATCGGGTGAGGCGGGCGCCAGACCCTCAAGCCACTTTTCGACAGTTGGCCGATGCCAGAGCAGATGGCGGGTTCCGGGCAGTCGCTTGGCAGGCGGAACGGCGTCGGGGTTCCGAACCCGATCCTTGAGGATGGTCGCCTTGGGGCGGCTGAGGAACTCGGCCAGTTGATCCAGAGTCATCCAATCGCTCGGCATGGGCAGCCTCGAAATGCCATTGGGTTTCCTCAACAGCCTTACGCCTGCAAGTGTAAGCTTGCAAGAGCTTTAGATGATTCATGTTTCCATGGTGCGCGCTGTATCGCGATACAGTGATGTGCAAGTTATTTCGCTGGTAACGAAATAGGCACTGTTTACGAAAACCTCTACACATACTCACATATATCGTAAACACGTCGGCGAAGTGACCGCTGTTCACGTTATAGACGTGAACAAGAACATAGGCACTCCGACTTTCTATGAATTCATTGCTTTATGGGACAGCGTTGGGACACTGATTGTCCCAAGCGGTGTCCGCGAATGGAACTGAATGGAAACAAGAAACAGGGAATAACAATGGGTTAGACCATTATCAGGGCGCAGGGTGCGGGGCGGTATCTGGCCTCGAAAACCGGTATGGGTGCAAGCTCATCGTGGGTTCGAATCCCACCCCCTCCGCCACTCTCTCTTAAAAATCCGGTTTGACGCGTCATAGGCCCGTGCTTTCGATCCGAAGGCAGCGGAAAGCGCTCGCGCACCGGTGGTCTTTCGAGAGAAAATCCCCTCTGTCACACCCTGGGGATGCGAAAAATGTCCGTGCGCGTTTTTCTTGCGGCAACGTTGCTCTTTCCCTCGATGGCCCTGGCTGGAAATTGGGCGGACGAGACGGACTATCCTGACCTCGCCGAATCCAAGGAAATCTGTCGCCAGTTCAAGTCCGTCGCCATTCCCGACCCAAACCGCCCCGATCGCCGTGTCGAGGGCGGCATGCCGGAATGCGACGCCGAGGTTTTGTATTACGGCATCGGCGTGCCGCCAGCCCCCGACAAGGCTTTCGCCTGCGCCAAATTATGGGCAGGCGAGGGCTATATGGACAGCGATGTCATCTTGTTGACCATCTACGCCAACGGCAAAGGCGCCAAACGCGATCTGGACACGGCGATCGCCATGGCCTGCACCATGGGTTTCGCGCCGATGGAAAGCCATTATCGGGTCAAACACCTGTTCGCATTGCGGCAAGGGCCGAACAATGCCGAAGAATTTCACTGGTGCGATGATATCACCAGCGGCCTCAGCATGGGCGTTTGCGCCGACCATGCCCAACGGATAGCCGAAGCCGAGCGTCAGACGCGCTGGGCCCCCATAAAGGCCCGATGGAGCCAAGGGCAGGCCGCCACCGCGCTGGCCCGGCTGATGGAAAGCGGAAACCTGTTCGCCCGACATCATGGCGGTGAAATCGACCAGTCAGGAACCGCCCGCGGGGCCTTCATCACCCTGGCCGAGGAAGATGTCGCCAACGGCATGATCAAGGATCTTGAAGACTTGGTGGCGGACAAGGCCACCCTGTCCATGGCCGTGGCCGATGACAAGGCGGACGCCGAACTGAACCGGGTTTACCGCCGGGTCATGGCCTACGATTTCGGCGATTTCGGCGGCGCCCCCAGCCACGCGGGCATACGCTCTGCCCAGCGGGCATGGCTGAAATACCGCGATGCCTGGGTTGCCTTCGTCAAGATTGCCGTGCCGGACATGCCGCCGCAGGCGATCGTCAATCATCAGACCCGACGCCGGATAGAACACCTGAAGGAACTTATCGGCGAAGAGAAATGATGGCGATCCGCTGAGATTCAGGCCCGCAACCGCCCCAGCAATTCCTCGGCGAACAGCGACAGGGTATCGTCGCGGGCGCCCATGATCACGATGCGGTCGCCGGGACGGGCCAGGGACAGCAGGGTTTCGCCACAGGCGGCGCGGTCGGGCAGGGCCTGGGCGTTGCGGCCCTGGGCCTGAAGGTCGGCGGCAATGTCGCCGCTGCTGACGCTGCGATCCACGGTGCCGCCGAAATACACCGGTTCCGGCATCAGCAGAACGTCGTCGGGCGCCAGACGGGCGGCGAAGCATTCCACGAATTCGCGGCGCATCAGGCGCAGCGGGCCGAAGCCATGGGGCTGGAACATCACCAGCAGGCGGCCGGGGAAATCGTGCAGGGTGTCGAGCGTGGCGGCGATCTTGTCCGGGTTGTGGGCGAAATCGTCGATCACCGTGACGCCGCCCGCCGTGCCGGTCACTTCCAGACGGCGGCGGATGCCGGAGAACCCGGCCAGGGACGCCGCCGCCTGGGACAGCGCGACGCCCAAGGCGCGGGCGGTGGCCAATGCCGCCAGGGCATTGGACACGTTGTGGCGGCCGGGCACCCCCAGATCCACCGCCACCGCGGACCCGTCGCGGCCGCGCACGTCAAAGGCGATGCCATCGGGACGCGGCCGGATATTGGCGGCCACCAGATCGGCATCGGCGCCGCCCAGGGAATAGGTGACACGGCGACCGGCCGGGACCGCCTGGGCCAGCAGCGCCGTCTCGGCGTTGTCCAGGTTCAGCACCGCCACCTGGGCCTTGGCCAGAAAGTCGCTGAACAGACGGCGCAATTCCTCGAGCGATTTGTGGTCGAAGGCGACGTTGTTCAGCACCGCCACATGCGGCGTGTAATGGGCGATGGAGCCGTCGCTTTCGTCCACTTCGGCCACGAAGACATCGCCGCCGCCCACCACCGCCCCGGCGAAGGGCACGGCATCGGTGACGAAATTCTTCATCACCGCGCCGTTGACCACGTCGGGGGCCAGCCCGGCGCGGGTCAGCAGCCAGGCGATCATGCCGGTGGTGGTGGATTTGCCGCTGGTGCCCGCCACGCCCACGGCGCGCGGCGCCGCGTTGAACAACGAGGCCAGCAATTGCGCCCGCGTCACCAGCGTGGCGCCCAGGCGGCGGGCGGCCTGGACGTCGGAGACACTTTCCTCGACCGCCGCCGACGTCACCAGAATGGTGGCCGGATCGGTCAGGCCGCTACCGTCCTGGGGAGAGAGAGCGATGCCCTGGCCGCGCAGGAAATCGAACTTGGCGGCGGTGCGCCCCTGATCCAGCGAGCGGTCGGAGCCCGCGACCGCGTGGCCGCGCCGGTGGACGATCAGCGCCAGGGGCAGCATGCCGCTGCCGCCGATGCCGCAGAAGAAATAGGGCCTGTCGTGTTCCATGGCCGGAGGCTACAATTTGCCCGACCTGCTTGCAAGGAACGCCGGTTTGCCCCCGACAAAGCGCCTGAACATCGCCGTGGTCGCCCCCAGCAACCGGGTCGACCCCACCCTGCCGCCGCGCCTGGAGGCGCTGGCCGCCGCCTTGTACGGCGAGTCCCGCCCCGCCATCGCCTTCGCCCCGCAATGCTTTGAATCCTGCGGCCATTTCGCCGGACCCGATGCCGCGCGGGCGGCCTCTTTCATCGCCGCCGCCAACGATCCCGAGGTGGACGTGGTGTGGTTCGGGCGCGGCGGCTATGGCTCGTTCCGGCTGGCCGAGGCGGTGCTGGCCGGGCTGGGTCCGGCGGCACGGGATAAAATCTATATGGGCTACAGCGACGCCGGGGCGTTGCTGGGGGCGCTGTATGCCGCCGGGATCGGCCGGGTCGCCCATGGCCCCATGCCGTCCGACCTGAACCGCGACGGCGGCGCGGCGGCGGTCCGCCGCGCTTTGGCCTTTCTGGTGGAGAGCGCCGCCACGGCGCTGGAGCCCCATGTGGCCGATCGCCCCACCGCCGCCTTCAACATCACCATCCTGGCCCATCTGGTCGGCACGCCGTTCCTGCCCGATCTGCGCGGCCATGTGCTGATGCTGGAGGAAATCGCCGAACCCATGTACCGCATCGACCGCGATCTGGGCCAGATCCTCAGCGCCCCCGCCTTGCGCGGACTGGCCGGGCTGCGCCTGGGTCGCTGTGGCGCCATCCCCGACAACGACCCGGATTTCGTGCTGGGCGAGGACGAGGTGGCGCAGTACTGGTGCGCCCGCGCCGATGTGCCATGGCTGGGCCATGCCGATATCGGCCATGACGTGGATAACAAGGTGGTGCCCTTCGGCCTGTGGGGGCGGTAATACCATATCCCGGTGATCGGAACCGATCACCGGCGCCCTCAAGCGGCGGGCGAGGCGCCTCCGCGCCTCTTGCCTCCCGCGGCATAAGCCGCGCGGCCCCTTGGGCCTAATCAATTCCCGATGAGTTCCACTCATCGGGAATTGATTAACCGCACACCCGGTCGCGGCCTTCGCTCTTGGCGCGGTAAAGCTGCTGGTCGGCGGCCTGGATCACCGCGTCGATGTCGCGGCTGGACCATTGGGCGCAGGTGACGCCGATGCTGATGGTGAAGCTGACGACGCGGCCATCGCCCGGCTCCACCCGCGCGTCGCGCACCGCCAGCACCAGCCGTTCCGCCACCTCGCGGGCGTGGTCCAAATCGGTTTCCGGCAGCAGGGCGACGAATTCCTCGCCGCCCAGGCGGCCGAAACTGTCGGTGGCGCGCAGGCCCTGCTGGCAGATTTGGGCCAGCCGGGCCAGCACCAGGTCGCCCACATGGTGGCCGTGGGTGTCGTTGACCATCTTGAAATGGTCGGCGTCGATCATCAGCACCGACAGCGGCCGGTCATAGCGTTGCGCCAGACGAAAGGCGCTGTCGGCCGCCTCGAGCCAGGCGCGGCGGTTGAGCGCGCCGGTCAGGCTGTCGGTGGTGGCCATTTCCATCAACCGACGCTCGAACGCCTTGCGCTCGGTGATGTCGCGGACGATGCCCACATGCAGACGGCCGTTCTGGTCCTCGGCCTCGCCGACGCTGACCTCGATGGGGAATTCGCTGCCGTCCTTGCGCCGCCCGAACACCTGTCGGCCGCCGCCCATCATGCGGGTGCCGGGATGGGCGCGCAGCTTCATATAGCCGTCATGGGCCGCCGCCTCGGCGGCGGGCATCAGCCGGTTGACCGATCCCCCCACCACCTCGGCCCGGGTATAGCCGAACAATTCCTCGGCCGCCGGGTTGAATTCGCGCACCAGACCGCGTTCGTCGATGACCACGACGCCGTCGCGGGTGGTTTCCAGGAAGGTGCGCAGCCGCCGTTCCTTGGCCTCCAGCGCCATGCGGCCGCGATGATAGGCAAAGGCCAGCAATGCCAGCAGGGCGGCGGCGATGATGCCCACCGCCTCGATCACGCCCAGCGGCAGGCGGGTGGCACCCCAGCCCGCCACCGGCAGCGCCGCCATCTGCCACGACCCGCCGGGCACCATCAGATTCAGAACCACCGCGTCGCTGGCAAACAGGGCGGCATCGCCGAAGAACACCTCGCCGCGCTCGCCCAGCCCGTCGCGGCCGCGCAGGGCATAGCGCACGCCGTCCAGTTCCGGTTCCAATCCCACCGCCGCGAACAATTCGCCCGCGTCGATCACCAGACTCAGCACCCCCCAATAGGCGCCATCTTCCAGGAAAACCGGAGTGCGGCTGACCAGACCGATGCCGCCCTGGCGCAGTTTCAGCGGCCCGGCCATGGTGGTCTGGCGGGTTTCCATGGCGGTCTTGATGGCCGGCCATTGCTGGGGCGAATCGGGATAATACAGCCCCAGCGCCGCCTGATTGCCGGCCAGCGGATAGACATGGCTGACGCGGTTGCCCGGCGCCACGCCGATATTGCGGATGTGGCGGCCGTGGCGGTGCAGGGCGCGCAGGGCGTCGTTGACCGAATCGTCCAGATGGCCGCGCATGGCGCTGACATGGGCCAGCAGACCGTTGGCCAGGAACACGTCGCCCTTGAGTTCGGAATCGATGCGGCTGAGCAGGGCGGCGGCCTGACGCTGCACTTCGCTGCGCCGTTCCTGCTCCAGCCGCCCGCGCTCGGACTGCACCACCTGATGCACGCCCGCCGCCAGCACCAGGAACAGGCCCAGGCAGGCCAACGCCGCCACCAGAATTCCCGATCGCACGTTGTTCAAGGGCGCCCCTTTTCATCAAGCGGCCGAAGAACCAGCATAACACTTTCGTTGTTATGTAAAAAGGCCGGGCATGAAGCCCGGCCTTGCCAAAACATACAGTGAAACCCTGGTCAATCCTTGGGAATCATCCGGCCCAGTTTCTTGCCGCCGCAAACGTGAATGTGCAGATGCGGCACTTCCGAGCCACTGTCTTCGCCGATATTGGCGATCATGCGATAGCCGGGGGCATCGACGCCCACATCGGCGGAAACCTTGCGCACGGCGCGGAACAGGCCGCCGATCTCGGCATCGCTGGCGCGTTCGGCGAAATCGGTCATGTTTTCATAGGCGCCCTTGGGGATCACCAGCACATGCACCGGGGATTGGGGATTGATGTCGTGGAAGGCCAGGGCGAAATCGTCCTCGTACACCTTCTTGCACGGAATCTCGCCGCGCAGGATACGGGCGAAGATGTTGTTGGGATCGTAAGCCATGACGCGGTCCCCTTATTTCTTTCGACTGTTTTTTTCCTCGATGCCCGACACGCCCGCGCGGCGGTTCAGTTCGGCCCACACGTCATCGGGCGCGACACCGGTTTCCGCCCACAGCACCAGCAGGTGATAGAGCAAATCGGCACTTTCGGCGGCCACCGCCGCCGGAGTCTCGGAAACGGCGGCCAGGGCGGTTTCCACCGCTTCTTCGCCCACCTTCTGCGCGATCTTCTTGCGGCCCTTGGCGAACAGCTTGGCGGTGTAGCTGGTGTCCGGGTCGGCGCCCTTGCGGCTTTCGATCACGGCGAACAGGGTGTCGATGGCATGGGTCATCAGCCGCGCTCCTCGACCGGACGCACCGGAATACCGGCGGCGGCCATGTGCGCCTTGGCCTGGGCAATGGTGTAGGTGCCGAAATGGAAGATGGAGGCGGCCAGCACGGCGGTGGCGTGGCCATCGCGGATGCCTTCCACCAGATGATCCAGATTGCCGACGCCGCCGCTGGCGATCACCGGCACAGTGACGGCGTCAGCCACGGCGCGGGTCAGCGGCAGGTTGAAGCCCTGCTTGGTGCCGTCGCGGTCCATGGAGGTCAGCAGGATTTCACCGGCGCCGTATTGCACCATGCGCCGCGCCCAGTCCACGGCGTCGATGCCGGTGGCGTTGCGGCCACCATGGGTGAAGATTTCGAACTTGTTGGGGCCGGTCTGCTTGGCGTCGATGGCCACCACGATGCACTGGCTGCCGAATTTCTCGGCCGCCTCGCGCACGAATTCCGGGCGGTGCACGGCGGCGGTGTTGATGCTGACCTTGTCGGCCCCGGCCAGCAGCAGCTTGCGGATGTCTTCCACCTGGCGCACGCCACCGCCCACGGTCAGCGGCATGAAGCACGCCTCGGCGGTGCGGCGGACCACGTCGTAGATGGTGTCACGGTTGTCCGAGCTGGCGGTGATGTCCAGGAAGGTCAGCTCGTCGGCACCGGCCTTGTCATAGACCTTGGCCTGCTCGACCGGGTCGCCCGCGTCGATCAGATCGACGAAGTTGACGCCCTTGACCACGCGGCCGTCCTTGACGTCCAGGCAGGGGATGACACGCATCTTCAGCATGAAGGATTACTCCGCCAGCAGGGCGATGGCCTGTTTCACGTCGATGCGGCCGTCATAGATGGCGCGGCCCGAGATGACACCGGCGATGCCGGATTCGGCCACCGCCTTCAGCGCCCGCAGATCGTCCAGCGACGACACCCCGCCCGAGGCGATCACCGGCGTGGTGATGGCCCGGGCCAGATCGGCGGTGGCGGTGACGTTGGGACCGGCCAGCACGCCGTCGCGGTCGATGTCGGTGTAGATGATGGCGGCGGCGCCCGCATCCTCGAACTTCAGCGCCAGTTCCAGCACGGTCAGGTCCGAAGTCTCGGCCCAGCCCTCGACGGCGACGCGGCCGCCCTTGGCGTCGATGCCCACCGCCACACGGCCGGGGAAACGCTTGCACGCCTGCTTGACCAATTCGGGATCACGCAGCGCCACGGTGCCCAGGATGACCCGCGACACGCCGCGCGCCAGCCAGTCCTCGATGGTCGCCATGTCGCGGATGCCGCCGCCCAATTGCACCGGCACGTTCACCGCCTTGAGGATCGACTCGACCGCCCCGGCATTGACCGGCTTGCCCGCGAAGGCGCCGTTCAGGTCGACCACGTGAATCCACTGGGCGCCGGCCTCGGCGAAGGCGCGGGCCTGGGCGCCGGGATCGGTGTTGAACACCGTCGCCTCTTCCATGAGGCCCAGCTTGAGGCGCACACAGGCGCCATCCTTGAGGTCGATGGCAGGAAACAGAATCATCGTCATTGAACCTTTACGGCTTCCACTTGAGGAAGTTGGCGATCACCCGCAGGCCGGTGACCTGGCTTTTTTCCGGGTGGAATTGAGTGCCGACCAGATTGTCGCGGCCGATGGCGGCACAGATCGGCCCGCCGTAATCGACGCGGGCCAATTGGTGCCTGGGATCGGCCACCACATAGCGGTACGAGTGGACGAAATAGGCGTGCGGATTGTCCGGCAGATCGGCCAGCAGCGGATGGCTGCCCGGCACGAAGGCCAGTTCGTTCCAGCCCATATGCGGCACCTTCAGCGCCGGATCGGACGGAGTGATGGGCAAAACCTCGCCCTTGATCCAGTCCAGACCGGCATGGGTGCCGTGTTCGCGGCCGGTGGTGGCCAGCAATTGCATGCCGACGCAGATGCCCATGAACGGACGGCCGCGTTCCAGCACCGCCTCGGTCATGGCCGCGACCATGCCGGGCAGGGCATCCAGACCGGCACGGCAATCGGCGAAGGCGCCGACGCCCGGCAGCACCACGCGGTCGGCGGCCCGCACCAGATCGGCATCGGACGTCACCACGATGGTAGCGTCCAACCCTTCCTCGGCCACCACGCGCTCGAACGCCTTGGCGGCGGACCGCAGATTGCCCGAACCGTAATCGACGATGGCGACCCGCTGGCTCACAGCGATCCCCCCAGCACGCCCTTGGTGGACGGCACCGCGTCGGCCTTGCGCGGGTCGATCTCGACCGCTTCGCGCAGGGCGCGGGCCAAAGCCTTGAAACAGGCTTCGACCATATGGTGGTTGTTGTCGCCGTACAGGCATTCCACGTGCAAGGTGACGCCCGCCGCCTGCGCGAACGCCTGGAACCATTCCTTGAACAATTCGGTGTCCATCTCGCCCAGCCGGTCCTGGGTGAATTTCACCTTCCAGATCAGATAGGGACGGTTGGACAGGTCCAGGGCGACGCGCACCAGCGTCTCGTCCATGGGCACATAGGCGTGACCATAGCGGTTGATGCCCTTGCGGTCGCCCAGCGCCTGGTTCACCGCCTGACCGATGGCGATGCCCACGTCCTCGGTGGTGTGGTGGGCGTCGATATGCAGGTCGCCATCGGCCTCGACCTTGAGATCGATCAGGGAATGCCGGGACAATTGCTCCAGCATGTGATCCAGGAAACCGATGCCGGTGTCCACGTCGTAACGGCCGTTGCCGTCCAGGTCCACCGCGATGGCGATGGAGGTTTCATTGGTCTTGCGCTCGACGCTGCCCGTGCGCATAGGGGGCCTCCTTGCTGCTGTCATGGGTTTAGCAGGAAGCGGCCCGCGAAGGAAGGTCGCGGAACGGGATTTCCGCAACGAGCATGCTTCCCGGCGGCGAAATCCGCCTTATGTTATGCGGACCGCGTTTCCAGTCCGAAAGGCCCGCTTCCATGTCCGAACTTCCTTCCTGGCACGGCACCACCATCCTGTCGGTGCGCAAGGGTGGCCGCGTGGTCATCGCCGGCGACGGTCAGGTGTCGCTGGGCCAGACCGTGATCAAGGGCAACGCCCGCAAGGTCCGCCGCGTCGGCGGCGGCACCATCCTGGTGGGCTTCGCGGGCGCCACCGCCGACGCCTTCACCCTGCTGGAGCGGCTGGAGGGCAAGCTGGAGAAGCATCCCGGCCAATTGACCCGCGCCTGCGTCGAGTTGGCCAAGGATTGGCGCACCGACCGTTACCTGCGCCGCCTGGAGGCCATGATGGCGGTGGCCGACAAGGAGGTGTCGCTGGTCCTCACCGGCCAGGGCGACGTGCTGGAGCCCGAGGACGGCATCATCGCCATCGGCTCGGGCGGCAATTACGCCCTGGCCGCCGCCCGCGCCCTGATCGACACCGACATCGACGCCGAGGCCATCGCCCGCAAGGC
>JAEXAH010000019.1 GCA_023458315.1 Pseudomonadota bacterium
CGTTTTCTTCCTGAGAACCATCACACCAGTAAATCTGGTCTGGTTGACACATGTCGGCAATTTCTTTAACCCAAGCTTCTAATTTCTTGTTTGTAGTCATTATAATTCTCCCTTCAATTTATAAAAATATACTGCTATCAATGAGTAGTATTTGTGATTAACACGGTACTATTCAGTATTTAAGGTAAGCAAATTATTTGATAATTTTTTCACTAACCATCTTAACATACAGTTGTATAAATTTCAACACATGTTTTTGTCACATTTTTATTTTTTTAATGAAATATGCAACTTTTAAATTCAAATAATTCATGTATATATATTCATACAAAAGTATAATTATATATTTTTTTGTTTTAATTTCAGATAGTTCAAGGCATACAGCTAATGTTTATATGTTTTTAATTACATACAATGTAATTAATTGGTTTAGAAAACGAAGTGTTTTAACTGTACATATTGCATGACACACCTGGCTAAAGTGGTTATTTTTAGTTAGCAGGTTTAGCAATATTACTAGTATTCGCATATTCTGAAATATAATACCTAAGTTATTGAAAGGTGGAGTGTTTTTTGTGTGCAAAAATTATTAACTATTATGCCTGCGCAAACTCATCGAAGGGATTTGTAAATTACTTGGACGACAATATTAATTATCTGGACAGACTTTTTATTCTTAAAGGTGGTCCTGCTACCGGGAAATCTACCCTCATGAAAAGATTCGGCAAGGAGTGGTACAATAGAGGTTTTGACGTAGAGTACATTCATTCCCCTTGTGACAATAGCTCAGTGGATGGTATTATTCTCCCTTCCTTGGGAATAGGCGTTGTTGACGGAACATACCCTCACGTGGTAGAACCCAGAGCCCCCGGAGCAATTGAAGAGTACATAAACCTTGGAACTGCCTGGGACAGCAAAAAGCTGATTCCCCTAAAAGACGAGATTCTGAAGATCAATAAACAAATTGCTTTGTGTTATGAAAGTGCCTATAAGCTCTTCTCACAGGCCTTGAAAGTTCACGATGAGTGGGAAAAGATATACATTTCAAATATCGACTTTAACAAAATGAACGAACTTACAGAAGAGACTATAAACACTATAATCGGTAGTAACTTTCAAGATAAACAGGCAAGTGTTAAGAACAGATTTTTTGGGGGTGCTACTCCAAAAGGGTCTGTTGATTTCGTCATGGACCTTACCTCCGATATGTCAAACAGGTATTTTATTAAGGGAAGGCCCGGCTCGGGAAAATCCACCATGCTGAAAAGGATTACCCAATCAGCTCAGGACAAAGGATTTGATGTAGAGATATATCACTGTGGCTTTGATCCTGACAGTCTTGATATGGTTATTATCAGAGAATTGTCTGTCGCTGTATTTGACAGTACCGCGCCTCATGAGTATTTCCCTTCCAAGGATACTGATAGAATTATAGATGTATACTCCTATGCCATTAAACCCGGTACCGATGAGGAGTTTAAGTCAGAGCTGGAGGATATCGTCTCAAGGTACAAAGGGTTAATCCACGAAGGTACACACTATCTTTCCAAAGCTAAAGATCTTAACGACGACCTTGAAAATATATACATAGATGCAATTGATTATGACATAGTTGATAAAATAAATCACGATTTAAGGCTTAAAATAGACGATTACTTTTTCAGTATGGCGTAAGATAATAGATAAGGCACCCGACTGATATTTCACACTAAATCAATCCGGGTGCCTCTATTTTAAAGATCTAACATAAACTGGTAGATTTTATCCAAAACTGTAGGAATATTTTCATGACCGTAATCTGGATAAATAAGCATTTGCTTTTTGGAAGTTATTTTATTATAAGCGGAGAACTGTGTTGAAGGCGGACATATATTATCCATCAGGCCCACGCCCATCAGTACCTCCCCCTTTATATGTTTGACAAGGTATTGTAAATCTATATACCCAAGCTTCTGGAACACTTCCTCTTCCCTCTCATGAAGTGGGTCAAAGAACCTGAAGTAATCCCTGATATCGTTGTAGGCATCCTTTGCCAGATCCATTTCCCAAACCCTTTTGTAGTCGCACAGGAACGGATAAACAGGTGCAAGCTTCTTAATTCGGGGTTCTAATGATGCACATGCAAGTGTCAAAGCTCCTCCCTGAGAAAATCCCATAGCTCCCACTCTGTTCTCATCAACCTCCGGCATTGACATTACAACTTTAGCCAGTTGGGCAGTATCCAGAAATACATGTCTGAAAAGCATATTTTCGGGCTTATCATCCAGTCCCCTCATTATATGGCCGTGGACAGTGTCCCCTTTTACACATCCAGAATCCTCCGAGTAACCTCCCTGACCACGGACGTCAAGTGCTGCAACAGAGTACCCCAAAGCAACAAAATTCAGTTTGTCATTCCAGTCACCACTGTTACTTGTGTACCCATGGAATTGCAGTATTGCAGGATGAGGTTTATTTCCACCTTTGGGACGTAAATATTTAGCATGTACCCTTGCTCCTCTTACTCCTGTAAAGTACAGGTCGAAGCATTCTGCAAAAGGTACCTGAAATTCGGATGGAACAAGTTCAATCTTTGGATCGACTAAATCCAGTTCTTCTTTTGCTTTAGCCCAGTATTCATCAAAATCCGGTGGGCATGGATTAATTCCATTATACTTTTTCAATTCTGCCAATGGCATATCAATTAACGGCATATGCAAGTTTCCTTTCCATTTTCCATATATGTTCAACTTTTTTATTTTATAATATTGCTTACAAAAAAACTACCCTTGTATGAACGGTCTTATTATACAACCGTCCATACAAAGGAAGTAAAAGTGGGGGAATATATATAATTAAAGTTTAAGCAACGCAGTTATTATATAATTTAGTACAAAGAGTCCCGTTACAATGTACATGACAGGGTGCACCGACTTTGCTTTTCCTTTGAATATCTTTACAATCACATACATAATAAATCCGGAAGCGATACCACTTGATATACTGTATGCAAAGGGCATTATTGCAGCTGTAAAGAATGCCGGCAACGCTTCATCAAAATCATCCCATTTAATTTTTGCAAAGCTTCCCATCATCAGTACACCTACTATTATTAAAGCAGGTGCAGTGGCAGCTGCCGGAATTACTCCTGCAATAGGTGCAAACAACAGACACAAAGCAAACAGTATAGCTGTAAATATCGATGTAAGACCGGTTCTTCCTCCTACACCTATACCGGCTGCACTTTCAACATAAGTTGTTGTATTTGATGTACCGAATACCGCACCAATAGATGTAGCAATAGCATCTGCAAAAAGTGCCTTGTCCATTTTAGACTTGAAGCCTTTTCCCGCGAACAGCTCTGCTTCATCCTTATCATCGAATATACCGCTCTTACGGCCTGTCCCGATGAAAGTTCCTATTGTATCAAAGGTATCCGATAAACTGAATGCAAGAATTGTTACCAAAACAAGAGCCAATTTACCCGGATCACTGAACAAACCTGCAAAGTCCATCTTAAATGCTGTTTGAGCAACGTCAGCTACCTTGTATGTTGTAGACATGGAAATATCAGTTACATGTAACGGAATACCGATTATTGTAGATGCAACTATACCTACAAGTATGGCACTCTTTAATTTAAGAATCATTAAAATAGCTGTTATTACAAGACCAATCAATGCTACCTGTGCAACAGGGTTTGTAAAGTTTACAAAAGCCGGAACTACATTTGCTCCGTCTGCCACAACAGTAGCGGATTTGGGATCATTCCCTAATATTTTCAGAGGTTCCCAAGCCTTACCTTCAGATGTAAATTTCAAAAATCCAGCACTTTTGAAACCTATATAAGCGATAAATAATCCGATACCACCGCCGATGGCTAACTGAAGAGATTCAGGAATCGCCTTAATTATCAGCTTTCTTATCTGAGTTACCGTAATAATTATATTTATGACACCGCAGATAAACACCATTGCCATGGCTTGCTGCCAAGTGTACCCCAGTCCGAATACAACCGTAAAAGTAAAAAATGCGTTCAATCCCATACCAGGGGCCTGTGCATATGGAACATTGGCGAATAACCCCATAATAAGTGTTCCTACAACTGCCGCTAGTATTGTTGCAACATAAACACCACCTTTAGGAATACCTGTTTGCCCTAAAATAGTAGGGTTTACAAAAATGACATAGGCCATTGTAAAAAAGGTAGTGAATCCAGCCATTGCTTCAGTTGCAACACTAGTTCCGCTCTCCTTTAGTTTGAATTGCCTTTCAAAAAAACTCATTACTTCCCCTCCCGAAATCATGTCGCCATAAGTTTATTACCATTATTCTGAAAAACAGAGTAATTTTATGACGGATTTTGAATAATATTGTCAAAAATACAGGAATATTGTATCATAATTTTTACTATTATCAAGCTTATTTACAGTATTCTTTAAAATAAACTTTTTTATGTTTAAATATGGATTTAAACATGAAAATGTTCGTGGTAATTATTTCAGCTTGTGGGGGAAATAAAAAAGGCAAAACCAGCGGTTAGCTGGTTTTGCCTTTTAAAATCTAAATTTACTTTGGAGTTGTTACTTCTGTGTTGGCCTTCTGACCGGGATTTGGAACCTGTCCGGCACTTGTCTTAACTCTTGCCTTTCTTTGATCAGGCTGTTGTTTTTTTGACATTATGTTTTGCCTCCAAATAATTAAATTGCATTTCAGTTTTTATTCTGACAGGTTCCAGAAAATTTTATGCGTTTTAAGTTAATTTTTTTCTTGTAACTGGCTTGGATGCTTTTCAAAAAAGTCTACTCTTGGTTCCAGGAACTTGAGTTTATGATTTTCGGGGTCTTCCATAAAATCATAAATGGTATCAAATATACGATCCCAATTCCAGAATTCTTCGCCAAGATTGAGATACTCTAGTATCATCTCTGTTCCCTTAGGTGCAATAGGATGCATTAGAACAGTTGCTGTTCTCACCATATGCAAAGAATCAACCAATACCTTTGTTCTAAGTTCATCATCATTATCCTGCTCTGCCTGCTTAATATACTTTGACCAGTATTTATTAATATTTCTGATATAGCTGTCCATGAGGCTCATAACCAAATGAAAATCTGTTTTGTACATCAGTCTTTCATATTCAATTATGGTCTTTTTGGATTCCTCAAGAACCTCACTGCTTACTTCAGCAACAGGCACTTTCCCGTCATAATACTTTTGAGCGGTATAGAAACATGACCTTATTGCTCTGTTAAATACATTTGACAGCAGGTTTCCTTCTTTAAGAACAGGGTCACTGTCCTTTTCAGTGGCATTAGGATTGAAGGGTTTAGGCTGGAAACCTACACTTTTTATTCCTAATCCAAGACTAAGGAAATGAGCTCTTAATTGCTCAAATGTATAGTGATTGAGTAGTTCATCAGCCTTCGGCGGCTTAATTTCACTACTGCTGCTGGCTTTTTTATTTAAGAACAATACATGGTTATTACATATCAGTTTTGGCAGTTGCAGTTCGCCTTCTGGCGGATTAGCAGACACTTCTTTGCCCTGGCTTCCCATAAACATAGCCATTTCTACAGGCCCGTAGAAATAGATATTATCTTCACCTATAAACTGATATACCTGAGCCTCTTTAGAGCACCACCAGTCCTTCCATGCATTTGTGTCTGCCTTCTGTTGCTCAAGATAAGTCATTGTAAACGATATAGGAGCCCAAAGAGATTCCGGCCAAACCCATATGGTTAAGTCCTTCATATCCTCTAATACAGGCGAAGGAACTCCCCATGAAACATTACCTGTCAATCTGAAAGGTACAAGGGTCTTTCCAGTACGGTAACGAATACCGTTTTCAGCAAGTATGAGGCAAGCTGCTTCTCTCTCTGAAAGATTCTTAAATACCATAAGTACTGATGATTTGTTTTTTTCGTCACTCAATTCATACTCAGGAAGCTTATCCTTTATAGACTCTAGCACTTCAATCTGATCCCTTTTTACATATATCGCAGGTGGCTCCAGAAATTCTCCTATGCTTTTGATTACAAATTTTCTGGAACTCTTATCTTGCTCTAACTGACTTACCCACTGGGTGAGAAAATCGTGGAATTCATCCAGTTCAAAGTACCAGTTGGTTACGTCCCTCATTTCAGGTTTTTTGCCCGAAAGAGTACTCTTAGGATTAATTAAATCTATAGGCATATACTGATGTCCCAGTGAACATTCATCCGCATAGCCTCTTTCTGATGAACATCCCGCAATCGGGCATTGTCCCACAACCTGACGGCCATTAAGAAAAACATCAAGCTCTGTATCGTAGAACTGGGATGTTGTAATCTTTTTAAGATGTCCGTTTGAATACAACTTATTTATAAAATCAGAAGAAACTTTTTGATGAATTTCCGCCGCACGTCCCAATGCCGATGCTGCAAACATACTAATGTCGATTTGATATGAATCAAGTACTTCTCTTTGTTTTTTATGATTATACGTAACAAATTCATCTATAGTACCATCAAAAGACCCGCTATCAACCAATTTACGATAGTATTCCAATATAGGAGAGCCATAGCAATCAGTACCCGACACAAAGATTACATTTTCTTTTCCGATGCGGTCTTTAAGAAAACGTGCATACGTGTCAGCATGTATAAAAACCCCACCGATATGTCCCAGGTGAAGCTCTTTATTTCCATATGGCATACCAGCGGTTACGATAGCACGTTTAGGGAACTTGGGCCTCGAATTTGTTATGTCAAATTCATCTATTGAATTAGTACTTTTTCCTTTCTGATCGTTCATACAATAGAAATCTCCTTAATACCATAATTTGTGACAGATTACATTTATCTGTTTATTTTTAGCTAATTGTATCACTATTTATCTGCCCTGTAAACTAATAATGTCGTTCAAACTCATGGTTATAAGCATCTACGGGTTACCAACATATATTGATACACTTTATTATTACCAAAAATCTGCCATGTATAATGATAGTAAACATAAAAACTATTGTATCTTTTCTACGATTTCCAGTGCCACGTTTACAATTCTTTTGTCTCCCATAATGTCCATCTCTATCATAGCTTGCTTTTTATGTCTGTTAATTTTTCTTATAATGCTTTCCCGCCCCTTGAGAGGGCCGTTTATTACATGTATTCTGTCTCCTTTTATAACTCCCCTTGATGATTCAATGCAATGTCGGTTATTACATAAGTCAAGCAGCATCTGTTTTTCAGATTCCCTGACTTCTATTTCCGTATCGGAATATTTTAATATTTTGACTACGTCACTTGATGAATGTATTGGTCTGTTCAACTTTTTTAGGAATTCATCTCCAGGCATCACTGACTCAACAAAAACATACCCCGGGAATAACGGTTTTAGTTCTCTTTTCACAACACCTGAAATTTTAAAAAGAAATTCATGTAATGGAATAAATGGATTAGCTATTTCAGTATCAGCTATTTTATTCATGTATTGCTGCACTCGATGTTCTCTGCCAGATTTAACAAAAAGTATGTACCAGTACATCCCAATTTACCGTCCTTTTACACAGCCTCGCCCTATCACTTGACATGCCGGAAAGCTACACTGTAATCAGATTATACTGCCGTTAAAGCATTTAACGTGACCCGGCAACGATTAAAGGCTCTATTGAGGTTAGTAAATCCAATTATATACTTTTTCTCCATCTAGATAAATTATCTAAATTAAAGAAAATTATACCAAAAATTTATGAAAAATAATAATAACAATAACTTTTTTATGTAATCTACCAAAAAAGGCCGTGAAATTAAATTTTCACGACCTTTAAATATATATAAACTTGTATTAACTACTACTTAACATTAAATGTTACTTCCAATGGCTTCTTGCCTGATAATTTTTCACTTGTCTTGTCAGGTTGTGACCCTCCGACATATAAAGTGAAATCACCATTTTCAATATAACGTTTTCCTGCTTCGTCAACAATGGTCATTGAATTTGAGGCTATTTCAAAAGTCACGGTCTTCTTTTCGCCGCTCTTTAAGTATATTCTCTTAAAGCCGCACAGGCTGTGTTTAGGAACCCTTACTGAAGCTTCCATATCCTTTATATATACCTGTACAACTTCCTCAGAGTCAATACTTCCCGTATTCTGAACATCTACTGATACAGACAGGTTCTCTCCATTATTTATATTCTGAGGACATACTATATTGGAGTATTCAAATTTCGTGTAGGATAAGCCGAATCCGAAAGGATACAATGCTTCTCCCTTCATGAACTTGTATGTTCTGTTTTCCATTGAGTAGTCTGTAAATGGAGGGAGCTCTTCTGTTGACTTGTAGAAGGTAACAGGAAGTCTTCCCGCAGGAGAGTAATCTCCAAATATCATTTCTGCAAATGCAAGACCGCCTCTTGAACCCGGATACCAGCACTGAACTATAGCCGCTGCCTTGTCAGCTGCATCTCCAATTGACAATGCACTTCCTGAGAGTAATGCTACAATTGTAGGCTTACCTGTTGCGAGAACAGCGTTAAGCAGGTTTCTCTGGGATTGTGGAAGATTTAGATCAGCCTTGTCGCCTCCTGCATCCAGTATTACTGTACCCTGATCGTTCTGTTCACCTTCAACTGAAGAGTCAAGGCCAAGGCACAGAACAACTACATCACTTCTCTCCGCTGCGGAAACAGCCTCTTTTAGTCTGTCATCAGGCTGTGCAAGGTCTTCATCTCTGTTCATGAAAAGGTGACTTCCCATTGAATACCATACTCTTGTATCCTCGGAAACCCTTCTGCGGATTCCGTCCAGGATAGTGATATTCTGAGATGGGGTTCCGCTGTAGTTAGCCCTTAGTGCTAAACTGCTGTCTGCGTTTGGTCCAATAACAGCTATATTTTTGATCTTTTTGCTGTCCAATGGCAGTAATCCGTCATTTTTAAGTAATACCATTGATTTTTTTGCAGCTTCAAGTGAAAGTTTGTTGTGTTCTACAGAGTCGTTCAACTCATAAGGAATCTTATCGAACTCACAATCATCATCAAACATACCAAGCTTCATTCTGGTTGTCATAAGCCTGATAGCTGCACGGTCAATATCCTCTTCTGTGATTCTACCTTCTTTAAGTGCAAGAAGAATAAGAAGATACATATTTCCGCAGTTAAGGTCACAACCATTCTTTAATGCAAGTGCCACAGATTCAGTTGGTGTTTTGGTAACTCCGTGTCCTTCATGAAAATCCTTTATTGCCCAGCAATCTGAAACAACATGTCCTTCAAAGCCCCATCCGTCTCTTAAAATATCCTTCAAGAGGGTTTTACTTCCGTTGCAGGGTTCTCCGTTAGTTCTGTTGTAAGCTCCCATTACTGATTCTACTTTTGCTTCTTTAACAAGTGCTTCAAAAGCAGGTAAGTATGTTTCATACAAATCCTGTTGTGAAACAACCGCATCAAAGTGATGTCTGTCATCCTCCGGTCCGCTGTGAACTGCAAAGTGCTTTGCACAGGCAGCCGTTTTAAGGTGCTTTCCAGCCCCCTGTAAGCCTTTTACAAATGCAACTCCAAGTCTGGAAGTCAGATATGGATCTTCTCCGTATGTCTCATGTCCACGTCCCCACCTGGGGTCCCTGAATATATTGACATTAGGCGACCAGAAGGTTATACCTTTGTATATATCCCTGTCGCCTTTTTTTGCGCTCTCATTGTATTTAGCTCTTCCTTCTGTTGCAATTACATCTGCAATTTTCTCAAGAAATTCATCATCAAATATTGCAGCCATTCCTATTGCTTGCGGAAATACTGTTGCAACACCTGCTCTTGCAACTCCGTGCAAAGCTTCGTTCCACCAGTTATATCTGGGAATTCCCAGTCTTTCTACAGGTTGTGCGTCGTACCTAAGTTGTGAAGCTTTTTCTTCCAAAGTCATTCTTGATACTAGATCGGCAGCTCTTTCTTTAAATGAAAGGCTTTTGTCCAAATATTTCGGCTTTTCCATTGTTAACCTCCACAATCCGCAAATATGCGATTAATAAATAATATCACTCAATATCCCATTATACAGGATACTAAGCGACATTATAATATCTTTTTAGCCTTTTACTGCACCAACGACAAGACTATCCTGAACTTTTTTACTCATTAACGCATATATAATAAGAGTTGGGATAGTGGCCACCATCAAGCCTGCACCTATTGGTCCCCATTCTGTTGTATATTGTCCTGCCAGAGACTGGATACCGACTGTTAGTGTCTTGTATTTTGCATCGCTAATGAACACAACAGCATACATCAGCTCATTCCATGCCTGAAGGAATGTAAAAATTGTAACTGTGGCAATTGCAGGCGTCATAAGCGGAAGTATAATTGAGAAAAATATTTTATAAATGCTGGATCCGTCAATACAGGCAGCCTCTTCCATTTCTCTTGGAATAGAACTCATAAATCCTGAGAAAATCAATAAAGCCATAGGTATTGCAAATGCAGTATACGGAACTATCAGCGCCCAGTAGGAGTTAACCATCTTTAAGTTTCTCAGCATTATAAATATAGGAAGAAGTGCTGAATGAAGAGGAACCGTCAATCCAAGTACAAAGAATGAATTTAAGGGCTTTCTCAGTTTAAACACCATCCTGGTCAAAGCATATGAAGCCATAACTGCTATTATACTTGTAAGTACAATGGTTGCTGCCGTTACAATTATACTATTCATGAAATACCTTCCTACATTACCCTGTAACAAAGCATTGCTATAGTTTGACCACAGCCATTTTGCCGGAAGCCCTATAGGGTTTCCTCCGAAAATTTCAGAATTATCCTTTAATGAGAAAGAGAACATCCAATACAGAGGAAACAACTGAATGACTGCTACTATGAAAAGTGCTACGTACATAAGGATTTTTGATATGGAAAATCTTGAAGTTCTACCCTGAACTATGTCACTCATTTTGCTTCCTCCTTTTCTCTGAACAATAGACTTACAAGGATGGATAAGGCAAAACATTCAAGGATTACAAATACAGCCATTGCACTACCGTACCCGTACTGGTTACCTTTAAATATTGTACTTACCATATATGTGCCTATTACTTCACTTGCGTGTGCAGGCCCTCCGCCTGTCAAAACATATACAAGATCAAATACTTTCAGTGCGCCTGTAACAGCGAATATAACTGACACATTCAATACAGGCTTCAACATCGGTATTGTTATTTTCATAGATGTATTCCACCAAGAAGATCCATCAATTACTGCCGCTTCGAAAACATCGGTGGAAATAGATTTTATACCTGCATACATTAAGAGCATATGATATCCGATATACTGCCATATTATAGGAATAAATGTAGCAGCTAATGCCCTACTGGGGTCACCCAGCCATTCTGATGCAAAAGACCCTAAACCAATTGCCTTCAATAATAAGTTAAGAATTCCATAATCAGGGTTATATATTTTCATCCATAGCTGTCCTATAACAACTGTAGAAATAATAACCGGTATAAAGTAGATAGTTACTAAGCTCTTTTCAAACTTAACACCTTTTGCAAGTACCAGAGCTAAAAGCAACGAAATGGGAAGCTGAATAAATACTGATGCAATTGCCAAAATTAATGAATTTACTGCTGCTTTGACGAATATTGGATCAGAAAGAAGTCCTTTATAGTTTTGCAGACCTATAAAAGTACCTTTGCCAAATCCCGACCAATCCTGCAAGCTGTAGTACGTTGACATTACGATAGGTATTATTATTAATCCGATAAATACAACCAGAGCCGGAAACAGGAAAAATACTATTGCCTTCTTATTGCCTAAAACTCTATCCACCAAACTCACTTCCTTCTATAAAGTATATTTAATATGTTCATATAGTTTGGCGTCCATTTTTCTGCCATGTGTTGTTGACTCAAGCAAACAAATGGACGCCTTTTATTATCTTTGATTATTTATTGTAAATTGTCTGTAAACTATCAACAAACTGTTGAGGAGTTTTTGAACCCATAAACAATTCCTGTAATGAATTCAGGTAGGTTTCTGTATCTTTACCGGCAAGAAGTGTATCCCACCAGATTGTAAATGATTCAGCATCTTTGGTAAGATTAACAACATCAACAAGTGAAGGATTCAGCTTGCTTGTGTCAACATCTGTTTTCCATGCTGGCATTGACGCACCTGAAAGATATGATTCCTTAGACATATTTTCAGCAAAGTACTTCTGGAACTTAAGTGCTTCTTCTTTGTTCTTTGAATTTGCACTTACCATTACAGCGTCAACAGCTCCACCTGTAAATTGCTTAGGATTTCCAAGTCCGCCCGGTATTGACGGGAAGGATATTGCCTTGATCTTTCCTGCAACCTTTGAATCCTTTGATCCTGCTTTTCCTGCAGTCCAGCTACCTTTGAACATCATTGGTATCTTTCCTTCAAAGAATGGTACTTCAGCTTCATCGTTTGATACTCCGGCAGCACCCTTTGAGAATGCTCCTGCATCAATCAATTCTTTAAATCTGTTAGCTGCATTCAGGAATTCAGGATCCTTGAATGAACCTTTCTTTGTAAGAGTTTTTGTTACCTTTTCAGGTCCCGCAGCTCTTAATGCCATTACATCAAAGTACATTGCTATTGTCCATTTGTCCTTACCTGAAACAGCCATAGGGGTTATTCCTTTTGATTTAAAGGTCTTTACGGCTGTAAGAAGTTCTTCCCAGGTAGTAGGAGCTTTTACACCATTCTTGTCAAAAAGTTCCGTATTTATAAACAATGCTCCACAGGAAAGGAAGAATGGTAATCCATAAACCTTTCCATCGTAAGTTACATTAGTTAATGCACCGTTAACAAGCTTATTTTTCATATCTTCGGGCACATCAAGGGCTACTACTGAATTTGACTTAACAAATGGCTCTGAGAAACCGCCGCCCCATGTAGAAAAAATATCAGGAAGCTCATTTGCTGCTGCCATTGCTTTAATCTTTGTTTTATATGCTTCATTTTCATTAGTATCAACCTTGATCTTCACATTTGGGTTTGCAGTCTGATAATCATCCACAACTTTCTTAGCTGCAGGTGTAAATGGGTCTGCTGCTGATCCCCAAATATGGCTGAATTTCAGTTCAACATTTTTAGCACTACTTCCACTTGCATTATTAGTTGTACCTGTGGCATTGTTACCTGTCGTATTCTTGCCGCATGCCACCATTCCAACTGTTAATGCTCCCGCCAGTATAAATGCCGTTCCTCTTTTTGCCACTGACATTTTGTTCATCCTTATTCCTCCTTGAAATAATGTGATATGGTAATAATATAGGTAATGTTGCATAAAGTAAACGTAAAATGGTTACCTATAATTGTGCATTATTTTTACTTATAGAATTGCCACAACCCGCCTCCAATCCCATTTCTGAAATATTTGCACAATATGCATAATAACGTTATGTCAATCTCTAATTCACGTATGGTATAATGACTTCACACGCTCATTTGAAACTATTATCTGCATTTTTACGGAGTTATATATGAAATCTTTTAAGCATTTTATGGAAACAGCAAAGACTATGTTTTTAAATACCTCTATAAGAAGCAAAATGCTTGTTATTTTCATGGTATTTATGCTTTTTTATGTAATAATTAGTGCCGTTATTTATGTCAATGTAATAAAAACCGAAACTTTAAGTCAGGTTCGTCAGCGCTCACATGAGACAACTGAGCTTATACGTACAAATATAGACACTATGATTGCTAATGCAAATAATGTTTCCAAAATGATGACTACCAATTCTCTTATACGGTCATATCTTAAGTCAGATAATCAGTCTCGTAGTTTGTCTAAAAGTGCCAACGAGGTTATGTTCAATATTCACATAACCTTTACGAATATTGATTCAATTTACCTTTACGATTTACATGGTTCGGTGCTGCGAACCAATAAATTCCTTACAAGTTCAAGCGTGGAGGATGTAAAAGATGCACCCTGGTTTGATGAGCTTGTCAATCTCAACGGAGGCTATAAAATAGCTATAAATGCACAGGATACCCTTAGAACATATTCAGGCAAAAATCTTGTGTCCGTTATGAGAGTTTTGAACGACCTTGACAGCCTTAAGCCCATTGGAGTTATAGTATTGAACATTTCGCAAGACAACATAGCGGATGTTGTCAATGAAACCAGTGCAAACGGAGGATCTTCCTTTATAATTCTTGATGCAGATAATAATCCCGTTATTAAAAATGATGCTGCCTACGAGACGTATAACACGTATCTTGCAAGAATATCCGGTGACGAGGATATAATAACCATCAACAACAAAAGATTACTTGTATTCAAATCTGATATGCCGGATACAGGCTGGAAAATAATAAGCTGCACAAGTCTTTCCTCTAAGTCACCTGCAATTCGTACCTTGAATGTACTGTATGTGCTGTTTATAGGAATTACTATCTTTTTATTTATAGTCGCTTCACTTTTCACTGCAAGCCTGATAACCTCACCTATCAAGAAGCTTATAAATTCAATGCAAGGTGTCGCAAATGGGGTTTTCAAGCGAGTAAGCTATAACACGGGGAACGATGAAATAGGTGAACTTAAAAACAATTACAACCTTATGATTATGGAAATAAACAACCTAATAATAAAGCTTTTAGACGAAGAAAAGAAAAAGCGCAAATTCGAGCTGGATGTTTTAAATGAACAAATAAAACCCCACTTTTTATACAATACTCTTGATAATATTGCCTACTTGGCATTATCCGGCAACAATAAAACTGTATATGAAGCAGTAAATGCACTGGGTAGCTTTTGCAGAATCAGCTCAGCAAAGGTTCGGAAGTTATAAGCTTAGAGAACGAAGTACGTCAGATACAAAACTATCTGTTGCTCCAAAAGCTACGTTATGGTGAGATGATTAGCGCCAAGTACGATATAGACCCGGATACAAACCAAATTAAAATACTCAAGAATATTCTTCAGCCCTTAGTAGAAAACAGTATATATCACGGTATCAGGCCCAGCGGTGAACCCGGTTTTATTAAAACCTCAGCACATATTAAGGGTGATTGTCTTATATTGTCCGTTGAAGATGACGGTATTGGAATGGATGAGCAGGAAATTAAAAGTATATCAGATGAAAATCTTGCAGGAAATCAAGCCAGTTTTGGACTTAGAGGCACGATACAGCGACTAAAGATACATTATGGCACTAATGATATATATTTGGTAGAAAGCAGCAAGTATTCAGGTACTAAAATAACACTGAAAATTCCGTTAGAGGGGGATAAAGATGACTGATAAACCTTTGAATGTTCTGATAGTAGATGATGAAAGCAACACAAGGGATCTTTTAAAATTATCCATTGACTGGAAAGGGCTGAGGATGGAGGCTGTGGGAGATGCCACCAGCGGGCTTGAAGCTCTTGACATGCTGGACGAGTTGAACCCCGATATTGTAATCACTGATATACAGATGCCGTATATGGACGGATTAACCCTGAGTAAAAAAATCAAGGAGACACATCCGGATATATCTATCATTATTCTCACGGCACACGATGAGTTTTCTTATGCACAGAATGCCGTTTCCATAGGTGTGTCCGATTTTATACTGAAACCGATTAACAAGGATACTATTTACGAAATTCTTTCAAAGGTTGGCAACAGCATACGAGCGACAAGAGAACGTCTTGGGAAGTTGGAGATGTCTCACCAGTATATGCAGAGTAATATAATGATTTTCCAGAACAAAGTTCTTAATGACCTTATTTTAAACAGAAATTTAACCTTTCAAGCCGGTGAACTGGAAATGATGAATATAAATTTTGATACTGATTACGATTTGTATCAGATTTCATTAATTAATATAGGAATGGAAATAAACAAATTTAACAATCTTGAGAGGCAGATGCTTCTGGAAAACTGTTGCAGCTATATTAAGGATTTTTATTTCAAAAATATCCATGCCTATGTTTTTACAGATATTCAAAGTAATATAGTATTGCTGAATAATGACAAGTCAATTTCTTTAAGCGGTATTTCAGAACATGTCGCTCTTTATTTCAGGGAGCACTTTTCATCCTCTGTATCCTGTGGTATAGGCCTGGAGGTGCATTCCCTTGACAATATGTACAAATCCTACCGTCAAGCATTGAATGCATTAAACCTGTGTTATATTACAGGAGAAGAAATAATTTATGCCGACTCCCAAATGAGTGAATTTGAAATCGATACGGGGTTTGACCGCAACTTGCTAACTGATAATATGAAACTTGCAATAAAATCAGGAGCAACAGAACAGGCTTTGGAGATTACCAAAAAAGTGCTATACAATTATACCCGTGAAAATATAAACAATCTGGATGCAGTAAAGATATTTTCAATAAACATGTGCAATTATATAAAGGAGCTCCTTTCTGAATTGAAAATTCCTTATGCCGGAACCCTTTCTCTATCAGGTGATTTTCTGTTGGACATATTCAAAATGGAAAAGTATTCAGATTTGGAAAATACTATCCTGGGAGTTATTGAAATAGCTGCCAATCTTATTACTGAAACTTTGAACAGTAAAAGCAAGTCTATTGTGGATGAAATTAAAAAATATATAGATGAAAACTATAGTGACAACAACCTTACTCTAAAGGTAGTTGCAGATAAATTTTATATTAATTCAAGCTATTTAAGCCGTATATTCAAAAAAGGCACCGGAATTACCTTCTCAGAATACCTTACAAAAGTACGGATAGATAATGCCAAATCAATACTTAAAGAACAGGACTGCAAGGCCTATCAATTGGCACAAATGATAGGAATCCCTGACCCCAACTACTTTGTAAAGTGCTTTAAAAAAGTTGTAGGTATATCCTTTGCCGAATATAAGCTCCAAAAGGCGTAGGGGCTGTTGCAAAACAGAAAGTTTTTTTGTTTTGCAACAGTCCCTTTGGCCTCTCCTCTTAATTGCCCTAACTTATCCTTAAGATGGTTATGCTCAATGAATTAACAGTTCCTTATAATTCCTTAAACTTTCTAACGCCTATTGTACTTAGCGCTTTTATAAGTATATATGCCAATATAGCCAAAGCAACACAAACCAGTTCCATAAACAGGTTAGTGTTGGAAGGCTTTATAAGGATAAACAGTACAGCCGGAACTCCCATGATTATAACGCTGGTAATCATAGCTACGAAAATACTCGCACTTTGCTTTACTACCGAAACCTGTGTGGTCCATTCTAGTTTTGGGAAGTATAGGTTTACCAGAATACCGATAACGGGAGAAACTATACACAATAGCAACGAGAGCAAAAACAGGACTATTACCGTTTCAGCACTCATTTTGAAGGCAATTGCCACAATCACCACATTTATAATAACTGCCGGAATAGTCAGCGTCATATTCAGGAGTATTTTACTCCAAAGTATATTCTCTATTTTTAAAGGAAGAGATTTGATAATCCAAAGGCTTTTTCCTTCAAGAGAGATTGATGCCGCTGTTACAAAGGTAAAACTTATACAAAATGCAAATACCAGAGCAACTACCGGCGTTATATATGAACCTGCCATTGGGAGTTCTAACATCACCGAAACCTTATCCTTACCAAATACTGCAACTGCCAAGGAAAAAATAAACATCATTATTACGCCCACTGCGGTATTGGTTACATATATATACGAAGATAGATAGAATCTCAATTCTTTCATATACAGCGCTTTCATAACCCCTGAAGCTTTTAGCGTTGTAACCTTGTAGTTAGATGCCTTGTATCTTTCGGACATTCTGGAATTAATAGTTTTAAACCCTCTTGAGAATATGAAAAGGAATGCACCGAAAACTACTGCACTCACCAAAATAAATGCTGCAAGGTACAAGATATTTGTGTTGCTTAAAGCCCTGATATACAGGTTCGTCCAGAAAAGAACCTTTGTCACACCAGTTATTGCCGGAATAGCACTCTGAACCTGCTGCTGATTAATCCCGGAAATCATATTGGGCACAACCATAAATGCAATAATAATTACAAAGGTACCAATTAGCATTAAAACATTAGTTGATCTGAACTTCGAGGATATACGTCCAAGTATATAAGCTAAAACGGCACCTATGGATATTGGAATAAGGGGTACAAACAAGGTTGCCACCGCAACAAAAAGATAGTACATAACCCCTGCACGAGTGTTTATCCCGTAAATGACCAGAGAGGGAATTCCAGCAAGTACACTTATGGCAAGGTTCGAAAGATAAACAAAAATCATCTTACTTGCCAGAACTGCCGAAGGTTTTACAGGCAGGGACATCAGTAAATCAAAATCCCTGAAAGAAAACAGATATCCCGGTATTTTGTATATACTCATAAAAAGTGAGAATAGAGTAGTAGACAAAATAGAGCTTCCTATAAGCAGCTCCAGTGAATTTAATTCTTTAAGAATCTTACCAAGGGGAAAGTATAACATAAACATAGTGAAGGCCAGCATACAAAAAGCGTATACAATAAGTAAGCCCAGCAGTGCAGTCTTTACCTTATCCGAAGTGGATTTTGATTTTAGTGCCTTGTTTATTCCCCAGGAATTAATTATGTTTGCTTTAATTAAAAGAAATATACTATTCATTATCAATCAACTCCAAAAATAATTGCTCAAGTGAGCTGTTTCCTCTTACTGTGTCGGTTTCACCGCTGGTAATGAGCTTGCCGTCCTTTATAATTGCTATTTTGTTGCAAAGTTTCTCCGCAACCTCTAGTACATGGGTTGAAAAGAATATGGCACTTCCCTGTCTGCATTTTTCTTTCATTATCTCTTTCAGAGTATGTGCTGCTTTTGGGTCAAGTCCAACAAAAGGTTCATCCATTATATACAGACTTGGGTTATGAACCAGTGCCGAAATAATGGCAAGCTTTTGTTTCATACCATGGGAATAGGATGATATTAAATCGCCCAGACTCTCTGTAAGTTCCAGCATATCTGCGTACTCTTTAATAGATTTTTCTCTGTCTTTTGCTGAAATTAAGAAAACATCAGCAATAAAGTTGAGATATTGAATCCCTGTCATGTTTTCATAAAGATCAGGATTATCAGGTATATACGCAATCATTCTTTTACATTCAAGGGGGTCTGTTTTTATGGATTTACCTCCTATGCGAATATCTCCCTCAGAGAATTCAAGAATGCCGGTAACACATTTAATAGTAGTTGTTTTTCCTGCACCATTGTGTCCTATAAAGCCATATATATCACCTTTTTGAATTTCCAATGTCAAATTGTCTACTGCCTTTTTACCGCCCTTATAAGTTTTTGATAAATTACTTATTGTAAGCATAATTTCACCTTTCATATAAGTTTTTATTGTTATAAAAATTATACTATATTTTACTTGAATTATTAACTAAATATAATTTAATTATTGCCTCCTAAAGAAATATTTTCAAAATTGTAGATTTTTTTGTTTTCTTTTGTCATATTTTGTAGTAATATATAATCAGAACGGCAAATTGTGTCATTTTTCTACATATTTTGAGGTATAAAAAATGGATCAATACATACCGATTATAGATATTGTTATAGCCCTATCGAGTGCTATAGATTTGATAAACCCAAATATTTCAAATCATCACAAGAGAGTTGCATACATCTCTTATTGTATCGCTAAAGAAATGGGTTATTCAGAAAATGAGATAAAGGATTTAGTACTGGCCGGATTACTTCATGATTGCGGCGCAGTTAATTTGTTTGAAAGGAGTTCCATATTTGAATTTGAATTTGGTAATTCCAATTCCGACAGACACTCCCATGGATATAAAGGTTGGTTTATTCTTCGTGACGCAGTGGAATTAAGGTCTGCTGCCAACATCATAAAATATCACCATGTTTTTTGGAATGAAATATCTCATAAGCGGTTTCAATCCTGCAAGATACCAGATTTCAGTCATATCCTCCATTTGGCAGACAGAATTGATATACTGATAAACCCTAACCAGGAAATCTTGCAGCAGAAAAAATATATAAGTAAAATGATCCTCAAAGGTAAAGGGACAATGTTTATGCCCATGGCAGTCGATGCGTTTGAGAATCTAGCTTCAAAACCTTATTTTTGGTTTGATATTACCGAAACTTATCTCGAGGATCTGATACGCAAAATAATGTCACCATACAAGGTTTATATTAATAGTGAGTTTTTAATCCAATACGCAAATATCGCGCACAGAATTATAGATTTTAGAAGTAAATTTACAGCGACCCACTCAATAGGTGTAGCAGCAAGTGCAAGTGCTTTGGCCTCCAAGCTGGGGTTTTCCGCCTGCGACAGTAGATTGATGCATTCTGCAGGTTTGATGCATGATTTGGGAAAACTGTGTATCCCGGAGAGTATTTTAGAAAAACCCGGGCCCTTAGACCATTATGAGTTCAGCCTTATGAAAGCACATACATATCATACATACCGGATACTGGATTCAATTCCCGGTTTGGGAAAAGTACGTGATTGGGCTGCTTTCCACCATGAAAAGCTTGATGGTATGGGTTATCCCTTTGGTCTGGATACAAGAAGTCTTGACCTGGGTTCCAGAATATTGGCAGTAAGTGACATGTTTACAGCTCTTACTGAAGAAAGACCTTACAGACGTGCCATGTCCCTTAAAGACACGGTTAAGATTATTAATGAAGTAATTTCTCTTGATTATGATGTAAAGTATTGCTTAAACCAAAATATTGAGGAAATAAATGAGCTAAGACGTACCTCTCAGGAGATTGTTTTCAAAAGCTGTAATGAAATCTTTCCAGAGTTTGATGAAGAACCTAATCTTCATGCCTTGTAATTTTATATTTGCAGATAATTAAAAATATCTATACATACTCCTTAGGACTTGTTAATAGCAAGTCCATTTTTTTTGAAAAATACTGTTAACATATTACAAGTAATACGGTGTACTTTTTTGTTGACATTGGGCATGACCTATTGTAAAATAATAAGGCAGCTTAAAAGCTGAACTGAATATTTTTATGGAGAGATGGCTGAGCTGGTCTAAGGCGCACGACTGGAAATCGTGTGTGGGGTAAAACTCACCGTGGGTTCGAATCCCACTCTCTCCGCCAAAATAAAGGACTTTGCCGATTAAGGTAAAGTCCTTTTGCTTTTTTAGCGTATTTTATTGTGACATTATTGTGACATTTGTAAATTATCCATTATTGCTATACAAATACGCTTAAATTTAGGGTTAGTATCAGAGCTGTTTATCAATGATAAAATGCTATTTTTAATGTCGGCATCCTTCCTTATCATTTTTTTGTCAAGAATTCCTAAAAGTGCCTTGATGTGTACTTCTAATTCTTCTAGATTACTCATTACTATTCCCTCCAAATTTTACCGAACACATGTTCTTGACCTAAATTATAATATCATTCTGCATTTGTTTCAATACCCCCTTTAGAAATTTTAATGATTTAATTGATTAATTTAATAATATTACTCTCGAAAATAAATTTCAATTAACACCATTTGCAACTGGAAGTTGAATTTTGATACTTTAGGACATTAGTACTATAAACTAATTTACATAAATTTAAAAACAATACGTTTTTTGTCTAAATCTTATCTGTTTTGTAATATAAATGTAATATTTGCTGGAAATTACGATAAGAGTAATTTTATTCATACCAAAGTAGTTAAACCCATATAAGCGGTTATGTAGTGCTACAATATTCCATACGGGGGAACATATATGATCAAAATTTACTTATCCAGAATTCTTGGTGAAAAAAGAATAACCCAAAAGAAACTCAGTAAATTAACTGATATACGCCCCGGTACAATAAACGCTTATTATCATGAATATATTCAAAGAATAAATGTTGCAGATCTAAATAAAATATGTAAGGCTCTTAATTGTAAGTTGTCTGATTTAATAGAATACATGCCTGATGACGATGGTGATAAATAAAACATTAATTTAAAAATATTGCATATGGTAAATTAAGTAATAAAATGTATTTCCTTAAGATACAAATTTTCTATGACTTATTTGAACTTCATCCACATTTAGGTCTGCGTATATCTGCGTAGTAGCAGGTGTAGTGTGTCCTAACATTTTCTGTACAGCTTGAATACTTGCTCCCGCGTTTACTGCTGTTGTAGCTGTTGTGTGTCTTAGCAGGTGCGGATGTACCGATTTAATTATGCCTGCCATTGCTCCTAATTGATTAAATACTTTTTGATATCCCCTATGGCTTAAACGATTCATTGGTAATCGCAACCCAACAAAAAGTGCATTATTATTGTCTTTACGCAAGTCTAAATATCTCCACAAATGTACTTTTGCCCTGGCATTTAAAAAAACCGTTCTTTCTTTATTCCCTTTTCCTATTACATTAACAGAACTCCTATTCCAATCGATATCATTTTTATTTAATTTGTACACTTCATCTAGTCGACAACCCGTTGAGTAAAAAAATTCAATCATTGCTTTTTCTCGTTGATTTCTGCAAGCCAACCTTAACATTTCAAGTTCTTCCTGAGACAGTGCCTTTCTAATTCGCTTTTCTTTTTTAGCCGGCTTTATCTTTCTCATAGGGCTTTTCACAATGTAATCTTCCATTTCTAACCACGAGAAAAAGCTTTTCAATATGCTGATTTCTGTATCTAAAGTCGAATTTTTTATACCTGTAGAAGCATATTGAGCCAGGTATCTTCTTATGTCCATTACAGTAATATCTTCTATTCTTTTTTGTACTATTTTTGAAAATCTAGCTAAATGATGAGAATAGCTTTTTAATGTTTTTTGAGAAAGACCTTCAAGTTTTTTAGTTGAAATAAATAAAACAATTTTTTCCGGAATCCCTTCAAATGGTATAATAGCATTTTCAACTGGCTGCAGGTCATAGTTATAGAGTTCTTCTTCTAAAATTACTTTAAGCTGAACGGCAACTTCCTGAGTAAGGAGATCAACTGCCTTACTCAGGATACGTATAATTACATCTTCTTTTACCATTTATTTACTCCTCCTATTGCACGAAGATAAAAGACAAGATATAATTATCTTGTCCCACTCGTGGGACGCTGTAGGGGGTTGGTGTCTTATCTTGCCGGATGTGCACCCATCCCCTTTTTATATGTCCTATATTTTATTTTCAAAATCAATTATATAAGGATAAGCCAAAAAATTCAACAATATTTTCATATTTTGGATAATAAAACAAGGAACCCCGATGAACAAAAATAAAAGCCCCTATTTAGGAGCTATAATGAAATGAATAAAATTAAATTAAAGGGCAATAATATTATCTGAAACTAGATAAATATAAAACTTTGCATGAAGGTTGCGGAATTGATGGTTCTGCAACCTTCTTTTCATTATAAAAGCCACTATTGCAGCTATACCAAACCCAACTACCAAACAAGTAACCTAGATAATACCTACCCTTTCCAAATATGTTAATAATAAATGTCTTTTTCTTTTGCTTTTCTTGTCTACGTTTGAGCCTACGTTTTTGAATCTGTTCACGGTTTTTGATCTCGTTTCCTAATTGTTTTAATAATAAGTTCATTAACATAAAAGTTTCCTCCCCTTCGTTATATATTTGCTTTTAAAAAAGCCGAGAGAAAAAATTTAAAATATTACTTATACTTTTGTTTACTGCATCGTCTTTAAATATTGCAGATATATCCATGTTCTTTATATAAAACATCAAGGAAACTCCACCAATAGTAAGTAACCATGCAATTTTATTATTCATCTGTTTAGTAGCAGTTGATTCTATTTTATTAGCCATACCTATATCCCCCTAAACAAGTTTCCAATACCGGATGTAGATTCAATGTTAACCGTCCTGAATTTAATGCCCGTTTTTGTAGGAACTACAACGTTCCTGTCGGTAACTATAACTACACGCGGCATTAATTTAAACATGGCTTTTAGATCTGTATTTTTTACAAGGTCCTGGTATTTGTCAAAGTTGAATTTGTTATTTAAGTGGATTTCTAAAAAACACGGGAAAATAATACCATGATCATTTATATAAGCTAGTGCATCCGGCCGGATACTTTCGATGGGACATTCATTTTCCCATGATTCTACCGTGTAATATCGGGTTAATAGTACATATATCTGACTACGTATTAAGTCATGGTGTATCTGCACAGGCTTTTTATTGATGTAATAAGCAAAACTACTATCTATAGTGCTTCTGGTACGCTTAATAAAGCCTTGATTAAATAGATACAATAACCTATTATTGCAATACCTATATGATGCTTTATTGAAAAATATTTGATATATTTGTTTTGCAGTAGCAATATGGAAGTCTTCAAGAAAATTTAATATAGACTGGTCACGCTTAGTAATCATAGCAGACTCCTTTGATAAGGATTTTTATTATTAAGCCTAAATTGCTTTATTTTCTCCTGTCGTTCATTTCGCATATCCTCCTTGGTCTTATATGCCTTATGCTCTTTTAGCACCTTCTTGACGTCCTCAGGCTCGATATAAAGGCACTGTACTTCTTTAAACTCGCCAAGGTATTTCATGAGGCACCTACCTTGGTTTCTAATTTTTTCAGCACCATCAACGTCCAAAATTACCTCACTGTCTGTAGAAGTAACGGTTTTAAAAGCAATTCTGGTTGGCATGCTGCCTTTAATGGATCCGGATATAATTTTTACGTCAGGACGTTGCATGCTGGCAACATATAAAATACCAACCTTTCTATCCATTGCCACCCTTGTTCTGAATTTTTCCAATAAAGGCTTATATTCATCTTCTGCCAACCTTGCAAATTCATCTACTACAATAATTTTGTAGGGTAATGCTCGTTCAGGGTAATATTTATTCCAGACACTTAATTTTTGTATGTAGTGCTTATTTCTAACGCTTGCAAATAGTTTTAATCGCCTTTCTGATTCTTCTGCCATTTCATCAATCAGTTTTTCAAAGTCTAAAGGTTTTTCACCGTAAGACTTCACCTTTTTGCAGTCCTGGAATATACCTAGTTCTACTGCCTGAAAATCAATTAAATGTATATCAATGTTGTGTTGGCTTATTAATAGTGATAAAAGTATTGTCCTCAATAAGCTTGATTTCCCACTGTTTGGCTCTCCTGCTACTATTATTTGTGTCGCCTTGTCTATGTCAAAATAAAATTTTCCGTCATTTGTATAACCTATAAATACTTCAGTCGGTTCTCCACAGTCTTCATATTCATAGTCATATTTAGTTGATAGCTTCAAATGAATACACTTCATGATAAGATTCTTATTAAAACCAAATTCAATCTTGCAATTTAAGGCTTGTTCTAAGGCGGTTTGTTTGCGCTCAAAATCCTCTTGTGATAGTCCGTTTGGAAGTGATAAAACCAGAGTGGTATAATCATCAGATTTTTGTTCCTTGATTATTATAGGAGCTTTGTTCTCTTTATTTACTAAACCGCAATTCCGGAATAGATTATCATACACATTAGGTTTAAGTACTTTGTCTAATATTATTCCACCGCCTACCGTGCAAGCAGAAAAAAGTGCAAATTTACCGTCTGGTATATGCAAATGTCCAAGAGTTAAAGCCTGATTACATATGTACACGCCAAAAGTAAGTATTGCACTCTGATAAGTGAAATGATATTTATTTAATTCCATATAATATTCCACCACCTATTCCAAATATAGTTCCTTAGTGTATCCTATAATAGATTGTCTTAGGTGGCTTAAACACTCATAAAATCGGCATTTTTAAAAAAGCAAGTGGAGCGAGCGACCGAAGGGAGAGAGGGAACGAGGGACCGCCCGACCCGGGGCCGATTTAGAAGGAAAATAGACTGGGATTATTATCATTTGCACTTTTACCAATGCTTTCCTGTTTTTGATTTCTTTTCATATCGTCAATAATTAACTGTTTTATATATACAGATTCGCTTAGTTGTGATTTAACATGTTCGTATAACGCCTGTTCATCTCTTTTAAAACTAACACCTATCTTTGCCATATCTGTTCACCAACCTCTCTAAAAGCTTTTGCGTTCGCAAAAATGCAATCATTATGTAGTATTGCCCCTGGGATTCGTTTAAGCAGCGGCTCAGATAGTAGTTGAGAACCTCCGCCGACCAATACAACACTTTTTGACCGCAAAGAGTATTCAATATTTAAGGTGTTTACAAGTTGCTCTACAAAGCTTTTAAACGTTTCTGCAGCAAACCGTATATCTGTACTTACTCCGTCTATGATCAGCCCGTTTTTAATAATCTCCTGAGCATCTTCGACTTTTAAATCAAGGCAAAATCTGCTGTTTAATGCCTTTATAAATTCACTGTAGAGATTAAATGTGCCGGTCGGCAGGCTGATAGGGTTTTCAATTTTCTTTTGACAGTTAATATTCCGTATCAATGCACAGTCAGTTGTTCTGCCGCCTATGTCAATAACTATCCCGGAGTCTATTGTCCCTATTCCCTCGGGGTATACCTCTACACCAATGACGTTCTTGATTTTTAAGTTGAGTAACTTTTCACGAAAAGCAGTGCAATCCTGTTGGTATTGTAAAATCGGAAGACCTACTACAACTCTTAGCGGTTCATAAAACAGAGATGTTAAATAAGCAAATATAATTTCTGTGTTCTTTTTATTGACCTTACGATATTCAGTTTCGTAATTGCCATCACCTATGTAATAAGTTTTGTCCTGGAATATAAACCCTTTTTGGTTTAAAAGTTGCCTTTTTGACACCTTTGATTCAAATGTGAGCCCTGTTGATAATTTTGTTGTACAATTGCCTATATCTACACCAAGAACCATAAGTCTTTTAGCTCCTTTTTTATACTCTTGATATATTTATATTCAAATTGGTATAAAAATTGCCTGTCCAGTAAAAAAAGATTTCTAAATAAACAAAAAAATCCCTAGTTAATCAACTAGGGAAAATATATCTTTAACATCTTTGTTAAGTTTATATGCTATTTTTAAGGCTATTTCTAGGGATGGATATCCGGTATTGTTTTCGTATCTATTATATTGGCTTATAGATATATCCAATAATTCAGAAAATTCCGTCTGGTTCATTGCGTATTCACGCATACGGATATCTTTAAGTTTGTTTTTTATCATAAAATCACCTTTGATATAATATTAAACATTTCCCCTTAATGTCCTTTAAGGAAAATAAAAAAATCTTTCAAAGGTTTCTCCCTGAGGGCTACAGTCTACTCCTAATCCGAAAATACAAATATAATTACCTTCCATTGATAATTGCAAAATTAAATAATATAATGTTATCAAACATATGTTCTATAACAGGAGGATTATATATGCCATTTGGGTTTGAACCAAGGGAAATAGACAATCGTAAAGAAACTGCAATTTATGAACAATTACTTGACAACAAGACATTTCTTGAGGTTACTGCTATGATGTGTACTAACAAGGCTGTTATACCCCTATCTTTTAAATGGGATTATAGAGAAATTAAAATTGAAAGAGTTATTAATATCCAGGATGGCAAATCCCTAAAGGATGGATTCCTGGGGAAAAGATATTTATGTCAGGCTAAAGGTAAAAGATTTTATTTGTATTTTACCGGTAAACAGTGGTATATGAATCTTTGAAATTGGGATTGTATTATTTTGTAATATATTGTATAATTTCTGTAACATTTCAATTTTCAAATCTAAATTGAAATTTCTTGACTTTACACGAAAGGCGGGCGAAAGCCCGTTTTTTGTATGTTTTAATTATTGCAATTTAAAAAAATAAGCCCCCAAGGATTTCTCCTTGAGGGTTACAGTCTATTTCAAATCTGGAGGTTTTATTGAATTATTTACAATGCCATCGTCCAGGCTGTCCTTTATCTTGTCAAACCATTCCTGTAGTTTTTGCTCTAAAATGCTACGTGGTATAAAAAATCTTAGCCAAGCTGGTACTAGATTGTAAAGTTGTGTTAGTACAATATCGAATCTTTCCTGCCCCTTCTTCGTTCCTGTAACAGCTTTTTCAGCCTGACGAATAAGAATATAAGCCAATTCCCGTAGCTTTGCCCAACGGCGTTTTACGATTAAATAGGATATGTAACCGGCAAAACCAATACAAAATAAAATAACAAGCCAATTGTTTATAAAAAAGTCTTTCATTATAACCTACCTCCCATTCTGTTAACAATGTTCATGATAAATCTATCAAAGTATTTTAGTGTTTTAATCACTCCAATCCACACACCCGGTTTGGTTTGAGTTGCTCTTATAACTTCCTCTGCAGTTTTAAAATTATTGTCTAAAATCTCCTGGCAACACTGCAGTACTTCCTTTGCCTTTTCTTTTGTTTTAGTCCCGACAACTCCATCTGGGGTTAATCCTGTCATTGCCTGAAATTCTTTTACATACATATTGTCACCAGTTCCTTTCAATAAGCTGTCCCTAATGTCGATTTTCTGTGCTTCGCTGATTCCTTGATGTTCCAACAACTGTACATGCCACGGTTCATAGTCTATTGGTTTTATTAAGCCGTACTTTTTTAATTCGGCATTTGTAAGAGCATTAAACCAAGGATCTGTTATATCCATAGCTATACAAAAACAGTGATTACTTTTACCGTATGCTCCCGCCCAACACTTACCGTCAGGTGTATAAACAGCACCATATCTTTTATCATTTGGGTCTGTTATTTGATATGCCCCTTGGTTTTTTCTCTGTGCCAACGATTGAGCATTTACAAGTTTTTGTTTTGCTGGGCTTCTGTATCCGGATGTACAAAGACAATCTTTTTTGTGTACCTTACATAGTGTATTTACCGCATCTATAAGTTTCTGGTATACACAGGCTTCATCCTGATATTTAAACTTTACTTGGGACATCCTTTACCATCTCCTCTCTTATTTCATTAATTCTATGGTGTGCTTGTTTTGTGGATTCCTCTACACGGGCCAGTCGGTCTGCATGATTGCTTACCGTATTATTAAGGCATCTTATTTCAAGCAACGTAGTATCACTGCTACGTTTTATATAGTCAATATCTGCTCTTAATTGTCCGGATTCAATACCGCTTTGTTTTGATTCTCCTTTTACCCGTGACTGCATAGCCAGGTACCCAAACACAACACCACCGATTGCCGCTGCGCAAGTAATTAAAGTGTTTATTCCCATTTAGCAACCCTTCTTTCAATTTAAAATAAAAAGGACTACCCATTTCTGAGTAATCCTTTTGGTTCGTGATATTATCCTATTATGTTATGTAGGACTAGGATTCTGATCTGGTATATCAACAATCAAATCCTGTCTACCTTCTGCGATTAAAATCATATCTACATCATTTTTGTATGGTTTAAAATACGCAGACGAAAATATTGTGTAATAATCCAAAGTACCTGCCATAAGCCTTTTTGCCATATAAATAGCCATTATATAACACCTCCTCTCAGAGCATCATTAATAGTACTAATATCTGTACCACTCTGAGCTATTATTGTTAATAACAAGTCAACTACTTGTGACATGTTCTCAATATAAGTCTGCATTTGTATGTTTTGTTCTTGAAGCTTCTCTAATTCTGTTTTAGGTATATCTTCAAAAATGGGTAAAGGCTTAGTACCCATCATATCAAAGTTCTTAATACGCTTTCCATCAGGTACTTGTACTAAGAGAGAACCTGCTGGTTCCTCAATATCTGAGCCAGAATTTTGAGCTAAGACATTGCCTGACCATCCAAAAGTTGCTAAAACTGTCCTCATATATTTATCACACTCCTTTTAATTTATTCAAATGCCCAATAAGTAAACGTGGCACTAAGAAGAAAACTTTTAAATTCAAATGTTCCAAAAGCAACACCCGAAATATAATAGCTATTTTGTGCGCCCATCACTTGACCACCAAAATCTCCCCTGGTGTATATTCCGTTAGTGGCTTGTGTCCTACCCCCGCTAATGGGGTATAACATACTGTTGCTTTGATAATTCGTGTTAACAAAATATTCTACAACCCCATCCTTAGCCACCATTACTACTATAGTTTTTGGTATAAATCCAATACCACTAACAACAGTAGCAGCATTTTGAGTTCCGGCTGTAGTCCCCGTGCCTGTTGCCCATTTTTTTTTAGTACTTGTACCTACTTTTAAACCATCTTCCGTTCCAAATATGACTCCTTTGTCTACATTGCTCTCAACAATATTTCCATAATCCCCCCCTTCACCCAAGCACTGAAAATTTTCTCCATCCCGAATAAACGAATAAGTTCCTGCTTTTGGCTTAAAATCTGACCCTCCTGGTCTAGTTAATCTTCCTGGTGTACCATCAGATGATATGGTTAATGTGGATGTGCCTGTTGCGGCTGCGTTAAATTTAACACTAAATTTAGACCCGTCAGATATATTTTTCGAGCTTGTTATGCTATACGCATTATCCACATTACTTGTAATTCCAAGATGGGGTACATGGTTCGTATAATCGGACTTATGAATATTTATTTGATTTAGTATATTCCCAGCCACATCACCGCTTAATATATTTTGCACCTGGCTAAACCAGCCATTAAAGGCTGCATCATATTGGTAGAAAAGGCCTGTAGTATCTATTTGTTCCACAACTCCTGACACTATGCCACACAAGGCAGCATTATAACGTAAATCTGTTATCTGTGTCTGATTAACTCCTGTATCACCATTATTTATGAGTATGTCAGCTATCCCAAGCTCATAGTTATCAGCACTCCTTGTTAGTATGGGAGCCACCGGAGAACTTGCAGGCGTACCTTTCAAAACTGATAAAACGATTTGCCTGTTTAAGTGATCTAGTCTCAATACAATCCTGTCAATTCTCTTCAATACTCCATCAGCCTCATCTATTGAAATATTGAGCGTACCAGTATTTTCATAGTAATAGCCGTTTATCCATGCTTTTCCTGCAGCGACTGATATATTCATTCCACCTGCAACTGTCACGGCTAAATTGTTACCCGGATTTGGATATACTCCGTTTCCGATAAAGCTCCCGAAATATGCGGCATAATCTGATGCATTGTATTTTCTATCTCCATTTACGCTGTTGAAAAAGCTGCTTTTCTGCATTGTTTATTCCCCCTTCAAAATATCCTTCAATTCCGGAAGTGGACTCCCGAAAGTAGGTGTTAGTGTTATGATACCGTTTTCATATACTTCCTCAATTTCGGCTATTCGAACATCAATGACTTTGTTCCAATCTCGTTTTCTACAGGTAACAATATCTCCAAGATCAAAATCATTTTTATATACCAAACTTGATTGGAGATTTACATTGCTTTCAAAAGTCTCATTTTTAACTGCCTGGGCCAAAGCTTCATTACCCCGCTGGATTAACAATGCTTTGTATTCGTTATCCGTCAAATCACCTCTTTGTATATCTTTGGCATCAACGAATAACTCACGTCTTTTAAGACCTGTTGCATCTCCTACTGTAGCAATTATCCTCGATGTCCCTTCTCCTTCACCGCCCACTACTGCAACCGTCTTATAATTTTCAGTTTCAAGAGAATATTTACTGTCAGTTGCATTTTCAAACTCTTCAGAGAAGATCACCCTTGGATATGCGTTCTGAGCTGCACTTCGGTCAATTCCCCGATAACATTCAAACAAAAGATTTTTATTTTTTCTGTCAAATCTAACCCCGTATCCGATATTGCTTACCTGGGCGATTTTAGTTAATGTAGTACATACATTTTTATAAGTTACCTGCAAATCAACTGGTTCTGTATAGTTCTTTACTTCTCCCAGTTCCAGAAACGGTATTGGATTCATATTACTTATAATTGTCCTCATGGCAAGTTCAGCAGTGGTATTCAACACGGTTTCGATCATTACAATCCGCCGTTCAGTGAGGGATGATAAAAACCGTCCTCTTACCGTAAAATCATCTTTATCTATACTGATTCCCTCAATTATCCCGGCTTCATTCGCATCCCGCCGGGCAATTATATTGTCCTCTTCAAGTAGCTTCATATTCTCAGCGGTGTACTTTAAATGAAGTTCAAATTCTCCGGGCTGAAAATACCTTCTCCTCCACCTCAGGCTGTCAAACACATCTATAAGCCCAATTAAATCAAGGCTTTTGTTATATATGTAAAGTTCCATATCACACCCCCAGATAGGCCGGAGTATAGTAAATTGAGACTTCTAGGTTGTTGAGGTTTTGGTCTGCATTATACCTGATAATATTATCTCCCGACTCAAATTGCAGGAATACGCTGTCAGGATCAAGAGCATTAATCACGTTTGTTATGATTCCTGATCTGTTTAGTTCTGCTCTTTTCTTTCCATATAGGGTACTTACCGTTATAATATCTCCGGCCTGCATATCTGTATTGATTTTAAGCTCCTGCTGCTTATAAACATCAAAAATGCTCGGATTTGAAACTGCTCCCAAAGCTTTAAATTCCACTACCATACCGATTGGTATGTCTCCATTATTTATTACATTGACCACAAGACTCAGCTGCCTTTGACCCATTTCTATTCCATCTGCGAGTATTTCTAAAGGAAATTCAAAAGATGGAATCCAAGCTGCTATATCATTTCTAACTTGATCAATATCCTCCCAAAATGGTTTGGGACACAACAAGCTCAGGGATGCGACATTTGGAATTTTATTATCATTGATTACAAGACTTTCAACTCTGCATGAAATCTTTCTTTTTATGTTATCCTGTTCAAAGATCAGAGTGCCTTCCGAATTTGGTATAAAAATACCGTAAAGGAAATTCCTGTTTGTTGAATAGTTGTTCTCAATCCGAAAATCAATAACAATGTTCCTCATTTCCATCGTACTGCCAGTGTAGGTTTCTCCGTCCTGCCCTGAACCTTTAGATGTACTAATTTTTATTTTAGGGATACTTGTACCTCCATCAAAGCTGACCAAATAAAAAGGGTCGAAATACCCTATCTGAATACTTCGTCCCTTATTGTTTATATAAGTTAATATCTTTGGCATTTTACACCCCCAGAACCAAACGTCTTGAAGCATTTCTGGTTTGCCTTGCAACTTCTGCAGGTGTTAACGGTGTAGGACTGTGAATATTGACTATCTGGTTGTAATCTCCTGAATGTCCGTTTCCACTGGGTGAACTATTGTTATCCGTCATATAATCCTGTTTTTTAACAGGTATTGCCTTTGCCATGTTTGATGATACACTGTTCATTTCATCTTCAAAGCCTACACCTATTCCCTGGGCCATGTATTTTCCGACCTCATCAGCAAGAACTCTTGACGGAGAATGTATATCAAGAACCGACTTAATACTGTTTACTATACCATTTGTAAATCCAGTAATTTTATCTTTTAACCAGTTTGCAGCCCCTGTCATACCCTCCCATAAACCTTCGACGATATTCTTGCCTATATTAGCCATTTTGTTCGGTAATTCCAACATGAACTCAACAAATTTTGCTATAAACGAAGGTAGGTTATTATTGGCCCAATTAATAAGTTCTGTTTTCAGGCTGTTAAATTTATCTTTAATTCCGATAATAGCATTCCAAACTTTCCCCGGTAGTTCCTTGAAAAATCCAACTACATCATTGATAAAACCATCTACAAAGTTTTTGAACCCATCACAGTTGTCATATAGTAGTTTAAATGCTCCCGCAAAAGGATTGACGATCATTAATAGCAGTGTCTGCCAGTTATTTTTTATAAAGTCGATTACAGTATTAAAAATTCCTTTCACTTTTTCAACGGCTGTAGACACGACACTTCTTATCTTGTCCCATATTCCGATTATTGCATCCCTAAAGTCTTCATTTGTATTCCAGAGGGTTATTATTGCTGTGACTA
>JAEXAH010000020.1 GCA_023458315.1 Pseudomonadota bacterium
TTTTGCCCGCCGCCTGAAGACCCTGCGGGGGCTCACCCCATACGAATACATCTGCAAAATATGGGAAGCCGAACCGGAGCGGTTCAGGCTTAATCCGCACCATCAAATGCCGGGACTAAACACCTAAACCGCCGCGGCGTCGGCGGCGCCGAAATGCACGAATTCGAAATTGTTCTTGCCGCGCCGTTTGACGCTGTACATGGCTTCGTCGGCCAGTTGCACCAGCACGCCGCCATCGGTGGCATGGTCGGGGAACACGGCGATGCCGATGGAGGCGCGGACCGAGGCGGCGTGGCCGTTGAGGTCGAAGGGCATCGCCAGCCGTTCCAGAATCTTGGCCGCCACCATGGCCACGTCCTCGCGGTTGCGAACCCCGCCCAGGATACAGGTGAATTCGTCGCCCGCCAGCCGCGCCACGGTGTCCGAGGCCCGCATGCATTCGGTCAGCCGCACCGCCGTCTGCTGCAACAGGATGTCGCCCGCGGCATGGCCCAGGGTGTCGTTGACCTGCTTGAAACCGTCCAGGTCCAGGAACATCAGCGCGAATTTCTTGTCCTCGCGCCGCCCCTGGCGCACCGCCTGATTCAAACGGTCCAGGAACAGCGCCCGGTTGGGCAGGCCGGTCAGGGCGTCGTAATTGGCCTGCCGCCACACCCGCTCCTCATCCTCCTTGCGATGGGTGATGTCGGAGAAGATGGCGATGTTGTGGGTGGTGTTGCCAAGATCGTCCTTGATGGCGACGATGCTCAGCCACTCGGCATAGAATTCACCGGATTTGCGGCGGTTCCAGATTTCGCCGCGCCAGCGGCCGGTGGCGCGGATTTCTTCCCACATGGCGGCATAGAAATCCGCGTCGTGCCGTCCCGATTGCAGGATGCGGGGATTGGCGCCGATCACTTCGCCGGGCAGGTATTCGGTGATGGTGGTGAAGGCCGGATTCACATATTCGATCTGGTTGCGGACGTTGGTGATCACCACCGCCTCGGACGCGCTTTCCACCACCTTGGCGGTCAGGCGCAGTTGTTCCTCGGCCGCCTTCATGGCGGAAATGTCGTAGACCCAGGCCAGATTGACCATTTCCCGCTCCATGCGGGTGGCGCGCAGGGTCAGCAGGCTCCAGAACGGCGTGCCGTCGCGGCGGCGGAATTCCACCTCCACGTCATCCAGATGGCCCTCATTCTTCAGCCTGTCGATGATGCGGCGGCGCTGGGCATCGTCAACGAAGTGGTTGCGGGCGGCCTCGCCCACCACGTCCTCGCGGCGGGCGCCGATGATCTCGCAGAACCGCCGGTTGGCGAACAGCACGCGGCCGTCCTTGCGCGCCGACACCGACACGCCGACCGGGCTTTCCTCAAGGATCTTCCACAGCCGTTCCTCGGATTCGCGCAAGCCGCGCTCGGCGTTGGCCCGTTCCTCGATGTCGGCGCGGATGCGCGCCACCATGGGCTGGAACACCCCGGCCGCCGACACCACCAGCAACGCCAGGATCACCACCAGCGCCGCGCCGTGCAGCGCCGAAAGGCGCACCAGACGTTCCTCGTTCTCGCGCAGATAGGCGGCGCTGACCCGCTCCAGCGACTGCGGTAGCGGCCCCTGCACGGCGGCCGACATGGCCAGCAGGTCGGGATCGGAGGATGGCGTCACCGCCGGAAAACGGGCGGCCACGGCGCGGGCATGGGCGGCGAAATCACGCAATTGCCGGTCCAGCGTGCCGTCGGGGCCGAAATACAGCGCCTGCACCTCGCGCGACGGCAGCTTGGGCGAACGCAATTCGGGCAGACCGGCCAGCAGGCCGGCATGGGCGGATTCCAACTGGTTGACGGCATCGATGAAGGCGCGCTCGGCCTCGGCGCGCTCGGCACCGCTCAGCCCGGCCAGACGCAGGCCCAGGAACGCCACCCGTTCCACCAGCGCATGCTGGCGTCCGGCGACGTTGACGATGGAGGTGCCGCTTTCGGCATCCATCAAAATTCGCGCCAGCCCCAGGAAGGAAGCAATGGCCAAGCCGCCCAGCACCGCCAGAACGGCGACGTAGCGGATGGTCAATTCCCGGGCGATCTTGTGTCCGCTGTCGGCCATGCTCCTCCCCAAGGTCACGCCGGCGTCATTACGTCCGCTGGTTGCGGCTCTTCACCTATGGTTTAGCATGCCCCGTCCATAATGGCGATGGGACAATTGGCGGGTATGCACCTATAGAAAAAGGGGGCTTTCGCCCCCTTTTTACTTTTTTACGCACCCGAGAGGCGTTGCAGGGCTTCTTGCAACTTTTCCTTGGCGGCGCTCCATTCGGCGCGGCGCTCGCGGTTCTCCTCCACCACTTCCGGCGCCGCCTTGGCGACGAAGTCGGGGTTGGCGAACTTCTTGTCCACCTTGGCGATCTCGCCCTCGACACGGGCGATTTCCTTTTCCAGGCGGGCGCGTTCCTTGTCGATCTCGATGACCCCGGCCAACGGCATGACCAAGGTCGCCTCGTCCACCACCATCTGGGCGGCGCCGTGCGAGAACGCCTGGGCGACGCGGTCGCCCGCCGCATGGGGTTCGAACGCCGCCAGACGGGCCAGGCGCACGATCAGGTCGGTGTGGGTCTTGGCCCAGACCTGACGGCCCGCATCCAGCCCCGACACCAGCAGGTCAACCTGGGCAGCGGCCGGAACGTTCATTTCCGACCGCACACCGCGCACGGTGGACACCACGCGCACCACCCAATCCATTTCCTCTTCGGCGCCCGCATCGTGCAGTCCGTCGAATTTCGGCCAGTCGCGCAGCATCAACTGGTCGGCGCGGCCGCCCATCTGCGCCCACAATTCCTCGGTGATGAAGGGCATGAAGGGATGCAGGACGTGCAGGATCATGTCCAGCACCCAGGCGGCGGTGGCGCGGGTTTCGGCCTTGGCCGCCTCGTCCCCGCCCGAGAAGATGGGCTTGGCGAATTCCAGGTACCAGTCGCAGAAGGTGCCCCAGACGAACTGATAGGCGGCACCGGCGGCGGCATCAAAACGATAGCCGTCCAGCGCGGCCGCCACCTTGTCGGCCACTTCGGCGGTCTTGCCGACGATCCAGCGGTTGACCGTCTCCTTGACCGCCTTGGGATCGAAGCCCGCCACCGGCGCGCATTCGTTCATCTGGCAGAAACGGGCGGCGTTCCACAGCTTGGTGGCGAAGTTGCGATAGCCCTCGACCCGGCTTTCCGCCAGCTTGATGTCGCGGCCCTGGGCGGCCAGCGCCGCCAGGGTGAAGCGCACGGCGTCGGTGCCGTACTTGTCCATCAGCACCAGCGGATCGATGACGTTGCCCTTGGACTTCGACATCTTCTGGCCCTTTTCGTCGCGGACCAGGGCGTGGATGTAGATGTCCTTGAACGGCACGTCACCCATGAAGTGGATGCCCATCATCATCATGCGGGCGACCCAGAAGAAGATGATGTCGAAACCCGTCACCAGCACGTCGGTGGTGTAATAGCGCGCCAGTTCCGGGGTCTTTTCCGGCCAGCCCAGGGTCGAGAACGGCCACAGCGCCGACGAGAACCAGGTGTCGAGCACGTCGGTGTCGCGGGTCAGCGCGACCGCCTTGCCGTAATGGGCGGCGGCGGCTTCCTGCGCCTCGGCCTCGGTCTTCTCGACGAAGACATGGCCGTCGGGGCCGTACCACGCCGGGACCTGATGGCCCCACCAAATCTGACGCGAGACGCACCACGGCTGGATGTTGCGCATCCACTCGTAATAGGTGTTTTCCCAATGCTTGGGATGGAACTTGGTGTTGCCCTTCTCCACCGCCTCAAGGGCGGGCTTGGCCAGGGTCGGCGCGTCCACGTACCACTGGTCGGTCAGCCACGGCTCGATCACCACGCCGGAACGGTCGCCATAGGGCACCATGTGGACGTGGTTCTCGATCTTGTCGAGCAGGCCCAGTTCCTCGATGGCCGCCACCACCTTCTTGCGGGCGTCATAGCGGTCCAGGCCCAGATACTCGGCCGGAACGTCGCCGGTGATCCGGGCGTCGCGGTCCAGGATGTTGATCTGCGGCAGGTTGTGGCGCTTGCCGACCTCGAAATCGTTGAAATCGTGGGCCGGGGTGATCTTCACCGCGCCGGTGCCCTTGGTCGGGTCGGAATATTCGTCGGCGACGATGGGAATCAGGCGGCCGACGATGGGCAGGCGCACCATCTTGCCCACCAGATGGGTATAACGCTCGTCCTCGGGATGCACCGCGACGGCGCTGTCGCCCAGCATGGTTTCGGGGCGGGTGGTGGCGACGGTGATGTAGGTGTCGGGCATGCCCTCGACCGGGTACTTGAAGTGCCACATATGGCCCTTCACCTCGCGCTGCTCCACTTCCAGGTCGGAAATGGCGGTGTGCAGCTTGGGGTCCCAGTTGACCAGACGTTTGTCGCGGTAGATCAGGCCCTGCTTGTAGAGCGACACGAACACCTCGCGCACGGCAGCCGACAGGCCCTCGTCCATGGTGAAGCGTTCCTTGGCCCAATCGGGCGAGGCGCCCAGGCGGCGCAACTGGCGGGTGATGGTACCGCCGGATTCCGCCTTCCATTCCCACACGCGCTCGATGAACTTGTCGCGGCCCAAATCGTGGCGGGTGATCTTTTGCGCCTCGAGCTGGCGTTCCACCACCATCTGGGTGGCGATGCCGGCGTGGTCGGTGCCCGGCTGCCACAGGGCGTCGCGGCCGATCATGCGATGATAGCGGATCAGCACGTCCTGAAGGGTGAAGGTAAGCGCATGGCCCATGTGCAGGCTGCCGGTTACGTTCGGCGGCGGCATCATGATGGTATAGGGCGTCTTGTCGGAATCGGTATGGGCGGCGAAGGCCCCCGACTTCTCCCAACGCTCGTAATGCTTCGGCTCAACTTCGGACGGGCGATACGTCTTGTCCAGCATGACCAGGCTATTCCTGTTGCTTGTGCGTCAATGTCTGTGGGCTGAAACGAGAAAGGCGGCCCGGAATGCCCCCGAGCCGCCTTGAAACCCGGAACCGGCAGAGACTAGTAGTTCTCGGCGCGGTTTACCATCGTCTCGATTTCCTTCTTGATGATGCGCTCGATCATGTACGGCAGGTTTTCGTCCAGCCATTCCTTGAGGATCGGGCGCAGCAGCTCGCGCACCATGTCTTCCAGGGTGACGCCGCCATTGCCGATGCCGATGGCGCGCTGGCGCACGATCTCGCGCGCCAGATCGGACAACAGCGAGGTGGAGCGCTGGGCCACCGGTTCCGAGATCAGGCGGTCGTCGTCCACCGGGGCCATGCGGCGCGGCGGCGGCATGGGGGACGGCGGCGGCTCGGGCTCGTAATCGTCCAGGATGTCGGGTTTGAACTGGCTGATGTCGAAGGCCGGTTCGGGTTCCGGCTCGTCGAGGACCATGTCCTCGGTCAGTTCAAGGATATCCTCTTCCGGCTCGGGTTCCGGTTCGGGCGCGGGCGGCGGCGGCGCGCTGAACAGCGCGTCGATGTCGTCCTGCGGCAACGGTTCGGGTTCCGGCGGCGGCACCGGGTCGGGCGTGGCCATGGCGAACAGGGCGTCGATGTCGTCCTGGGACGATTTGACCGGCTCGGGTTCGGGCTCCGGCTCGGGTTCCGGCGCGGGCGCTGGTTCGGGCGTCTTGGCCTTCTCCTCGGCTTCATCCTCCGACAGAATGCGGCGGATGGAGGCAAGGATGTCCTCCATTGACGGTTCCTGTTGGGCCTTGTCGTCACTCATGGTTCGACTGTCCGATGGTCCCTTGGTCTAGGATCGCCGACCATCATGCCGCACGACCCCCTACAAATCATTAACAACCGCATGTTCCGCCCAAGGAAAATGGGGCCGACGCCTGTCAGCCCCATGTCCTTGTCGGCACTTAGTCGGCGTAACCCGGCGCCGGTTCGATCCCGGTACCAATCCACTGACCACGCACGTCTTCGTAATGCTTGGCCGCGTCATAGCGTTCGACCGGCAGGTTCAGCCCCTCGGCGGTGGCCTGTCCCAGCGCGGTCTTGACCTGGAAGGCGGCGACCATTTCGTCGCGCTGCGCCTTGACCATGTTGACGCGGGCATCGAACAGTTCCTGTTCGGCGTCCAGCACGTCCAGCACGGTGCGGGAACCGACCTTGGCTTCCTCTTCCACGCCGGCCAGGGCCATTTCCGAGGCGCGGATCTGGGTTTCGTAGGACTTGATGCGGGCACGGGCGGCCAGCAGGTCTTCCCAGCCCTTGTTGGCGCTTTCCAGCGAATCACGGCGGGCCTGATCGGCCTCGATACGACGCTGGCCGAAGGTGTGCTTCTGGGCGCGGACGCGGGAATAGGTGCCGCCGCCTTCGTACAGCGGGACGCTGACGTTCAGGGTGGCCTGCAAATTCTCGCTTTCCGCCTTGTTGACCGAGCCGTCGGCCAGGAAGCGGGCGCTGGCATCCTGCGAGCGTGAGTACTGGCCCTGCAACGACACGGTCGGCAGCAATTCGCCGAACACCAGATCGACACCTTCCTTGGCGGCGGTGGCGGTCCAGTCGGCGGCGGCGATGTTGGGGTTCTTGGCCAGGGTCAGCGCCTTGACCTCGTCGAACGAGGCCGGGACCGGCACCGCCGAGGACGGGGCTTGCGGCCCTTCCGGCGGACGGCCGACCACGTTGACGAAATTGGCCCGGCTGTTCTGCAACGTGCCCTCGGCCGCGACGCGGTCGGCGGTGGCGCGCGACAGGCGGGCCTCGGCCTGGCTGACGTCGGTGCGGGTGATCTCGCCGACGCGGAAACGTTCCTGGGCGGCTTCGAGCTGGCGGCGCAGCACCTGCTCGTTGTTGACGCTCAGCCGCACCACCGCTTCGTCGCGCACGACGTTGAGATAGGCGGTGGCGGCGTTCAGCAGGATGGTCTGCTCGGTGGCCTGCAACAGCGCGCGTTCCGCCTGGACCGTGGCCTCGGCCTGCTGGGTCTGGGCGGTGGTGCGGCCGCCGCGGTACAGCGGCTGGCTGACGGTCAGCGAGTAATCCTTGGGAGACCGGTTGCTTTCGCGGCCGGTGGTGGACTGGTTGCTTTCATACTTGCCGCGACCGGCCTCGCCGGACAGCGTGACCGTCGGGCGCCAGTTGGCCAGCGCCTGGGGCACGCCTTCGTCGGCGGCGCGCAGCCTGGCCCGGCGGGCCTGAAGCGTCGGATTGGTGTTGTACGCGGCGGACAGGACATCCTCCAGCGTTTCGGCGGCCGCCCCTTCGGGAACGAGCAGGGCGCCCCCGATCAGCGCCACCCCGGCCAACAAGCACGCTTTCCTCATTCGACACCTTCCTGCAATGTTGGACCGCCCCCAATCCTCTGCGGCGAAAGACTCTTCCCGAACAATATCTTTCCGCATCGAAAGATCAAGAAATATTCCTTAACACCCCGCAACGATACCGCCCGCCCCTTGCCGCCTGGAATCCGGCGGAGTCCAACGGTTGCAAAACAAAGGGCCGGGCGAAGGACGCCCGGCCCATACTGGCAATTTATTTACGAAGTCTTAACACCCACCCCCAGGGAAACTTGGAGAGGACGCAAAGCCCGCGATCAGAACACGAATTTCGGCTTGGGCTGGAAGCCGGGCAGCACCGGAGTGACGGCGTCGAACAGCACGCGGCGGCCGAAAGTGTCGCCGACCCGGACCACCAGGGTTCCCTTGCCGACACCGCGACCGGAACCGACCACGCCGACCAGACGGCCGCCATCGGCCAGTTGGCGGCACAGGGCGGGCGGGATTTCCGCGACCGCGCCAGACAGCACGATCACGTCATAGGGCGCCTGGGCGGCATAGCCCTGCTCCAGCGCGCCACGCACCACGGCGGCGTTGTCCACCCCCAGATCGGACAGGGATTGGGTGGCGCGCGCCGCCCAATCGGCGTCGGCCTCCAGCGCCACCACGGTTTGCGCCAGCCTGGAAATCACGGCCGAGGCATAGCCGGTGGCGTCGCCGATGTTCAGAACCACGTCGGTCGGCCGGATCTCGGCGGCCAGCAGCAGGCGGGCCAGGGTCAGCGGCTCCAGGATGAAGCGGCCGCCCCCCACGTCCAGATCCTCGTCCACATAGGCGAAGCCGCGCATGGCCTTGGGCACGAACACCTCACGGGGGATCTCGGCCAGGGCCGCGACGATCACCGGGTCGATGATCCGGTTGGTGCGGATCTGGCTTTCCACCATGTTGTGACGGGCAGCGGTGTAATCCATCGTGTAAGCTCCCTCTCGGACAATCCGGGCCGCTCAGGCGGGCTGTACCTCCCTTTTCGGGCAGGACCGGTGAGGGCTTTATAAAGCCGCGCCAGGGCAAACTCAATGCCCCCCGCGAAATGCCGGAAAACCCCGCGGATTTTTTTGCACGAAGCTCTTGACCCCCCAGAACGGTCCGCGTATAAGCACCCACCTCACGCCGACCCAACGGCTTGGCGGCGAGGGCCGGATGGCAGAGTGGTGATGCAGCGGACTGCAAATCCGCGTACGTCGGTTCAATTCCGGCTCCGGCCTCCATCGCCGCCCCACGGGGCATGAGAACAGTTTACAGAGCGCGACCACCGCTGGCGCGCCCTGATCCGGAGTAGCTCAGCGGTAGAGCAGCCGGCTGTTAACCGGCTGGTCGGGGGTTCGAATCCCTCCTCCGGAGCCAATCAAGGGCTGGACCTCAGGGTCCAGCCCTTTTTGCTTTGCGCATCCCAGGAAAATTTGCATAAGCAAATAATGCGCCGGACAATTGTCCGAAAGTAATGCACAGCGCAATCCTCGTGGGCGCTTGACGCTTTCACCTTGTTTCAGCATCGGCTATTGTCCGGAAACAGGATTGATTGCACCCTGAACGTAAGCGTTGAGGAAACATGTCGGACACTTCCACACGTCAGTTCATATCGTTCACCATCGGTGACGAGGAATATGGGGTGGACATCATGGCGATCCGCGAGATCAAGGGCTGGACCGCCACCACCGAACTGCCCAACACGCCCGCCTTCATCCGTGGCGTCATCAACCTGCGCGGCGCCATCGTGCCCATTCTGGATCTGCGCGCCCGCTTCTGCGCGCGGCGCACCGACGCGACCGATCGCCACGTGATCATCGTGGTGGCGGTCGGCAGCCGCGTCGCCGGGATCCTGGTGGACGCCGTCGCCGACATCATCACCGTCCCCGTCGACGACATCCAACCGGTGCCGCAACTGGACCATGCCGCCGCCGCCGGTTTCCTGGCCGGCCTGGTGGGGGTCGAGGGACGCATGGTGGCGCTGCTCGACCTGGACCGCATCTTCGACTTCGAAACGTTTGGCGACCTGTCCGCGGGCATTGCCGCGTGACCACGCCCTCCCCGCTCGGGAGAAAGGGAACACCATGAACAACGGCATCACCGTCCGCAAACGCATCTATGGCGGCTTCTTCGTCACCCTGTTCCTGCTCGCCCTGGTGGCGGGGCTGGGTTTCTGGGGCTTCGTGACGGTCGGCGGCAATGTCGGCCGATACGCCAAGGTCGCCACCGACACCGCACGCATCCAACAGATCGACCGCGATGTGTCGGATTTGCGCCGCAACGTGCTGCTGTTCACGGAAAAAGAGGACAAGGCGGCGCTGGACCGGGTGCGCGCCGCCCAGCAATCCCTGCGCCGCAACGTGGACGACGCCGCCGCGGCCGCCACCACGGCGACGCGCAAGGCCGACATCGACGCCATGGCCCGGCTGATCGGCGAATACGCCACCCATCTGGACAAGGCGGTGGAACTGGCGCGCACCCGCGCCACCATGCTGAACGAAATCCTGATCCCGGTGGGCAATCAGGCGCTGGGCGCCCTGCAAGGCTATCGTGACGCCGTCGCCCAGCGCGGCGGCGACATGGTGCTGACCACCGGCCGCACCTATGAACAGGTGCTGACCGCCCGGTTGTTCGTCGCCCGCTTCTTCATCACCCCCCAGGCCAAGCAGGCCGAGGACGCCAAGAAGCAATTGACCCTGGCCATGGAAAGGCTGCGGGCTCAGGCCGACCTGGAAAAGGACGCCGCCCTGCGCCGCCAGTTCGACCAGGCCGTGGCCGCCATGGCCCAGTACGAGCAATATTTCGGCGAAACCGCCACCACCATCTTCGAACTGAACCGCATCGTCGACAAGGAACTGGCGCCGCGCGGCGCCCGCTTCGCCGAACTGGCCGCGCAAAGCCGCGACGACCATCTGGCGGAAATGGAAGAATTGCGCGGCAGCACGCTGGACACCGTTTCGGCGCAAAAGGTACTGACCGGCATCCTCAGCCTGATCGCCATGGCGCTGGGCATCGCCTCGGCGGTGCTGATCGCGCGGTCGATCCTGGTGCCCATCAACCGCATGACCGACGCCATGGGCGATCTGGCGGGCGGTCGGCTGGACGTGACCGTTCCGGCGCTGGACCGCCATG
>JAEXAH010000021.1 GCA_023458315.1 Pseudomonadota bacterium
GCAGGTCGGCGGCCAGGTTGTACCAGGCCTTGGGCATCTTCTCTTCGGGCAGGAGGAACTTCACGGAATCGGTCATCGTCGGCGGGTCCCCTCGGGTTGATCCCATTTTGCTTATCCGTCTTTTACCCCGCCGCCCCGACCCCGCCAAGCGGTCGCACGCCTGTCCGGGCAAAAGCTTTTTCAAAAAAACGAAATTTTCCTCTTGCACGCATGGGCCGATCGCCCTATAACCCCGCCCACCCCAAGCGGCGACGCCGCCGCAAGGCACTGGGGGCGCATAGCTCAGTTGGTAGAGCAGCTGACTCTTAATCAGCGGGTCCAAGGTTCGAGTCCTTGTGCGCCCACCATAATTTGAAAGGCCCGGCCGGTAACGGCGCGGGCCTTTCGTCTTTCCTCCGTCCGCGAAGCCCCGATCCATGCATTCCTTTCCCGCCGACCATCCCCTGTCCCTCGCCCTGGCCGAACGCGGCTATACCGACCTGACCGCCGTGCAATCGGCGGTGCTGGAGCCCGGCACCGAGGGCCGCGACCTGCTGGTGTCGGCCCAGACCGGCTCGGGCAAGACCGTGGCCTATGGCCTGGCGCTGGCGGACACCCTGCTGGAGGATGGCGGCGGCTTGCCGCAACCGGCCGAGGCGCCGCTGGCCCTGGTCATCGCCCCGACCCGCGAGTTGGCCTTGCAGGTGCACGCCGAACTGAGCTGGCTGTACGCCAAGGCGGGCGGCCGCGTGGTATCGTGCGTCGGCGGCATGGACCCGCGCGCCGAAGCCCGCCGACTGGCCCAGGGCACCCATGTGGTGGTGGGCACGCCGGGCCGCCTGCGCGACCATCTGGAACGCGGCGCCCTGGACGTCTCGGCCCTGCGCGCGGTGGTGCTGGACGAAGCGGACGAAATGCTGGACATGGGCTTCCGCGAGGATCTGGAAGCCATCCTGGATTCCACCCCGGCCCAGCGCCGCACCCTGCTGTTCTCGGCCACCCTGCCGCCCGAGATCACCGCCATGGCACGCCGCTATCAGCGCGACGCCTGGCGCATCGCCCTGACCTCGGGGCCGCGCGGCCATGCCGACATCGAACACCGGGCGGTGCGCATCGCCCCCACCGAGACCGAGCACGCGGTGGTCAACCTGCTGCGCTATTACGACAGCCCCACCGCCATGATCTTCTGCGCCACGCGCGAAGCGGTGCGCCACCTTCAGGCCAGCCTGCTGGAACGCGGCTTCGGCGTGGTGGCGCTGTCGGGCGAGCTGAGCCAGAACGAGCGCAACCACGCCCTTCAGGCGCTGCGCGACGGTCGGGCGCGGGTCTGCGTCGCCACCGACGTCGCCGCGCGCGGTATCGACCTGCCCAGCCTGGATCTGGTGATCCACGCCGAATTGCCGCGCACCGCCGAGACCTTGCAGCACCGCTCGGGCCGCACCGGCCGCGCCGGGCGTAAGGGCGTCAGCGTCCTGTTGGTGCCGCTGTCGCGCCGCCGCCGCGCCGAGGGTCTGCTGCACTCCGCCGGTCTGAACGTGGATTGGAGCAAGGTCCCCAGCGTCGAGGACATCCGCGCCCTGGACCAGCAGCGCCTGCTGGACCACGCCATGTGGGCCGACGAAGCCGCCGAGGACGATACCGCCATGGCCCGCGCCCTGCTGGAAACCCATCCGGCCGAGGCCATCGCCGCTGCCCTGGTGCGTTTCTACCGTGCGCAACTGCCCGCCGCCGAGGAAGTGTTCGAGCCCGTCGATCTGCCGCCGCGCGAGCGCCGCCAGCGCCCCGAGCGCGGAGAACGCGGAGAGCGCGGCGACTGGGCCGACCGCCCGCAGCGCGAGGATCGCGGCCCCCGCGACCAGCGCCCCAGCGTGTGGTTCCGCCTGAACATCGGCCGTGCCAAGAACGCCGACCCGCGCTGGCTGCTGCCGCTGATCTGCCGCCAGGGCCGCATCGTCAAGCGCGACATCGGCACCATCCGCATCCTGGAACGGGAAACCCATTTCCAGGTGGATGCCGAGATGGCCGAACGCTTCATGGCCGCCCTGCGCCAGGTCCAGCACCCGGAAGGCCGCATCGAATTTCTGCCCGAGCGCGGCGACACCGCCGAACGCCCGCCCCGGCCCGCCCCGGCCTATGACCGCCCCAAGGGCGATCGCCCCGAAAGCCCCAAGGTACCGGGCAAGTTCAAGGGCAAGAAGAAGCCGCCGCGCCAGCCCTGAAAAAAGGGCTTGCATCCCACCGCCGATGACGCCATAAACGCCCTCCCCAGCGACCGCCCTTTTCAGACCGGGCGCGACCCTGCGGGCGCATAGCTCAGTTGGTAGAGCAGCTGACTCTTAATCAGCGGGTCCAAGGTTCGAGTCCTTGTGCGCCCACCATGATTTGAAAGGCCCGGCCGGCAACGGCGCGGGCCTTTCGCTTTTGCGGTCCCCCACACATCCCCCTTTCACGCCCCGGAGCCTCCCGATGGCCACCCCGGCGGGCCTTTGGCGTTAGCAGGGAAAAAGTAGGCCGGTGCAGAGCAAGTTACCTGACCCCAATGCACCCAATGTAGTCGCGGGCAAGTTCCAGCCACCCCCTGTCAACTGACGTAAAAAACACGCCTCCATCGACAATGCCGATAACGTTATCCCGCCCATCGAACGGAAAAATGTACCCCCCTTTCATTGCCTCCCTACCATCAATGACCACTGCGATATTGCCCTCATTGCTCGTCATAAACACATCGACCCGCTCTCCAATACCGGGCTCGCCACTCCACACTTTCTGGTCATGGAAGAATATGGCCACATTAAGCTTGGATGCAGCCGGGCCGGTGCCGCCAGCCACGATGAGATGATTAGTGCGACACCCCACCGGCATCGCCCACAGCAGCACCAACACAGCTCCAGATAGGGCCGCACCGCTAAGAAAAAACAGCAATTTCTTCATTTTTTCTCTCACACAGCACAGCCAGACCATCTCTAATACCGGGGCTTCTGTTGGAACCGGGACCCACCGGGAGAATTGAATGGGCGTAATTGGGCATGCACGCGGCCGGGATGGGGCGACAGCAGCACGATGCGGCTACCCAGGCGCACCGCTTCCTCGATGGAATGGGTGACGAACAGCAGGGTGAAACGGAATTCCTCCCACAGCCGCAGCAATTCATCCTGCATGGAGCGGCGGGTCAGCGCGTCCAACGCCGCGAATGGTTCATCCATCAGCAGCACGCGCGGCTCCATGGCCAGGGCGCGGGCGATGGCGACGCGCTGCTTCATGCCGCCGCTCAGGGTATGGGGATAGGCACGGGCGAACTTGGACAGGCCGACCTTGGCCACATAAGGCATGGCGCGGTCCTCGGCCTCGGCGCGGCTCTTGATCTTGCGGCTGGCGCGCAGCGGAAAGGCCACGTTGTCCAGCACCGTCTTCCACGGCATCAACTGGTCGAATTCCTGGAAGACCATCACCCGGTCCGGCCCCGGCCCGGTGATGCGGCGGCCGTCCAGCAGGATTTGCCCGACGGCCCCAGCAGCACCAGCCGCTCGCCCTCACCCACCGTGAAGCTGACATCCGAGGTGGCGGTCACCATGGCGGAATGGGTGCGGTAACGCAACGTCACTCCTTCGACCGACAGCAGATTCTGCGGGGCGGCGGAAGGCAACGGATTGGATAGCGGCATGACGGTTCCGGAGGTCGTTTAGATTCCACAGCCATATTGACGTTTGCGATTTGAAATTGTCTAGTAGTTTTATAGCTTTAATAGCCCCCCCCCACATGATCGCCAAGCTGCTGACCCGTATCGCCAGGCGGTGTCGATCTCGATCCCGTGCTCGCTCAGCGCCAGCCGCTAGGCCGCAAACTGCTGGTGGACGAACGGCGCAGCCGGTTCGAACCCTATGCCGCGACCTGAACCCCGTCCAGACGCACCGGCAAAACCTAGAACGCCGCCAATCCCCGTTCCAGATCGGCGATCAGGTCGTCGACGTCCTCGATGCCCACCGACAGGCGGATCAGATTGTCGGTGATGCCAAGCGCCGCGCGGCGTTCGGCGGGGATCGAGCCGTGGCTCATGGTCACGGGATGGCCGATCAGACTTTCGACGCCGCCCAGGGATTCCGCCAGGGTGAACAGCCTGAGCGCCGCCAGGAAGCGCCGCACGCCGTTGATGTCCGTATCCAGTTCCACCGAAATCATGCCGCCGAAGCCATGCATCTGCCGCCGCGCCACGTCGTGCTGGGGATGACTGGGCAGGCCGGGATAGAGCACGCGTTTGATTCCCGCCCGCCCCTCCAGCCATTCCGCCACCCGCAGGCCGTTGGCCGAGTGGCGTTCCATGCGCAACGCCAGGGTCTTGAGGCCGCGCAGCGCCAGGAACGCCGGGAACGGGTCGAGCACGCCGCCCACCGCGTTCTGCAAAAAGCCGATGCCCGCCGCCAATTCGGCATCCTTGACCACCACCACGCCGCCGACCATGTCGGAATGGCCGTTCAGGTACTTGGTGGCGGAATGCAGCACGATGTCGGCGCCCAAATCCAGCGGCCGCTGGATATGCGGCGAGGCGAAGGTGGAATCCACCACCAGCAGCACGCCCTTTTCCTTGGCAAGAGCCGCGACAGCCGCCAGATCGGCCACTTTCAGCAACGGGTTGGTCGGGGTTTCCAGCCAGATCAATCGGGTGCGCGGGGTGATCGCCGCCCGCAGCGCGCCGAGGTCGGTGGCATCCACGTAAGAGATATCCAGCCCGGCACTCCGCCGCCGCACCCGTTCGAACAGCCGCCACGATCCGCCGTACAGGTCGTCCCCGGCGACGATGTGGGCGCCCGAATCGAGCAATTCCAGCACGGTCGCTTCGGCCGCCAGACCCGAGGCGAAGGCGAAGCCGTGGCTACCGCCCTCAAGCTCGGCCACCGCGCGCTCGAACGCCGCGCGGGTGGGGTTGCCGGAACGGGCGTATTCCCAGCCGGTATGCTCGCCGGGCGCCCGTTGCGCGAAGGTGGACGTGGCGAAGATCGGAACCATCACCGCGCCGGTCGGGTCCTGGGCTTGTCCGGCGTGCACCGCCTGGGTCGGGAAACGCGAGGTCATGCCGCCTTCCTGCGCAGATGATTGAGGAAATCCATGCGGGTGATCAGGCCCAGGAAACGGTCGCCATCCACCACGATCGCCACCTTGCCGCGATCGAACAGCCGGATCAGTTGGTCCACCGAGGCATCGGGCCGCACCGTCTCCAGCCGCGTCACCATGGCGGTGGACACCGCCGAATCGAACAGGGCGTTGTGTTCCTCGACCGCCAGCAGGATGTCGGATTCGTCGATGATGCCGACGCACAGATCGCCCACCAGCACCGGCAATTGCGACACGTCGTACAGCTTCATGCGCTGATAGGCGGCGGCCAGACTGTCTTCGGGGGTGGCGACGACCACGGCGCCTTCCTCGTGCCGCCGGGCGATCAGGTCGCGCAAATCGCCGAAGCTGTCGCGCGACAACAGCCCCTGATCTTCCAGCCAGAAATCGTTGTACATCTTGGACAGGTACTTGTTGCCGCTGTCGCAGACGAAGGTGACGACGTTCCCGGGGGTTTTCCGCGCCCGGCAATAGCGCAGGGCGGCGGCGATCAGCGTGCCCGAGGACGAGCCCACCAGGATACCCTCTTTCCGCAGCACGATGCGCGCGGTGCCAAAGCTTTCGCCGTCCGGGATGGTATAGGCGTGGCGCACCAGCGACAGGTCGGACACCGGCGGCACGAAATCCTCGCCGATGCCTTCCACCAGCCACGACCCGGCCTCGCCCAGATGGCCGGTGTTGACGTAATCGGCCAGGATCGAGCCCTGGGGATCGGCCAGCACCATTTCGGTCTGCGGCGAGACGCGGGCGAAATAGCGCCCCAGGCCGGTCAGCGTGCCGCCCGAGCCGACGCCCGCCACCACCGCGTCCACCTTGCCATCCAATTGCCGCCAGATTTCCGGGCCGGTGGTGGCCTCGTGCGCCGCCGGGTTGGCCGGGTTGTTGAACTGGTCGGTATAGAAGGCGCCGGTGGCGCGGGCCAGATCGGCGGCCAGATCCTGGTAATATTCCGGGTGGCCCTTGCCCACGTCCGAGCGGGTCAGCACCACCTCGGCCCCCATGGCCTTGAGGTGGGCGATCTTTTCGCGGCTCATCTTGTCGGGAATGACCAGGGTCAGGGCGTAACCGCGCCGCGCCGCCACCACGGCCAGGGCCAGGCCGGTATTGCCCGCCGTCGCCTCGACGATGCGGCCGCCGGGCCGCAGCAGGCCGCGCCGTTCGGCGTCGTCGATCATGCTGACGGCGATGCGGTCCTTGATGGAGCCGGACGGATTCTGGCTTTCCAGCTTGACGAACAGACGGCACGGACCGGTGTCCAGATGCGTCAGTTCCACCAGGGGCGTGTTGCCGATCTTGGTCAGCAGGTCTGCGTCATAGGGCATTTCAGAAACTCGATGGTTATTCAGTGAGCGATGGCCGACAAGGCCGAGACGACGGAATCCAGCCCCGACTGGCGCAGCGGGAAATAGGGCTTGTCCAGGCTGCGGCACAGCGCCTTGACCTTGTAGAGCGCGGAATGGCTGACGTAATTCACCGGAAACAGCACGGCGTCGGCCTTGCGCAACAGGGTGGTCAGGCGGTCGATGCTCTCTTCCATGCCGCCGTCGTGATACTCGAACCGGCCGTTGCATTCCTCGACCAGCCGCCGCACATGCGGCGTGCGGTTGCGCCCGCCCACATACAAGATGCGCCGTCCTTTCAGATCCACATCAGCCATGGCGTGTCTCCTGGCATGTTTGTCCCGGCGACCCTGGCCGCCGAAAGATAAACCCACTGTTTTGATAGATTTGTAGGTGGTCAGTTGACCGCGGCCGGACGCGGCACGGTGATCAGCACCACCTGCTTCTCGCCCTTGCCCTTCTTGCCTGCGGACACCTGAAGCCGGTCGGCCTTGGCCGGGGCGGCGGCGGTGTAAGCCTTGGTATCCGCCATTTTCCCCACGGCATGGGCATCGGGGACGGGGGTCGCGGCCAACATGGCGACCAGCACCTGGTGCATCAGGCAATCCATCAACCCCTCCGTTCCGCGCTTCGTTCCAACGTGTCCTGATGATTTCACACATCGGACGCAAACGTCAACACCCATAAATGCACTATTTTTGTAGACAATAGCCCCGGCGGCGCTATATCAGTTTTCCGGCACCCACGATGTTCACCCGAACGTTGCGGGTGACGACGCAAGCCAAGGGGGAACCGCATGCCGTTTGTACGCAAGACATTGGGGGCGGCCGTGGCATTGGGACTGACGGCGGCCATCGCCGCGCCCGCCCATGCCGAATACGACCGCAAAAAGCTGGACAGCATCGCCGACACGGCGGCGAAATCCCTGTCCAGCCCGGATCAGGCCAAGGAACTGGCCACCCTGGTGACACCCGAAACCCTGGCGGTCTGGGTGCACTGGCTGTCCGACAAGGACACCATCGCCGGCCTGCTGGCCCAGACCGACCCGGCCAATCTGACCCGCTGGGTGCAGGTGATGACCAACCCGGCGCTGGTGTCCAACATCCTGACCGCCGCCGATCCCAAGCTGGCGCAGGAATGGATTTCCGGCCTGTCCGACCCGCGCCTGATCGATTCCGTGCTGGCCCTGGGCGACCGCAAGGTGCTGGAGCGCTGGATCAAGGTGTTCACCAACCCGCAATTGATCAACCAATTGGTGCGACTGGGCGACCCGGCGCTGACCGGCCAGTGGGTGGCGTTGCTGAGCAACCCGCAACTGGTGGACGCCATCGTGGTGTGGGGCGACCCGAAATATTACAACGCGCTGCTGCTGACCCTGTCCGACCCCAAGCTGATCGCGCCGTTCGCCGACGCGGCCCAGGGCGAGCAATGGGCGGGGTGGCTGCGGACCGTCAGCGATCCGCGCCTGTTCCAGACCTTCGCCAAGCTGGCCGACGACAAGGCCATCGCCGCCTATGCCCGCGCCTTCACCGATCCGCGCGTGGTCGATGCCAGCCTGCGGCTGGTCGAGCCCAGGCAATTGGAATCCTGGCTGCGCATCGCCACCGATCCCAAGCTGGTCAACGCCGCCCTGCGCTTCAACGACCCCAAGCTGTTCAGCGGCTGGATCACCGCCCTGACCAGCCCGCGCAGCATCGAGGCCATCACCCGCTTCAGCGACCCCAAGCTGATCAACCAATGGCTGCTGGCGCTGACCGACCGCAAGCTGATCGACACCGCCCTGGGCTATGGCGACCCGAATTACCTGACGCCCTATCTGGACGCCCTGACCGAACCGCGGGTGCTGGACGCCCTGCTGCTGTCGGCCGATCCGCAATACCTGGACGCCACCCTGCGCGCCGCCGCCACCGCGCTGCGGGCGGGCCGCGACGGCGCCGCCCAGGTGCACAAGGACACGGCCAAGGCCCAGAAGAAGACCGGCGGGCCAGACAAAACCGGCGGGAAGGAGAAGTAACATGCGCGCGCTGAAGATTCTGCCCCTGGCGGCCGCCCTGCTGCTGTCGGGCGCCGCCCAGGCCGCCGATCCCGCCAAGGACCCGGTGCCGGAAAAGCTGGGCTTCCCCTCGGCCTCGAAAAAGGCCCACCGCCCCAACACGGTGCTGGACCCCATCTCGCCCGAGGCGCGGACCAAGTTCGCGCAAAGCGCCTTTGCCGCCACGCCGCTGTCGTTGCGCGACCTGATCAACCTTTTGACCTACAAGGTGCCGGTCAAGGACGGCGTATCCTATGACGACGTGGTGTCGTCCATGAAGGCGCGGGCCAACAAGCTGAATTTCAAGTTCGTCGGCTCGAACGCCATCCACAAGGACGTGGCCGCCATCTCGGGCCAGCCCGCCCGCAAGATCGAGGTGTTCAATTTCTGCGACGCCCAGGTGGCGCGCGAATTGCTCGATTACAGCCTGGAATTCGTCATCTTCCTGCCCTGCCGCGTCGCCGCCGTCGAGGATGCCGACGGCAAGCTGTGGCTGATGATGCTGGATTGGAACGTGAGCTGGCTGGACACCTCGCCCAATCCCGACCGCTTGCCCGAAGGGCTGCGCACCGCCGCCACCAAGCTGCGCGAAAGCCTGGCCGAGATCATCCGCGCCGGCGCGGACGGCGAACTCTGAGGAAGGGACACGCCATGCTGAGAAACATCCTGATCGCCTCGGCCGCCGTGGTCGCGCTGGGGCTGGGTTCGGCCCAGGCCGCCGAGCATCCGCTGGATGCCGGAACCCTGAACCGCATCGTCGGCGAATTGTCGGCGGGCCAGGGCACCGCCATCGACCGCAAGCAGATCGAGGAATGGGCCGCCGCCCTGACCTCGCCCGCCGCGCTGAAAAGCGTGGTGGACAGCACGGACGGCGCCTATGTGGAGGCGTGGCTGCGCGCCGCCACCGACGGCAAGATCATCGACGCCACCCTGCGCGCCGCCGATCCCAAGCTGCTGGAAGGCTGGCTGAAGGCCGTCACCGACCCGCGTTTGGTCGCCAGCCTGACCAAATTCGCCGATGCCAAGGTCATCACCGCCTGGCTGGACGGCGCCTTCTATCCGCCGCTGATCGAGGCGCTGGCCGGGGCACAGCCCGACGGCGGCCGCTTCGCGGGCTATGCCGATGCCCTGGTCAGCCCGGCGGCCATCAACCTGGGGCTGAAACTGTCCGACCCGGTGGTGGTGGACAAATGGGTGCGGGCCGTCACCGATGCGCGCTTCATCAACGCCATCGCCGCCTCGGCCCAGCCCAAGCTGATCAATGCCTGGGTCAAGGCGCTGACCGGCGACAAGGCCATCGCCGCCGGGACCGCCCTGGTGCAGCCCGCCGCCATCCAGCAATGGCTGATCGCCCTGACCGCCATCACCCAGGACCAGAACCTGCTGAAATACCTGGAACCGGAAACCCAGGCCGCCTGGGCGGCGTCGCTGGCCAATCCCAAGGTCATCGACAGCCTGACCAAGCTGGGCGACGCCCGAATCTCCGGGCGCTGGGTCCAGGCCCTGTCCGACCCGCAGGTGGTCACGTCGCTGGTGGCCAACGTCAAGCCGGACATCCTGATCGGCTTCATCCGTGCCCTGGCGGCGGTCAAGGAGGACGGCAAGCCGTGACCTTCAGCCGTCGTCATCTGCTGAAGGCGGCGTTCGCCCTGACCCTGGCCGGTGTCACCCGCCGCGCCTGGGCCGGGGGCGAACGCAACGTCAACGCCTTCAACGGCCGCAGCGTCGAAAGCGCCCTGGGCGCCCTGGACCTGCCCACGGCCGAGGAAAGCACCCTGATCGACCTGGACGCCCCCGACGTGGCCGAGAACGGCGCCAACGTGCCGGTGGAAGTCACGGTGCGCATTCCCGGGGCCGAACGGGTGCTGGTGGTGGGCGAACGCAACGTCTTTCCGCTGCTGGCCGACACCCGCTTCGCCCCCGGCGTGCTGCCGTGGTTCGAGTTCAAGGTCAAGCTGGCCGAAACCTCGCACATCCGGGTCTACGTGGTGGCGGGCGACCGCCTGTACACCACGTCGCGCCAGGTGCGGGTGATCGTCGGCGGCTGCCTGCCGGGCTGAGGAAGAACAGAGATGGCCGACACCACCTTCCGCCTTCAGGCCAAGCGCGTCGCCGACGGCGCCGTGCTGGTCAAGGCGCTGATCCGCCACCCCAACCACAACGGCCTGGGCCGCACCGCCGACGGCGAGCCGATCCCGCCCCATCATCTGACCGAGGTGGTGGTGGCGGTCAACGGCGAGCCGGTGGTGACGCTGCACACCGGATCGGGCATCGCCGCCAATCCGCTGCTGGGCTGGAAACTGACCGCCGCCGCCGGGGACCGCGTCTCGGTCGCGTGGCTGGACAATCTGGACGAACGCGGCCGTGCCGAAACCACGGTCGTTTAATTCACAGGAGGACCCATTGCGCAAAATTCTCTTCGCCACCTTGGGCATCGCCCTGGCCGCCCCGGCCTTCGCCGCCGATCCGGCGTCGGTTTCCGGTTCCCCCGCGCTGCTGGCGGCCAATTGCGCCAATTGCCACGGCACCGACGGCCGCACCGAGCACGCCATCCCGCCGCTGGCCGGTCTGGCCAAGCCGCACCTGATCAACATTCTCAAGGAATACAAGGAGGGCAAGCGCGAGGCCACCATCATGCACCAGCTTGCCAAGGGCTATACCGATCAGGAGATCGAGGCGCTCTCCGATTATTTCTCGAAACAGAAGCGTTGACGGAGGACCGACCATGACCCTGTTCCATCCCACCCGCCGTCAGTTGCTGCAAGGTCTGGGCGTGGCCGGTGCCGCCGGTCTGCTGCCCGCTCTGTCCTTCGCCGCCGACAAGCCCAAGGGCAAGGGAAAGACCATCGCCCGCGTGGTGGTGGTCGGCGGCGGCTTCGGCGGCGCCACCGCCGCCAAGTATCTGCGCAAGCTGTCGGGCGGCACCATCGACGTCACCCTGATCGAGCGGCGCAAGGACTTCATCTCGTGCCCGACCTCGAACGAAGTCATCGCCGGGCTGCGCGATTACAAGACCATCGTGCACGGCTATGACGGGCTCAGGAAGAATTGGGGCGTCAAGGTGGTGCACGCCGCCGTCACCGGCCTGGACGCCGAAAAGCGCGTGGTGCGCACCGACAAGGCGGGCACCTTCGCCTATGACAAGCTGATCCTGTCGCCCGGCATCGACCTGGATTTCGAAAAAGTCGCCGGATACGATGCCAAGGCCCAGGAAACCATCCTGCACGCCTGGAAGGCCGGGCCGCAGACGCTGGGCCTGCGCAAGCAACTGGAAGACCTGAAGGACGGCGGCGTTTATGCCCTGACCATCCCCAAGGCACCCTATCGTTGCCCGCCCGGCCCGTATGAGCGCGTCAGCCTGGTGGCCCATTACCTGAAGACCCACAAGCCCAAATCCAAGGTGCTGGTGCTGGACGCCAACGACAAGGTGCAGTCCAAGGAAAAGCTGTTCACCGGCGTGTGGACCAAGGATTACGCCGACATCCTGGAATACCGCCCCAACTGGAACGCGGTGGCGGTGGACGGCGCCAGCCGCACCGTGACCAGCGAACTGGGCGACAAGGTGACGGCCGACGTGCTGAACATCCTGCCGCCGCAGCGCGCCGCCGACATCGCCTTCATCGCCGGTGTGGTCAACGTCAACGGCCGCTGGTCGGACGTGGATTGGGTGACGCTGGCCTCGACCGCGCTGCCCGACGTGCACGTCATCGGCGACGCGTTGCAGGCGGCGCCGCTGATGCCGAAATCCGGCCACATGGCCAACCAGCACGGCAAGCTGGCGGCGGCGGCCATCGTCGACATCGTCAACGGCCGCACGCCGCAGCCGGGAATCATCGCCAATACGTGCTATTCGGTGGTGGACGATGCGCGCGGCATCCATGTGGATTCCGTGCACCGCTACGACGCGGACAAGAAGACCCTGCTGGTGGTGCCCGGTTCCGGCGGCGTGTCCAAGGAACCGTCCGAGGCCGAGCTGCTGTTCGCCCATGCCTGGGCCGACACCATCTGGGCCGACAGCCTGACCTGAGGACGTCATGGGGCGGGAAGCAATTCCCGCCCCGCTTTTTCCAGGTGCACCATGACCATCGACTGGATTTCCTTCACCCCCCTGCCCGCCCTGGCGGGCGGCCTGCTGATCGGCGGCGGTGCCGCCTTGTTGCTGTTGGCCACCGGGCGCATCGCCGGGATCAGCGGCATCCTGGCCAACGTCCATGGCGGCGAAGGCTGGCGCGCGGCCTTTCTGGCGGGACTGATCTGCCCCGCGCTGATCCTGACCCTGATCGGCCACGCCGACGGCTTCGCCCCGACCTTGTCGCTGGCCGAGTGGCCGCGCCTGACGGCGGCCGGGCTGCTGGTCGGCGTCGGCACCCGACTGGCCAACGGCTGCACCAGCGGTCACGGCATCTGCGGCCTGGCGCGGCTGTCGCCGCGGTCGCTGGTGGCGGTGCCGCTGTTCATGCTGAGCGCCATGGCGGTGGCGGCGGTGACGCCATGACCGCCGCCTTTGCCGCGGGCCTGCTGTTCGGCGCCGGACTGATCCTGGGCGGCATGAGCCGCCCGGACAAGGTGCTGGGCTTTCTCCACATCCTGGACCGCTGGGACCCGTCGCTGGCCGTGGTCATGGCCGGGGCGCTGGCGGTGACGGTGCCCGCCTTCGCCTGGGCGCGGCGATGTGGCCGCACCCTGGGCGGCGCACCGCTGGACCTGCCCGTGGGCCGCGCCGTCGATCGCCGCCTGATCGGCGGCAGCATCCTGTTCGGCCTGGGCTGGGGACTGGTCGGGCTGTGCCCCGGCCCGGCCGTGCTGAGCCTGGGGTTCGCCTCGGCGCCCGGGCTGGTGTTCGTGGCGGCGCTGGTGGCCGGGCAATGGCTGGCGGCACGGATCGGAGAAAGATCATGACCACCGCCATGCCGGGACGCCGGTCGCTGCATGCCGGGCGCGGACGCGTCTATGCCGACATCACCCAGACCGTGGGCGACACGCCGCTGGTGCGCGTCAACCGTCTGGCCGACGAGGCCGGGGCCAAGGCCACCCTGTTGGCCAAGCTGGAATTCTTCAACCCGTTGGCGTCGGTCAAGGACCGCATCGGCCTGGCCATGGTCGAGGCCGCCGAGGCCGAGGGCCGCATCCACCCCGGCCGCACGGTGCTGGTCGAGCCGACCTCGGGCAATACCGGCATCGCGCTGGCCTTCGTGGCGGCGGTCAAGGGCTATCGGCTGATCCTGACCATGCCGGAAAGCATGTCGCTGGAACGGCGCAAGATGCTGTTGCTGCTGGGCGCCGAGATCGAACTGACCCCGGCGGCCCAGGGCATGTCCGGCGCGCTTCAGCGGGCCGAGGAACTGACCCGCACCCTGCCCGACGCCTTCATGTTGCAGCAATTCCACAACGCCGCCAATCCGCGCGCCCACCGCGACGGCACCGCCGCCGAGATCTGGAACGACACCGGCGGCGCCGTGGACGTGGTGGTGGCGGGTGTCGGCACCGGCGGCACCCTGGGCGGCATCGCCGGGGCCTTGCGCGCCCTCAAGCCGGACGTGCGCATCATCGCCGTCGAGCCCGAGGCCAGCCCGGTTCTGTCGGGCGGCGTGCCGGGGCGCCACAAGATCGAAGGCATCGGCGCCGGATTCATTCCGCCGCTGCTGGATCTGGACGCGGTGGACGAGGTGTTGACCATCTCGAACGACACCGCCTTCGCCACGGCGCGGGCGGCGGCACGCCAGGAGGGCCTGCCCATCGGCATCTCGTCGGGGGCCGCCCTGGCGGCGGCGCTGGAAGTGGCGGCACGGCCGGACATGGCGGGCAAGACCATCGTCGTGCTGATCCCGTCCTTCGCCGAGCGTTACCTGACCACCGAATTGTTCGAGGGCTTGTAGGTTACAACAGCCGCAACTCGGCGGCCACGCCCAGCGCGGGGCCGCCGTCGCGGCGCACCACCGCCGCCACCATCTGGGCGCGCAACAGGCGGAAGGTCAGACTGACCGCCACCGCGCCTTCGCCCGCGCCGAAGCGGACGCGGCGCGGCGGCACGATGTTGCCGGGCGCGAACAGCGTCACCACCCGCTCATCCCCGGCCATCCCATCGTCCAGCCGGGCATGCACCACCACTTCGCGGCCGAATTCCGCCGTCAGCGGCGCCACCAGCATCAGCCCCCGGCCCCACGTCACCGCATCCGGATCGATCCCGGCCCGTGCCGCCGCCTGCGCGAACAACGGCTCGCGGCTGGAGCGGACGGGCAGCGGCACCAGGGCCAGCGAAGGACGCCGCACGAAATCCCGGCGGGTGATGGGCACGATCACGGACATGGCGCCTCCATAAATCTGATTTCTTGTAGAGAAATATGTTCAGCCCTTCGCGTCAAGCGAGAATAGTCCACATATGCAATAGACTGTTTTTTATTTAACAAAGTTGAGATGTGCTTTCACGTCGAAATACAAAGAAAACCCGACACCATCCCGGAACGCCCGCAAGGTGGCAGATGATCGACCGAGCCAGCATCATTGCCGCGAACTGGTGCAACCGGGTGTTCGCCCGCGAGACGGTGGAAGAGACGTTCGATTTGTCGCAGCCGACCGACGCCCTCTATCTGGCGCGCTGGCCGGTCATCACGCCCGAAGCCGCGACCATGGGCGGCGTCGAAGTCGAGAGCTGGCAAGCCGTCGTCGAGGACGGCACATGCCATCGCTTGGTCAATAACAAGCCAGTGCCATGGCCGAGCGCCCGCATCGTGGTGCGCTATACCGCAGGCTATGTCCTGCCCGGAGAAACGGACAACCTGATCCCGGCGGGGTACTTCCGCCTGCCCGCCGATGTGGAAGCCGGGTGCCTCGCCCTGGTCCGCCGCCTCTATTACGGCCGCGACCGCGATCCCGGCGTGCGCTCCGTCGGATCCGGCGGCGACAGCGTGACCTATGGGACGTTCGGTCGCCTCGATGGCGAAGGCATGCCGGGAGAGGTGGTCAGCCTGCTGTCGCCGTACTGGCTTCCGCGCATGCGATAACCAGATGAGCGGTTATTGAAAGGGCGGGATCTCGGGATGAGGTTCCGTCCTTCGGCTATTTTTCGAGCCCGGCCGACTTCCGCAGGCTCTCATTGATGCGGGACTGCCAGCCGGGACCAGCTTGGCGGAAGAATTCCACCACATCGGCATCGAGGCGGAGCGTCACCTGCTTTTTCGGCGCCTCAACCTTCGGGCGGCCACGGTTTTTGCGCAGACTTTCCGCCAGCTCGGGAAAAGCCTCGCTGAAGGGCTTGGCCTGTTTGAAATCGGCTTCGGTCCATTCGGGATTGTTGCCGACGGCGTCCCAATCCTCCTTGGTGAAGCCGTGCCCCTCTTCGAATTCAGTGCGCTTGGTGGGCATCGAACAGGCTCCTTTCCTGTTTGCTGGCTGGCCGCCTGCTGATGATGGATAGCCCCTCGCTGCCGAGCAGGGCGAAGACCACAGCAATGGCCCCATCTTCGAAGCGGCCGATGGCCTGAAAGCGCCCCATCCTCCAGATCGGCGAAATCCAACCCATGCTTCAGCAGGTTGGCGGCACGTTTCGCGGCACATGAAAAAGCCCCCAGCCTTGCGGCTAGGGGCTTGATTTCATTACTGAAACTTGGTTGCGGGAGCAGGGTTTGAACCTGCGACCTTCAAGTTATGAGTCGTCTGGACGCCTGTACGTTTACTTTCGCCATATTCTGAACGAACCGCCATTTTAGCCGCTCTCCGTCGCATTTTCCCGCCTATATACTGCGTCGAATTACGCTTCAACACCCAGGATTTTGTCGCCTATTGCTGCCGCCACGCTACCAGGATTCCGCTGTTTGATTGGCTCGGTAGCAAGGCACATCATGGGGTTTAGCGGCGGCGGGGGAAAAAGATTATCATTTTTGGAACCGAAAATGACCTGGGCGCCACCAAGTGGCGTGGCGCACAAAATCCATGTCAATTCGCCAGATGTAGCAGAATCAGCACAGTTACCATACGGTCCTCCGCCACGTCTCAAGAAATAAAGCTCCAGAATGAAGTCTTCTTTGCATGCTCCCTGCGTAGCCTGGCGACATAATCGTCGTGCATCTCGAATGCCCCAAAATCGCGGATGGCCGACGACAGGCTGGAGCACTCCAGCAAATGGCGGGCGGTGTGCTTGTACCGGCTCGATCGGCTGTGCGTCAGGGAGAAATCGATCAGCGCCCGCAGCACCAGCGTCGCGGCAAGAGGATGCTTGGCCGCAAGCGCTTCAGCCACCCGGGGCAAAATCTCATATTGGTCCCCGTCCAGTTCGCCCGAACGCTGGACCACGAGGGTTGCAGCCCGATCCAATGCAGGCCAGGACACCAGGAAGAACAAAGCCTGGATCAGACTCTGGGATTTTTGAGCGTAATCGAGCGCCTTTTCCTCGGCTTCGACATCGTCGAAATCGGCAAGCCGCTTCAGATAGGCGCGAAGATGGTCCGGCGACAGGGAACGCTCGAAACAGCCCCAACGCGCGGCCTGAGCCTCCTCGGGGCGCCCGAGGGCGTCAAGGACTTCAATCCGTGCATCCTCCCATTCGAAGTCCGGCCAGTCCCAGCTATCGGATTTCCGATGCTCGCCCGCATCGATGAAGGCCAGCGCCTCCTCTGCCCTCCCCGCCGCCAGGAGCCGCTTCCCAATCTCGGCGGCGATCTTGGGAACCTTGCGGGTCTTCTCATCGTACAGGCCGATGAAGGAATCGACATCCCCCTGGGCATCGGCGATGTCTTTCAGTGCCAGACTGACGGTGCTCAGCCTGGAGCGCTCGGCAATCTCGTCTTCGTAAATCGTTCCACCAGCCCCCCAGCCGATGGCTCGGCGATCCTTGTCCGCCGGCCGCTTCACCGGCTGGTTCGACAGATCGATCATGCGCTGCTTCAGGTGCTCCAAGCCGCTCGGGCCAAGGGCGGGAGCCGCAATGCCGATCAGACCATCGTATTGGCCGTAATCGTTCACGACCAGGGCGTCGAAAACCCGGTCGGCAAAAGCGATCGGATTGACCTTGGCCAGGGCAGCAACATGGCCGATGTCCTCGCAGGCATCATGGAAAATGCCGATCATGGTGCCACTGCCGTCGTCGCTGCGTTCGAAGATCGACGTGGCCAGGGCCATGAACCGCCAGAGGAGTTCGAGCGCCTCCTTCGTGTCCGCCTTCGCCACCTTCTCGACAATGGCCTGCCGCTGAGTTTCAAGGTCGCCGGCAATGGCCCGGACACTGCGCCAGTCGATGAAGGACTGCGACCGGGCGATCGAGGTCAACCGCTTCCGGATTTCCTTGGCCAGTTCGCTTGGGCTCCCCGTCCCGGCCAGTTCCATCCGCAGGCGGCGCTTCGCCGCAGCATCCCCCGTGCTGATCTCGATCAGAAGTTCGGCCAGGCGCCCGGCCCCGAGGGCTTCCAGGTTCTTGGCATTGAGGGTTGTCTTCAAGGCCACTGCACACACCCCATTCGCGGTCGATCATCCTTTCAGAATAGCAAGCACACCCTGGCTCCCAAACCCAGTTGCGATGGCGAGGCAATCGTTACCCTGATCGTCTTTCAGATCGGGGTCTCCACCCGCATCAACCAGCAGGCGGAAAACGTCTGCCGCATCGGATTCCGCTGCCAACATCAGTGGGGTACGGCCTGGTCCCGGCTTGGAATGCCTACGATTAGGATCCGCGCCATGCCTCAAAAGATAATCAGCAATTTTGAGATAGTGCTCCCGAGGGACGCGGGTGGCCTTTTGGGCGAACTCATCAGCAACCCGCCCCATGATGTTTACCCCTGCCATCTTCCACCTGGAAACGCGGTCACCCATGGCCCCCGCCCATCCACCGGAATACCGCCGAAGAATTTCCCTGTCGTCAGCCGAAGGGAAGGCCATCCGGTGCAGCAAATGCCCCTTAAGCCAACCGGGTCGATAAACGGCGAATCTTTCGACACAAACATAGAGCGGGGTCTGGGGCGGATAACCTGCAGGCTGATCGGCACTTGCCCCCATCTCAAGGAGTCTGGACACGACTACGGGATCGCCGAGAAGCACCGAGAGATATAGCGGTGACAAACGCTTTTTCGCCGTCAACCGGTCAAGCGTTTCCCTTTTGTACTGCCACGCCAGCAGGAGATCCAGGACCTGACGACCCCGACCACTTTCGGCACATTGCAGAGCATTCAGGAGGGCGGAGCCACCTTGCTCGTCCGGTTTGTTCACATCCGCGTCAGCTTCAAGCAGGCGCCGAACGTCCTCTACGCTGTCCTCTGATGCGAACCAAATCAGTTGCGGGCGGCGATACTTACGCCCGTCGAATGTGGGAATGCTGATTACGCGATCCGGATTGGCCAAATCTGGTTTGAGACGATCGGCGGCGGCTTGATCGATAGCTCGAAACGGGAGACCTATGCCGACGTTGGATTTTGCTTCCGCCTCATGGAATCGAGATTGGGCGGGAAACAGAATGCCGAAGGCTTGGTCCAGTTGCTCCATCTCCCAATCAGAAACAACCTCCACATTTTCTTGCGATTTTGAAAACACCTCAGCAAAAAGCCCCATGGCCAACGCCCGATGCTTCAAGCGCTTGATTATGGGTTTCTTGCGCAGGTGAGCCGCAAGGGAAATGCCCTCCTCCAAAATTTGCTTTTGGTTTTCGCCCGCCCGGTATAGAGCTTGATTCGCCGCACGCTCGTAATACTCAAGGGCTTTATCTTCGTTGCCGGCGAGCACATGCCACCGCCCCTCGCACCAATCGAGGAAATACCGGGTGCGCCGGTCGGGGTCGAGCTTGTCCGTCAATGCCGTGAAACGGTCGAGTTCACTGCGGGCGCTCGCTTGAGCGCCAACATCTTTCGGATGAGTCCGCGCCAGTTTAGAGCGAATTTCGAGCGTCGCGAATCGCGAGGGATTCCCAAGGGGCTGAAAATCTGATTCATGATGCTTGCTGGAGCGAGGAGGCCAGCAAGCATGGGTCAGCCTCTATCGATGGATTTACGGTCGCGGGTCTTGGCGGCGATTGACGACGGCATGAGTTGCCGGTCGGCGGCGGCTCGGTTCGGCGTGGCAGCCTCGACGGCGATCCGGTGGCATGGGCAGCGCCGCGACACCGGCAGTTTCGCCCCGAAGCCTCAAGGTGGCGACATGCGGTCGCACCGGGTTGAGGAGCGGCGGGACGACATCCTGGCCATCTGGAATGCCCGCAAGGACATCACCCTGGATGAGCTTCGCGATGCGTTGGCCGACATCGGCCTGACGGTATCGCGCGTTGGTCTTCATCGTTTCTTCGTCCGCCACGGGATCACGCGGAAAAAAAGACCGGCCACGCGATCGAGCAAGACCGTCCCGACATCCTGACCGAGCGGCAGGACTGGTTCGACGGCCAACTCGACCTGGCCCCGGAGCGACTGGTTTTCATCGACGAGACCTGGACGGCCACCAACATGGCCCGCACGCACGGGCGCTGCTCCAGGGGCGAGCGGCTGCGGATGGGTTTTCCGCACGGCCACCGCAAGACCACCACCCTGGTCGCCGGTCTGCGGATGACCGGCATGGTGGCACCCATGGTCCTCGACGGCCCGATCAACGGCGAATGGTTCGAGGCCTACGTGCGCCAGGTCCTGGTGCCGGAACTGCGCCGAGGCGACATCGTCATCATGGACAACCTGTCCAGCCACAAGCGCCCCGTGGTTCGCGAGGTGATCGAGGCCGCCGGGGCGACGGTGCTGTTCCTCCCGCCCTACAGCCCCGATTTCAATCCCATCGAAAAGGCCTTCGCCAAGCTCAAGGCCCTGCTGCGAAAGGAGGCCGAGCGAACCGTACCTGGACTTTGGAGCCTCATCGGGCGGCTCGTCGATCTGTTCAAGCCCGCAGAATGCGCCAACTACTTCAAATCATGCGGCTATGAACCAAACTG
>JAEXAH010000022.1 GCA_023458315.1 Pseudomonadota bacterium
ACAATTTTGCCCGCCGCCTGAAGACCCTGCGGGGGCTCACCCCATACGAATACATCTGCAAAATATGGGAAGCCGAACCGGAGCGGTTCAGGCTTAATCCGCACCATCAAATGCCGGGACTAAACACCTGGGCCAAAAAAGACCGAGGCCACATGAAAACGCCCCCGGAGAGGCTTGCTCTCCGGGGGCGTCGTCATTTGGCGCGTGCGCTGCTGGCTGGGCCAGCGGTTTCGCGCTACTGGCTTAGCCAGCGATTTCGCACTGCGAGAAGAAGTAGGCGATCTCGATGTTGGCGTTTTCCAGCGAGTCGGAGCCGTGCACCGAATTGGCTTCGATGGACTCGGCGAAGTCGGCGCGGATGGTGCCGGCGGCGGCATTGGCCGGGTTGGTGGCGCCCATGATCTCGCGGTTGCGGGCGACGGCGTTCTCGCCTTCCAGGACCTGCACGACCACCGGGCCGGAGATCATGAAGGCGACCAGCTCACCGAAGAACGAACGCTCGCGGTGGACGGCATAGAAGCCCTCGGCCTGTTCCTTGGTCAGACGGACGCGCTTCTGGGCGACGATGCGCAGGCCGGCTTCTTCGAAGCGGGCGTTGATCTTGCCGGTCAGGTTGCGGCGGGTGGCGTCCGGCTTGATGATCGAGAGGGTGCGTTCGGTAGCCATGTTGGTCGAATTCCTTTGCGGCGGTTGCGGCGCGCTCTCCGCCTTCCTTCCCATCGGTTCCCGAAGGCGGGCGCGCACGAAAAAAGCCCCGGTCCGGCCGACGGTCCGGGGCTGCCGGTTTATACAGCCTTCGCCCCAGCGGGGCAACAGCCATGGTGGCCGTCCATCCGGGGGGGTGGCGAACGGGCGGCGGGCGTGCTATTCGGACCGCGCCATGCTGCATATCAACAACCTCGTCTTCCGCATCGCCGGTCGTCTGTTGATCGACGATGCCACCGTCCATGTGGCCGCCGGTGCCCGCGTCGGCCTGGTCGGCCGCAACGGCGCGGGCAAGTCCACGCTGTTCAAGCTGATCCTGGGCGAGCATCACGCCGATTCCGGGGACATCGTCATCCGCCCGCGCGCCCGCGTCGGCTGTGTGGCGCAGGAGGCCCCGGCGGGGCAGGACAGCCTGATCGACTGCGTCCTGGCCGCCGATGCCGAGCGCACCGCGCTGCTGGCCGAGGCCGAGGATTGCACCGATCCCCACCGCATCGCCGAGGTGCACGAGCGGCTGAACGCCATCGACGCCCATTCGGCGCCGTCGCGCGCCGCCGCCATCCTGGCCGGTCTGGGCTTCGATGCCGAGGCGCAGGCGCGGCCAGTGGGATCGTTCTCGGGCGGCTGGCGCATGCGCGTGGCGCTGGCCTCGGCGCTGTTCGCGCGGCCCGATCTGCTGTTGCTGGACGAACCCACCAACCACCTGGACCTCGAGGCGACGCTGTGGCTGCAAAGCTTCCTGGCGTCCTATCCCGGCACGCTGATCGTCATCAGCCACGACCGCGAATTGCTGAACGAGGTGTGTTCGCGCATCATCCATCTGGAAGCGTGCAAGCTGGTGCAATACGGCGGCAATTACGACGATTTCGTCCGCGTGCGCCGGGAAAAGATGGAACTGGCGGCCAAGGCCCAGGCCAAGCAGCTTGAGCAGCGGCGCAAGATCCAGGCGTTCATCGACCGCTTCCGCGCCAAGGCGACCAAGGCCGCCCAGGCGCAAAGCCGCATCAAGATGCTGGAGCGCATGGAGCCGGTGGTGGCGGTGGTCGAGGAGCGCAGCTACACCTTCGATTTCCCCGATCCCGAACCGCTGAGCCCGCCCATCATCGCCATCGAGGGCGGCGTGGCCGGGTATGGCGAGCATGTGGTGCTGCGCAATCTGAACCTGCGCGTGGACATGGACGACCGCATCGCGCTGCTGGGCGCCAACGGCAACGGCAAGTCCACCCTGTCCAAGATCCTGGCCGGGCGCCTGGACCTGCTGGGTGGCGAGATCCGCCGCTCGGGCAAGCTCAAGGTCGGTTATTTCGCCCAGCATCAGACCGAGGAATTGCGGCTGGACCGCACGCCCTTCGATCACATGGCCGAGTTGATGAAGGACGCGCCCGAGGCCCGGGTGCGCGCCCAGTTGGGCCGTTTCGGCTTTGAACAGGACCGCGCCGACGTCAAGGTCGCCAATCTGTCGGGCGGCGAGAAGGCCCGCCTGCTGTTCGCGCTGATGAGCCGCGAGGCGCCGCACCTGATGATCCTGGACGAACCCACCAACCACCTGGACATCGACTCGCGCGAGGCGCTGGTGGCGGCGCTGAACGCCTATGACGGCGCGGTGGTGCTGGTCAGCCACGATCCGCACCTGATCGAACTGGTGGCCGACCGCCTGTTGCTGGTGGCCGACGGCAAGGTGACGTCGTTCGACGGCGACCTGGCCGCCTATCGCAAGCTGCTGCTGGACCGTGCGCGCGAGGCGCGGCGCGGCGGCGAGGCCAAGGCCGATGGCCCGTCGCGCAAGGACGAACGCCGCGCCGCCGCCGAAATCCGCAGCCAGTTGGCGCCGCTGCGCAAAAAGGCGTTCGAGGCGGAAAAGGTGCTGGAAAAGCTGCACGCCCGCAAATCGACGCTTCAGGAAAAGCTGGCCGATCCCAAGCTGTACGAAGGCCCCGCCGACAAGGTGACGCAGTTGCAGCGCGAGTTGGGCGAGGTGGACAAGGCGGTGGCCGAGGCCGAGGTGGAATGGCTGATGGCCCACGAGGATCTGGAGCAGGCCCAGGCGGCCGCCGGGGCGTGACGCAGCCATTGAGACTTGCGAAAATCACCTGACCCGCTAGGGTGGTAAACAGCGACGGCAAGACCAGAGAGCGACCGTGTCCCAAGGCCCGACCGAGCGTGAGCGCCACCCCTCGCAGTTGCGCCAGATGCTGCGCCTGCTGGTGGGCTTCGCCGTGGCCCTGGTCAGCGGCCTGACCGCCCTGTTGCTGTTGCAAGCCTATGACAGCGACCTGGACGACGCCCGCACCCGCGCCGCCGACGCCGCCCGCCTGCTGGAAGAACACATCGTCCGCACCTTGCGGGCGTCGGATTTCATCGTCGGCCGCGTCACCCTTCTGGGACGGTCGCGGCCCATGGCGCAACTGGCCAACGACGAACGGGCGTGGCGGGAATTGCTGGCGCTGGACCAGGGACTGCCCGAACCGGGCACGTTGTGGGTGGCCGACGCCAATGGCACCATCCGCCTGGGCACCGTCCAGTTCCCGGCCCAGCCCAGCAACGTCGCCGACCGCTATTATTTCTCGGCGCACAAGGCGGCGCGGCGCGACCTGGTCATCGGGCCGCTGGTCCAGACCAAATACCGCGAGAAACAGGCGTTCCACGTCAGCCGCCGCATCGAGGACGCCGCCGGGAGCTTCCTGGGGGTGGCGGCGGCCGGGTTCGACGCCGACACCTTCACCGATTTCTACCGCACCCTGCCGCTGGGGCCGCAGGCCAGCATCAGCGTCATCGACGTGGACGGCCGCGTCATCCTGCGTCAGCCCGAGCCGGAACGCTGGGTCGGCGCCTCGGTGGCGGGCGGGCCGCTGCTGGAGGCGCTGAAGCGCGGCGAGGCCAACGGCCTGGTGGTGGCCGCCAGCCCGTTGGACGGCATCGAACGCATGGTGGCCTATCGGCTGGTGCCGGAATTCGGCCTGCTGGTGGCGGCGGGCATTTCGGTGGACGACGCCCTGGCCGACTGGCGGCGCATGGCCGCCACCACCGGCGGGCTGGCGGTGCTGATCGCCGTGCTGACCTGGGCGCTGGTGCGCTTCACCTTCGCCAGCCTGTCGCGTGAGGAAGCGCTGGTGCAGGGGCTGGAGGAAACCGTCCGCCAGCGCACCGAGGAAGCCGAGGCCCGCGCCGAGGAAGCCCGCCGCGCCAACGAAAGCAAGACCCGCTTCCTGGCCTCGGCCAGCCACGACCTGCGCCAGCCGCTTCAGGCGGCGGGCATGTTCGTCGAGGTGCTGGCGGCGCGGCTGGACGGCACCGCCCATGTCACCGTGGTCGACAAGCTGCGGCAGAGCGTCGATGCCACCCAGTCGTTGCTGACCACCCTGCTGGACCTGTCCACCCTGGAAGCGGGCAGGGTGCAGCCGCAAATCTCCACCTTCCCGCTGATGCCCATGCTGGCCAGCCTGTACGACCAGTTGGAGCCCGAGGCGACGGCGCGCGGCCTGGATTTGCGGGTGGTGCCCACCGGCATCCGCCTGACCACCGACCCGGTGCTGCTGGAGCGCATGCTGCGCAATCTGGTGCTGAACGCCATCCGCTACACGGAAAAGGGTGGGGTGCTGCTGGGCTGCCGCCACCGCGCCGGGGGCGAAATCGCCATCTGCGTGGTGGATACCGGCATCGGCATTCCCCCGGACAAACGCGACACGGTGTTCGAGGATTTCACCCGCCTGGGCGAGAAGGGCAGCGGTTCGCAGCGCGGCCTGGGGCTGGGGCTGGGGGTGGTGCGGCGTACCGCCACCCTGTTGGACCTGGGCATCGAATTGCGCTCGGAACCGGGCAAGGGCTCGTGTTTCGCGGTCATAGCCCGATCGCAATAGGCGTTGTTTCCATTAGGAAACACTGATTTTATCATCTATTGATTTCACTGCGGAGTGAAACCGTGCAAGGTTTGCCTCCCCAACCCGTCCATCCAAGGGAGTTGCCCCCATGAAGAAGCTGGTCCTGCTGGCCGCCGTCGCGGCGTCGCTGTCGACCCTGTCCGTTTCCGCCCTGGCCGACGAGACCAACCCGTCCATCGTGCACCGTCAGGCCATCTACAAGATCGTCGCCGGTCACATGCAGGACATCAAGGCCGGCCTGCTGCTCAAGGGCGGCAGCGAGAATCTGGCCTGGAACGCCGACGCCATCGTCGACGCGTTCAAGCACATGGGCAACGCCTATCCGGCCGGTTCGGACAAGGGCGAAACCAAGGCCGCCGCCGCTATCTGGAGCCAGCCCGAGAAGTTCCAGGAAGCGGGCAAGAAGGCGTTCGGCGCCGCCGTCGCTCTGTCCGAGGCCGCCAAGTCCGGCGACCAGGCCAAGACCCTGGACGCCTACAAGGCCCTGGGCGGCGCGTGCAAGGCGTGCCACGAGGATTTCCGCAAGGACTGATGTCCATGCTTGCGGCATGATCAGGCGCGGGTGCCCCATGGCCCCGCGCCTTTTTTCTTGATGTGGGGGGAATGATGGCAAAGCACCTTCTGGCGGCCGTGCTGGCCTTTGTCTGGCTGTGCGGTCCGGCCTGGGCCGAACAGGTTCGCGTCACCCTGCTGCATTTCAATGACATCTACGAATTCCAGCCCAGCGACGGCAGTGGCGGCTTTCCCGGGCTGGCGACGGTGATCGCCCGCGAGCGTGCCGCCCATCCCGGCGCCGTTCTGACCTTTGGCGGCGATTTGCTGTCGCCGTCGGTGGCGTCCAGCGTCACCCAGGGCGCCCACATGATCGACCTGCTGAACGCGCTGGCCCCGGCGGCGGCGGTGCCGGGCAATCATGAATTCGATTTCGGCGCGGCGGTGATGCGCGCCCGCATGGGCGAAAGCGCCTTTCCCTGGCTGGTCAGCAACATGACCGAAACCGACGGCGCGCCATTCGGCGGCGGCCGCAAGCTGCTGCTGCTGGACGCCAACGGCGTCAAGATCGGGCTGTTCGGGCTGTTGACCTCGGAAACCGGCAAATTGGCGGCGGGGGCGGCCGATATCCGCTTTGCCCCCGAGCAGCAGACGGCGCAGGCGGCGGTGGCCGAACTGCGCCGCCAGGGCGCCGAACTGGTGGTGGCGCTGACCCATCAGGACGTGGCGCGCGACCTGGACCTGTCGCGCGGCGTCAAGGGCATCGACCTGATCCTGGGCGGCCACGATCACCATGTCGTCACCCTTCAGGAAGGCGGCCCGCCGATCATCAAGGCCGGGTATGACGGAATTTATCTGGCGGCGGTGGATATGGTGGTGGAACGCGGCAACGGTCAGCCGCCCCGGGTGTGGGCGGCGGGCTGGCGCCTGCTGGCGACGCGGGGCGAGGCGGCGGAACCGGCCATGGCCGCCCGTGCCGACCGCCATGCCCGCACGGTGGGCGACGGTCTGGACCAGCCGCTGGCCACGTTGGACACGCCGCTGGACAGTCGCCAGGAAGTGACGCGCGGCGCCGAATCCAGCCTGGGCGATGTGGTGGCCGATGCCCTGCGCGCCGCCACCGGCGCCGATGTGGCGCTGATCAATGGCGGCGGCCTGCGCGGTAACCGGCTTTATGACGCGGGCAGCGCCCTGACCCGTGGCGACCTGCTGCGCGAGATGCCGTTCGGCAATCTGGCCCTGGTGCTGGACGTCTCGGGCGAGCAAGTGCGTGCCGCGCTGGAACACGGCGTGTCCAAGGCCCCGGCCCGGTCCGGGCGCTTCCCCCAGGTGTCGGGCCTCGGCTTCACCTACGACCCCGCCGCCGCGCCCGGCCGCCGTGTCGGCGCCGTCACCATCGGCGGCAAGGCGCTGGACCCGGCGGCGCGCTATCGCCTTGCCACCTCGGATTATCTGGCGGATGGCGGCGACGGCTATGCCATGCTCAGCGGCGCCAAGGTGCTGGGCACGCGCGAGGCGGCGCCGCTGCTGGCCAATACGGTGATGGAGCAGGTGCGGCGTTTGGGCCGCATCGCCGTCACCCCCGGCAGTCGCATCCGGACTCCCTAGGGCCCCGCCAGGTCTTGGCCTTCCTGGCCCAGTCGCTGTTGGGGAAACGCTGGTGCAGCAGGGCAAAGGCCCGCCGCGCCAGCGGCGTCAGGTCTTCCATGTCGGGATCGGCGTGACGGGCCAGCATGACCACCCGGTACAGCGCCTCGGCGGTCAGGTCGGGATGGTTGAACACCCGCTTGATGCCGTTGGACGATTCCGCCTCGGCCCAGGGCAGCAGAATCTGACTGATCTGGCGGACGACGCCATGATCGCCGCGCAGCAGCGCCAGTTCATGGAAATTGGCCAGCCGGGCCAATCCGAAGGCCGAGCCGGGGGCGAACAGCTTGGGAGCCGGGTCTGGCGGGGTGCCCCACCAATCGCGCTGGCGGGCGTGCAGCCGGTCCAGCGCATTCCATGTGGCGCCATTGTCCCAATAACGCCCCCAGCGCCGCGGCAGCATCAGCCAGGCTTCAAGGTCGCGCTGAATGGCTGTGCCGTCGGCGAAATCCTCGGGCAGTTCCAACCGGTAGCGGTCGTTGTAGAGGCCGATACCCACATCGTATTCGAAGGCCCCATCGGGCTCGCCGCTGATCAGCGTGCTCAAGCCGGGCAGGCGGGCGGCGGCCAGGGCCAGGGTCACGTTTTCCGGCAGGTGGCGTTCCAGGGCGGGGATGGCGGATTTGCGATCGGCCTGCCGCAAGGCGCTCAGCAGCAGCCGGGCATCCTTGTACCGGCCCAAGACCACCTGACGGGTGAAGGCAGCGCGCAGCAGGGCGATGCGGTCGCGGCCCTGGAAGACATCGGACAGGGCCAGCATTTGCAGGATGTTGGCGGGCAGCATGTTCAGTGCCCGCAGGCTCTTGCCATCCACCTTCCGGCCGCGATGGATATCCTCGATGTCCGTGATGGAGCCGGTGGCATAGGTGCGGCCCACCGCCAGCCATGTGGCGAATTGGGGATCGCTATCGGGCAGTGTTTCCAAATCCTGCGGCTTGCCCGCGGCCACCATGGACATGGCGATGTTGCGGGCCACCCACAACGCGGTTTGGGGCGGCAACAATGGCAGGGCGTCGTCCCCGGCCCGGCGGCTGGCGGCCATGGCGAAGGCGGCGTATTCCGCCGGGCTGGCGGAACACTCGCGCACCTTGTCGCGCCATGTTGCCGCCTGGGCCTGCAATTCCGCATCCTCGGCGGAATCGGGGCGCCACAGCACTTGCGCCGCCACCGCCCATTCCAGCCCCAGCCCGGCGCGGGCCTTGTCCAGCGCATCGGCGCGCAGGCGGTCGAAGCCTTCGTTACGGTCGTCCATCAGGTCGGGCTGATGCCAGCCCAAGGCCCAGGGCGCGTCCGACGCCGACAGCACCACCTGCAACCAGTCCAAAGTGGGGCGCTGCGCCGCCAGGGCGACCAGGGCGGCGTTGTTGCTGTCGGGTTTGGCGCCGTCATGCCGCCACCAATCCGGGCTGTCGCCCAGGGCGGTGCCCAGATCCAGCGCCAGGGCGGTGTGGGCCAGGGATTCCGGCGCGGGCGCGTCGGCCTCGGCATTATCCAGCGCGGCGCCGACCACCTGGGCATAGGTGGCGGGCTCGAACAGCGGCATGGCGGTGTCATCGGGCAGTTTGGCCGCCCGGAATCCCGCATCCTCCTTGCCGCGCCACAGCCGCAACAGGTCCAGCGTCGCCCCCACATGGTCCAGTTGATGCCAATGGTCGCCGCCGGAATAGAGTGTGCCGTATTTGCCGATGGCGGCGTCCACCATGGCGGCGGCGCCGTCGTAACGGCCATCGCACAGCGGTGCGGCCAGGGCCGGAGACGCCGCCAGCATCAGCCCGGCGGCCATAACAGACAAACGCATCATCATTCCCCCCAAGAATGAAAAAACGGCCGGGCGCCCTGCCAAGGCCCCCGGCCGTCCTGCCGAAAGGGTTACATCAGGTCGAAGCGGTCGGCGTTCATGACCTTGGTCCACGCCGCCACGAAATCCTGCACGAATTTCTCTCGGTTGTCGTCCTGGGCGTAAAATTCAGCGTAAGCGCGCAGCACGGAATTGGAGCCGAACACCAGATCGGCCCGCGTCGCCGTCCATTTCACCGCGCCGGTCTTGCGGTCGCGGATATTGTACAGATTGCTGCCCGCCGGTTCCCAGGCATAGGCCATGTCGGTCAGCACGGTGAAGAAATCGGTGCTGAGCACGCCGGGGCGGGCGGTGAAGACGCCATGGGCGCTGCCGCCGTGATTGGCGCCCAGCACCCGCAGGCCACCCACCAGCACCGTCATTTCGGCGGCGGTCAGGCCCAGCAACTGGGCGCGGTCCAGCAGCATCTCCTCGGGCGTCACCACGTAATCGCGCTTCTGCCAGTTGCGGAAACCGTCGGCCAGCGGTTCCAGCACGGCGAAGGAGTCCTCGTCGGTCTGGTCCTGGCTGGCATCGCCGCGTCCGGGGGCGAAGGGGATCGTCACGGTGAACCCCGCCGCCTTGGCGGCCTGCTCGATGGCGACATTGCCCGCCAGCACGATGGCGTCGGCGACGCTGGCGCCGCTGTCGGCGGCGATCTTTTCCAGCACCGCCAGAACCTTGGCCAGCCGTGCCGGTTCGTTGCCGTCCCAATCCTTTTGCGGCGCCAGCCGGATGCGGGCGCCGTTGGCGCCGCCGCGCTTGTCCGAACCCCGGAAGGTGCGGGCGCTGTCCCAGGCGGTGGCGGCCATCTCGGCGATGGACAGGCCGCTGGCGGCGATGCGGGCCTTGAGCGCCGCCACGTCGTACCCGGTGGCACCGGCGGGGATCGGGTCTTGCCAGATCAGATCCTCGGCGGGGACGTCGGGGCCGAAATAGCGGGCCTTCGGCCCCATGTCGCGGTGGGTCAGCTTGAACCAGGCGCGGGCGAAGGCATCCGAGAAAGCGTCCGGGTCCTGGTGGAAGCGCTCGGCGATGCGGCGATACTCGGGGTCGAATTTCAACGCCATGTCGGCGTCGGTCATGATCGGCTTGCGGCGGATGGACGGGTCTTCCACGTCGGGCGGCATGTCCTCGTCGCGGATGTTGACCGGCTCCCATTGCCACGCCCCGGCCGGGGATTTCTGCAACCACCAATCATAGCCCAGCAGCAGCTTGAAATAGCCGTTGTCCCAGCGGGTGGGGTTGGTGGTCCAGGCGCCCTCGATGCCGCTGGTGACGGTGTCGCGGCCGATGCCCCGGCTGGTGTGGTTCATCCAGCCCAGGCCCTGTTCGTGCAACTCGGCGCCCTCGGGGGCGGGGCCAAGCTTGGCGGCGTCGCCATTGCCATGGGCCTTGCCCACGGTGTGGCCGCCCGCGGTCAGGGCGACGGTTTCCGCGTCATCCATGGCCATGCGGGCAAAGGTGACGCGCATGTCGCGGGCGGTCTTCAGCGGGTCGGGCTTGCCGTCCACGCCCTCGGGGTTGACGTAGATCAGCCCCATCATCACCGCCGCCAGCGGGTTTTCCAGGTCGCGTTCGCCGGAATAGCGGCTGTTCTCGCCGCCGCTGGGCGCCAGCCATTGCTTTTCGGCGCCCCAATAGATGTCCTTTTCCGGGTGCCAGATGTCCTCGCGGCCAAAGCCGAAGCCGAAGGTCTTCAGCCCCATGCTTTCATAGGCGATGGTGCCCGCCAGCAGGATCAGATCGGCCCAACTGACCTTGTTGCCGTATTTCTTCTTGATCGGCCACAGCAGGCGCCGGGCCTTGTCCAGATTGGCGTTGTCGGGCCAGGAATTCAGCGGGGCGAAACGCTGGTTGCCGGTACCGCCGCCACCGCGCCCGTCGGCGATGCGGTAGGTGCCCGCCGCGTGCCAGGCCATGCGGATCATCAGGCCGCCGTAATGGCCCCAATCGGCGGGCCACCAATCCTGACTGTCGGTCATCAGGGCGGTGAGATCACGTTTCAGCGCGGCGATGTCCAGATTCTTCAGCGCGGCGCGGTAATCGAACCCGGCCAGCGGATTGGTCTTGGCATCATGCTGGTGCAGGATGTCGAGATTCAGCGCCTTGGGCCACCAATCGGTGGCGGTGGCACCCGAGGTCATCGCGCCATGGGCCACCGGACATTTGCCGCCCGCGCCCGCATTCTTGTGTTCCATCCCATGCTCCTTTTCGGACTCTTGGAGGACGCAGAATCGCACGGGCAGCGTGCTGCCGCCGCTTTCTGCCTGATCCCATAGGATTCCAAGTATTCCCGAAATGGCGCATTTAAACCCCTGCGCTTTGGAATGGGGTAGGGGGGGATCAGCTTCGGGCCTTTTCTTCCCAGCCGCCGCCCTCGTTCTGCTGGTAATACCAGCCTGCGCTGACGGCGACTCACGGCGGGGATTCCCATGAGCGGCCAAATGTGAGTCACTCTGGCAAACAGCTGGAGGTTTGCAGTGGCCGCACCGATCCCCCTTCGCCTTGATTATGA
>JAEXAH010000023.1 GCA_023458315.1 Pseudomonadota bacterium
CCGCTTCCTTGTCCAAGGACTTCCGCCATGACCTCCCTGACCGATCCCCGCGCCCTGCTGCGGGCGCTGTTCGACGCGGCGGTGGCCGCCGCTCTGCCGTCGGGCAATCTGTCGCGCTTCCTGCCGCCGCCGCCCAGGGGGCGGACGCTGGTGGTGGGCGCGGGCAAGGGGGCGGCCGCCATGGCCGCCGCCGTGGAATCGGTGTGGGACGGCCCGCTGTCGGGTCTGGTGGTGACGCGCTACGGCCACGGTCTGCCGACCCGCGCCATCGAGGTGGTCGAGGCCGCCCACCCCAACCCCGACGAGGCCAGCGAGCAGGCCGCCCGCCGCATCCTGGCCCAAGCGGCCGAGCTTGGCCCCGACGATCTGCTGCTGTGCCTGATTTCCGGCGGCGGTTCGGCGCTGATGGCGCTGCCCGCCCCCGGCCTGACCCTGGCCGACAAGAAGGCGGTGACGCGCGAGCTGCTGCGCTGCGGCGCCGCCATCGACGAGATCAACGCCGTGCGCAAGCATCTGTCGGCCATCAAGGGCGGCCGTCTGGCCGCCGCCGCCGCACCGGCGCGGGTGGTGACGCTGATGGTGTCGGACGTGCCCGGCGACGACCCGGCGGTCATCGCCTCTGGCCCCACCGTGCCCGACCCCACCACCTTCGCCGACGCCCGCGCGGTGATCGACAAATACGGCGTGCCGCTGCCCGAGGCGGTGCGCCGTCACCTGGAGGCCGCCGAGGCGGAAAGCGTCAAACCCGGCGATGCCCGGCTGGCCCGCGCCGAGGCCCATCTGGTGGCCACCCCCCAGGACGCGCTGGAGGCCGCCGCCGCCGCCGCCCGCGCCATGGGCGTCACGCCGCTGATCCTGGGCAACGCCATCGAGGGTGAATCGCGCGAGGTGGCCCGGGTCATGGCCGCCATGGCCCGGCAGGCGACGCTGCACGGCCAGCCGATCCCCGCCCCCTGCGTGCTGCTGTCGGGCGGCGAAACCACGGTGACGGTGCGCGGGTCGGGGCGCGGCGGCCGCAACGCCGAATTCCTGCTGGCGCTGGCCGTCGCCTTGGACGGCCATGCCCGGGTGTGGGGCATCGCCTGCGACACCGACGGCATCGACGGCACCGAGGACAATGCGGGCGCCATCCTGGCCCCCGACACCCTGGCCCGCGCGGCGGGTCTTGGCGTCGATGCCAAGGCCCGGCTGGCCGACAATGATGGCTACGGTTTCTTCCACGCCCTGGGCGATCTGGTGATCACCGGCCCGACGCGGACCAACGTCAACGACTTCCGCGCCGTGCTGATCCTGCCGTGATGGGGTGGGCGGGGCGTCAGCCCCGCCCGCCGCCGCGCACCGTCGCCAGGAAATTGTCCACCTGACGGCGCAGCACCTCCGCCTGACCACCCAGACCGTCAGCCGAGGCCAGCACCTGCGAGGCGGCGGCGCCGGTCTGCACCGCCGCGTCGTGCACGTCGGCGATGGCGGTGTTGACCCGGGTGGTGCCGTCGGCGGCCTGATGGACGCTGCGGGTGATTTCGGCGGTGGCGGCATTCTGTTCCTCGACCGCCGCCGCGATGGCGCCTGCGATCTCGTCCACCGCGCGGATGCCCTCGGCCACGCCGCGAATGGCGGCGATGGCGTCGTCGGTGGCGCCGCGAATGTCGCCCACCTGGCGGGCGATGTCCTCGGTCGCCCGCGCCGTCTGGGTCGCCAGTTGCTTGACCTCGTGCGCGACCACCGCGAAGCCCTTGCCCGCCTCGCCCGCCCGCGCCGCCTCGATGGTGGCGTTCAGGGCCAGCAGATTGGTCTGGCTGGCGATGTCGCTGATCATCTGCACCACGGTGCCGATGCGCGCCGCCCGTTCCGCCAGACCGTCGACGATGGCGTTGGTGCCCGACGCCTGTTCGGCGGCGGCCCGCGCCCGGGTGGCGCTTTCCTCGATACGGCTGCCGATTTCCCTGGCCGAGGCGGCCAGTTGCTCGGCGGCGGCGGCCACGGTCTGGACGCTGGCGGCGGCCTCGGTCGAGGCGTTGGCCACGTCCTCGACCCGCTGTTGCGACTGGGCGGCGCCGCTGCTCAGGCTGCCCGCCGCGCCCCGCAATTCGGCGGCGGCGGTGGAGACGCCGTCCACCACGCCCGACACCTGTTCCTCGAAGGCGCGGGCCAGGGCTTCCATCTCTTCCTGGCGGCGGCGGCGGTTCTCTTCTTCCATTTCGGCCTGACGGGCGCGGAAGGCGGCGGCCTCGACCGCGTTGGTCTTCAGCACCGCCACGGCGCCGGAAATCTGGGCGATCTCGTCCTTGCCCGACGCGGCGGGGATCGTCACGTTCAAATCGCCGTCGGCCAGCTTGAGCACGGCGCCGGTCAGGCGGCGCAGCGGCCGCAGGGCGGCGACGATCCACAGGCCGAAGCCCACGCCCACCGCCAGCGCCACCGCGCAGGCGGTCAGCATCAGGGTCTGGAAGCCGCGCGCCGTGGCACCGGACTGGGCGGCCTCGGCGCCGTTGCGGGCTTCCTGGAGATCGATGAACTGGTTGATGCGGGCCAGCCAGTCGACGAAGGCCGGGCGGGCCTGGGTGAGCAACAACGTCTCGGCCGCCGCGCGGTCGCCGGAACGGCGGGCCGCCACCACCTGCTCCAGCAACGGCAGGGTGCGGGCCTCGGCCGCCTTGATGGAGGCCAGGATGGCGCGCTCGTCCTCGGTGACATCGCCCCCGGTGCCGAACATGGCATCCAGCGGCCCGGCCGAGGCGGCGTAGAAGGCGCGCAGCCGCTCGATCTCGGCCAGCACCTTGTCCAGTTCGCCATCGGGCACCAGGATCACATCGCGCAGGGCGATGGCGCGGTCGTGCACGCTGCCGCGAAAATTGATGGCGTGGCGTTGTTTGACGCCGTTGATCTCGGCCATGTGGGTCAGGGTGTGGTCGATGGACCGCACCTCGCGGATGCCGATGGCGGTCAGGGCGGCCAGCAGCAGCAGCACCGCGCCCAATCCCAGGATCAGGCGCACGCGCAGGGGAAAGGTCGGGGTCGATGTCATGGCGGTTTCTCCGTCTGCGTTGGCCGCTGTCAGATAGGGTGCGCGGACGGCCTAGGCTAGTCGGGGGGATTTCTTATTTGAAATCGATAATTTCATACTCAATAATCCAAGACATCGATCGAAAAACGAGGTATCCCCATGCCCGCCGCCACCCACGTCCTGGCCGTCCAGGTCGGCGCCCTGTCGTTGCTGGATCAATCCATGGGCGAGGCGGTGATGGATTCCGCCCTGACCGAACTGGACCGCCGCCTGCCGCCGCTGTTCGCCGAGGTGCTGGCCCGCCATGGCGGCGGCCGGGCATTGCCGGGGGCGCGGCGCGGCCGCTGGGGCATGGGCTTCACCCTGTCGCCAAACGCCCTGGGTGAAAGCCCGGACGAGACGCTGGCCGTGCTGGAAAACGCCGCCCGCCATCTGTTGCGCGACACGGTCAACGACGTGCTGGGCGCCGCCACCGGCGGCACCGCCGCCCTGGTGGTGCGCGCCGCCGCGGTCCCCGCCGGGGCGGCGCCGTGCGGGCCGTGGCTGGACGTGCTGCTGACCTCGGAACACCAGCGGCTGCCGGAACTGGAACGATTGCGCGACGACCTGCACGCCATCCTGGACGGCGACGGCATCCGCACCCTGCTGCAACCCATCGTCGCCTTCGACGACGGCCGCCTGTTGGGGTTCGAGGCGCTGTCGCGCGGTCCGGCGGGCCATGCGCTGGAACGGGCCGACCGGCTGTTCGACGCCGCCGCCCGCACCGGCCTGACCCTGGATCTGGAACGGGCCTGTGCCCTGCGCGCCGCGAAATGGGCCGATCAATTGCCGTCGGGGCTGTTCCTGACCGTCAATGTCAGCGCGCCGCTGATCGCCGACGAAGCCGTGCGCGCCGCCCTGGGCCGCCCCGGCATCGTCACCGAGATCACCGAGCATCTGCCGCTGGGCCGCGCCTCGGAATTGCTGCCCGCCCTGGCGGCATTGCGGGCGGCGGGCGGCCGGGTGGCGCTGGACGACACCGGTTGCGGCTTCGCCGACACCGAGGCCACCCAGGTGCTGCGCCCCGAACTGGTCAAGCTGTGCATCACGGTGATCCGCAGCGCCCGGCGCAGCCCCGACGTGCTGCCGGAATTGCGCGCCACCATCGACCGCTTTCGCGCATTGGGCGCCCAGGTGCTGGCCGAGGGGGTGGAAACCGAGGAAGAACGCGCCGCCCTGTCCGGCCTGGGCATCGCCCTGGCCCAAGGCTGGCTGTTCGGCAAGCCGGTTCCCGCCGCCGAATGGCGGCAGTTCGCCTGATCCGCTAGCGCTTCAGGCCAAGGAACAGCGCCAGCGCGGCCATGGCGCACAGGCCGATGATTCCGGCCATGGGCAGGGCTGTGCCCTCGCCCGCCAGCCCGACCAGCGGCGCGGCGATGGCGCCCACCAGGAACCGCACGGTGCCCAGCAGGGCCGAGGCCGATCCGGCGTTGCGGCCGTGATTGCCCAGCGCCATGGCCGAGACGTTGGGCGCCACCAGACCCTGTGACGCCACCACCACGAACAGCCCGGCCAGCACGCCCCATAATCCGAAATCCAGCAGCACCGCCGCCTGCAACACCACCGCGCCCACCGCCAGCGCCACCAGCCCGGCCACGGTCAGGCGGCGCGGACCGACCCGGTGCACCAGCTTGCCGTTGACCTGCGACAGGGCGATCAGACCCAGGGCGTTGGCGCCGAACACCAGGGCGAAATCCTGGGCCGACACGCCATAGATTTTTTGCAGCACGAAGGGCGACCCGGCGATGTAGGCGAACATGGCGGCGAAGGCCAGCCCCGCCACCGCCGCGTTGCCCAGGAACACCCGGTCGCGCAGCACTCCGGCAAAGGCGGTCAGGGTGTTGCCCAGACCGCCGGGACGGCGGTTCTCGGGCGGCAGGGTTTCCGGCAACACCCGGACCATCACCGCGATCAGCGCCAGTCCGGCCGCCGCCAGCACCAGGAAGATGCCGTGCCACGACACCAGCCGCAGCATCTGGGCGCCCAGCACCGGCGCCAGGATCGGCGCCAATCCCATGACCAGCATCAACGTCGAGAAGAACCGCGCCGCCGCCGCGCCGTGGTAAAGGTCGCGGGCCACCGCCGTGGCGATGACCAGCGCCGCCGACCCGGCCAACCCCTGGGCGAAGCGCGCCGCCACCAGCAACGGCGCGGTGGGGGCCAGGGCGCACAGCACACTCATCAGCGCATAGACCGCCAGCCCGACGAACAGCGGCCGCCGCCGCCCCACCGCGTCGGAAATCGGCCCCACCACCAACTGCCCCAACGCCAGCCCCAGGATACAGGCCGACAGGCTGGCCTGGATGGCCGAGGGCGTGGTGGCGAAATCCGCCGCGATATGGGGAAAGGCGGGCAGATACATGTCGATGGACAACGGCCCCAGCGCGGTGATGGCGCCGAGACAGAGGACGAAGCGAAGCTGGGGTTTGTCGGACATGGGGGCACTCCTGGCCTTCATGCCTAGCACGGGACGGGGAAGGGTGCCAAGGAACAGGGTGGTTTGTTGCTTTCCCGGCTGCCGCCCGCGTTGGCGGAATGACCCAGCGGTAACACGGATAAACACGGATAAGCAGGATGGGCACGGATGGTCTTGTTTGTCTTGCCGTCATGCCCGTGCTTGGCACGGGCATCCACGCGGCGCCGCCCAGAGGTTTGTTTAAAAGGCTTTCCTAACGGGATCACATGGATCGCCGGGTCAAAAACAGCGATGACGGAAGGACAGGGAGAAACATCCGTGCCCATCCCACCCATCCGTGTTTATCCGTGTTACCGCTAGATCCTTCCACGAACGTGGACGGTGGTCGGAAGGTCATCCCCCCCCCAACGCAAAAACCCCGGCACTGGGCCGGGGTTTCGCTTTTTACTCCGCCGCGATGGACCCGGCCTTGCCGACCGGGTGTTCCAGGCGCGACAGCATTTCCTTGGGCACCACCTGGACGAATTTGGGCAATTCGCGCGCCCAGTCGGCCAGCAGGCTTTCGGCCCAATGGCTTTGGGTTTCCTGCACGTGCTCCTTGATCAGATCCTTGAGCACGCCCTGCCAGTAGACGGTTTCCACCTTCTGCCAGATGACGCTTTCGGGATTGACCTTGGCGGCGAAGGTGCCGTCGGCGTCATAGACGAAGGCCATACCGCCGGTCATGCCCGCCGCGAAATTGGCGCCGACGCTGCCCAGGATGACCACGGTGCCGCCGGTCAGGTATTCGCAGCCGTTGGAGCCGCAGCCCTCGATCACCGCGGTGGCGCCGGAATTGCGCACGGCGAAGCGTTCGCCCGCCTGACCCGCCGCGAACAGCTTGCCGCTGGTGGCGCCGTACAGCACGGTGTTGCCGATGATGGTGTTCTCGTTGGATTTCAGCGGGCTGGACACCGGCGGCCGCACCACGATGGTGCCGCCGGACAGGCCCTTGCCCACGTAATCGTTGGAATCGCCGAACACTTCCAGCTTCAGGCCCTGCACGGCGAAGGCGCCCAAGGACTGGCCGCACGATCCGCGCAGACGCACGGTGATATGGCCGGGTTGCAGGCCGGTCATGCCGTACTTCTTGGTGATCTTGTGGCTCAGCTTGGTGCCGATGGCGCGCTGGACGTTGCGGACGTTGTAGGTCAATTGCATCTTTTCGCCGTCCTCAAGGGCCGGGGCGGCGTCCTTGATGATCTGGGCGTCCAGGGTTTCCGGAACCTCGTTGCGTTCCTCCTGGGTGCAATAGCGGGCGTGGCCGCCCGCATCGGCCTGGGCCAGCAGCGGGTTGAGGTCCAGATCGTCCAGGTGGGCGGCGCCACGGCTGACCTGCTTCAGCAGGTCGGTGCGGCCGATGATCTCGGTCAGCGAGCGCACGCCCAAGCTGGCCAGGATCTCGCGCACTTCCTCGGCGATGAAGCTGAACAGGTTCACCACCTTGTACGGGCTGCCGGTGAACTTGGCGCGCAGCGCCGGGTCCTGGGTGCACACCCCCACCGGGCAGGTGTTGGAATGGCACTGGCGGACCATGATGCAGCCCATGGCGATCAGGCTGGTGGTGCCGATGCCGAATTCCTCGGCGCCCAGCATGGCGGCGATGACGATGTCGCGGCCGGTCTTGAGGCCGCCATCGGTGCGCAGCTTGACGCGGTGGCGCAGGCGGTTGAGGGTCAGCACCTGGTGGGCCTCGGACAGTCCCAGTTCCCAGGGCAGACCGGCGAACTTGATGGAGGTCTGCGGGCTGGCGCCGGTGCCGCCGACATTGCCCGAGATCAGGATGGTGTCGGCCTTGGCCTTGGCGACGCCCGCCGCCACCGTGCCGATGCCCGAGCGCGACACCAGCTTGACCGTCACCTTGGCCTGCGGATTGATCTGCTTCAGGTCATAGATGAGCTGCGCCAGATCCTCGATGGAATAGATATCGTGGTGCGGCGGCGGGCTGATCAGCGTCACGCCGGGGGTGGCGTGGCGCAGCTTGGCGATCTCGACCGTGACCTTGAAGCCGGGCAACTGGCCGCCCTCGCCGGGCTTGGCGCCCTGGGCCACCTTGATCTCGATCTCGCGGCACATGTTCAGGTATTCGGCGGTGACGCCGAACCGGCCCGAAGCGATCTGCTTGACCGCCGAATTGGCGTTGTCGCCGTTGGGGCGCGGGCGATAGCGCTCGCGGTCCTCGCCGCCCTCGCCCGACACCGACTTGGCGCCGATGCGGTTCATGGCGATGTTCAGGGCGCCATGCGCCTCGGGCGACAGCGCGCCCAGGCTCATGCCCGGGGTCAGGAAGCGCTTGCGGATCTCGGTGATGCTTTCCACCTCGTCCACGCTGATGGCGGTGCCGACGGGGGCGAAGTCCAGCAGGTCGCGGATGGTGATGGGCGGAAGCCGACGCATGCCGTCCGAGTACTTCTTGTACAGCGAATAGCTGTCGGTGTTGCAGGCGTTTTGCAGGGTATGGATCAGGGTGCCGTCGAAGGAATGCGCCTCGGCGCCGCGGCGGAAGCGATAGAACCCGCCGATCGGCAGCACGGCGGCATCGACGCCGAAGCCCTGGGCGTGCTGTTCGATCGAGGTCTTCTCGATGCCGTTCAGACCGATGCCCGAGATGCGGCTGGTCATGCCCGGGAAGAATTCGGCGACCAGCGAACGCGACAGGCCGATGGCCTCGAAATTATAGCCGCCGCGATAGCTGCTGATCACCGAGATGCCCATCTTGGACATGATCTTCAGCAGGCCCTGGTCGATGGCCTTCTTGTAATTGCGCACCGCTTCTTCCAGGGTCAGGCCGGGCAGCAGGCCGCGACGGTGGCGGTCGGCGATGGCTTCCTGGGCCAGATAGGCGTTGACGGTGGTGGCGCCGACGCCGATCAGCACGGCGAAGTAATGCACGTCCAGCGCCTCGCCCGAACGCACGTTCAGCGAGGTCCAGGTGCGCAGGCTGAGCCGCACCAGATGCGAGTGCACGCCGCCCGCCGCCAGGATCATGGGCAGGCCGACACGGTTGTCGCCGATGGCCTTGTCCGACAGGATCAGGTGGGTGCAGCCCGCACGCACCGCCTCTTCCGCCTCGCGCCGCACGCGGTTCAGGGCATCGCGCAGCGCGTGCTCGCCCGATTTGGGATCGAAGGTGCAGTCGATTTCGGCCGCCGCCTCGCCCATGTAGCGGCGCATGGCCTCGAACTCGGAATTGGACAGCACCGGCGATTCCAGGGCCAGCACGTCACACTGGCTTTCATGCTCGTCCAGGATGTTGCCCAGATTGCCCAGCCGGGTGCGCAGGGACATCACCCGCGACTCGCGCAAGCTGTCGATCGGCGGGTTGGTGACTTGGCTGAAATTCTGGCGGAAGAAATGGTGCAGGCCGCGATAATGCTCGGACAGCACCGCCAGCGGCGCGTCGTCGCCCATGGAGCCGATGGCTTCCTTGCCTTCCTCGGCCATGGGCTGAAGGATCAGCTCCATGTCTTCCATGGTCAGGCCATAGGCCAGTTGGCGGCGCTTCACGTCCTCGGCCGCCAGTTCCGACGCCTCGGGGGCGCCGGTCTTGACCAGGCTGTCCAGTTCGGTGATGCGGCCGGTCCATTCGCCATAGGGCTTGCGCGACGCCAGCATGTCCTTCAGCTCGCGGTCGCGGTACAGCCGCCCGGCCTCCAGGTCCACGGCGATGGTCTGGCCGGGGCCGACGCGGCTCTTTTCCACCACGTTGGCCTCGGCCACCTTGACCATGCCGGTTTCCGAGCCGACGATCAGCAGGCCGTCATTGGTGATGGTGACGCGCATGGGGCGCAGGCCGTTGCGGTCCATGCCGGCCACCACCCAGCGGCCGTCGGTGGCGCAGATGGCGGCGGGGCCGTCCCACGGTTCGATCACCGCGTTGCAATAGCTGAAGAAGGCGCGGTGCGCATCGGGCATCAGGGTGTTGGAGCCCAAGGATTCCGGCACCAGCATCTGCTTGACCATGGGGGCCGGACGGCCGGCGCGGCACATGATCTCGAACACATTGTCCAGCGCGGCGGAATCCGAGCCGCCCGACTGCACCACCGGCTTGACGTCCTCCATGAAGTCGCCGAACGCCTCGTGGCTCATGCGCGGCTCGTGCGCCTTCATCCAGTTGACGTTGCCGGTCAGCGTGTTGATCTCGCCGTTATGGGCCAGCATGCGGAACGGCTGGGCCAGACGCCAGGTGGGGAAGGTGTTGGTGGAATAACGCTGGTGATAGATGGCGAAGCGCGAGATGAAGCGATCGTCCAGCAGATCGGGATAGAAGCTGGTCAATTGCTCGGCCAGGAACATGCCCTTGTAGATGATCGAGCGGCACGACAGCGAGCAGATATAGAAATCCGAGATGTGCTCGGCCAGCACCCGCTTTTCGATGCGGCGGCGCAGGATGTAAAGGTCGGTCTCGAACTTCTCTTCCGAACGGCCCAGGGTGTTGGCCACCATGATCTGTTCGATTTCGGGGCGGGTGGCGTTGGCCTTCTCGCCGATGATCGACACGTCCACCGGCACCTGACGCCAGCCGTAGATGCTGTAGCCGAAATTCAGGATCTCGGTTTCGACGATGCAGCGGCAGCGTTCCTGGGCGCCCAGATCGGTCTTGGGCAGGAAGATCATGCCGATGGCCAGACGGCCCGGCACCGGGTCGTGGCCGGTGTGGCGGATGTGGTCCTTGAAGAAATCCTGGGGCAATTCGACGTGGATGCCCGCGCCGTCGCCGGTCAGGCCGTCGGCATCCACCGCGCCGCGATGGAACAGCACCTTCAGCGCCTCGATACCGGCCACCACCACGTCACGGCGCGGCTTGCCGTCCAGCGCCGCCACCAGACCGACGCCGCAGGCGTCGTGCGGAGTGGTGTCCACCCCGGCGGCTTCCAGCGTGGCCTGGTTCTCCAGATACTCGGCAACGAATTGTTCGCCGTGATTCCGGGACATGGTGCTCTCCTTCGAAGCGGGCGATGCCCGTTGGAATTTCTTGAATGACACGGATGGACACGGATGAACGCGGAACAAAAAGCGCGCTCGGCTATCCGTGTTGATCCGTGTCCATCCGTGTCAAAATTTACTCGGCCGCCTGAACGGCCTTGGCCTTCAGGTAGGCGTCGATACCCGCCGCCGCGTCGCGGCCGTCCTTGATGGCCCACACCACCAGACTGGCGCCGCGCACGATGTCGCCCGCCGCGAACACGCCGTCCAGGCTGGTCATGGCAGTCTTGTCGTCCACCTTGACGGTGCCCCAGCGGGTGACGGCCAGATCGGGGGCGCCGAACAGCGCCTGCTGGTCCTCGGGCTCGAAGCCCAGGGCCTTGATCACCAGATCGGCGGGGATGGTGAAGTCCGAGCCCTCGATGGCCACCGGCGCCTGACGGCCCGAGGCATCGGCGACGCCCAGATGCATGCGCACGGCGCGCACGCCGGAAACCTTGCCGCCCTGGCCCTCGATGGTCAGCGGCGCCGCCATCCATTCGAACTGCACGCCCTCTTCCTCGGCGTTGGCGACCTCGCGCTGGGAACCGGGCATGTTGGCGCGGTCGCGGCGGTACAGGCACTTGACCGAGCGGGCGCCCTGGCGGATGGCGGTGCGCACGCAATCCATGGCGGTGTCGCCGCCGCCGATCACCACCACGTCCTTGTCCTTGGCGTTCAGGGTGCCGTCCTGATAGGCGGCGACGGTGTCGCCCAGACCGACCTTGTTCGAGGTGATCAGGTAATCCAGCGCCGCGTGCACCCCGGTCAGATCGTCGCCGGGCACACCCAGGCCGCGTGCCTTGTAGACGCCGGTGGCGATCAGCACGGCGTCGTGGGTGGCGCGCAATTCGGCGAAGCTGATGTCGCGGCCGATCTCCACACCCGTCTTGAACACCACGCCGCCATCGGCCAGCAGCTTGGTGCGGCGCTCGACCACGTCCTTTTCCAGCTTGAAGCCGGGGATGCCGTAGATCAGCAGGCCGCCCATGCGGTCGTGGCGGTCGTAGACCGTGACCTGATAGCCCTGGCGGCGCAGCGCCTCGGCCGCCGCCAGACCGCCGGGGCCGCCGCCGATGATGCCCACCGACTGCGCCCGTTCGGCGCGCGGCTTGGGCGCCTTGACCCAGCCATTGGCAAAGGCGGTTTCGGTGATGTGCTTTTCCACCGCGCCGATGGTGACGCCGCCATGGGTGGATTGCTCCAGCACGCAATTGCCTTCGCACAGGCGGTCCTGCGGGCAGATGCGGCCGCAGATTTCCGGGAAGGTGTTGGTGGCGGACGAGGCGGCGTAAGCCTCTTCCAGACGGCCGGTGGCGGTCAGCATCAGCCAGTCGGGGATGTTGTTGGCCACCGGGCAGGCGATCTGACAGAACGGAATGCCGCATTGCTCGCAACGCGAAGCCTGGTTTCCGGCGCGGTCCGCGTCGAAGGCCACCGAGATTTCGTCGAAATCCCCGGTGCGTTCAGCCGCGGCGCGCTTGTCGGGCGCCTGCTGATGAAGCCGGATGAACTGGAGCATCTTGCGGGTCATGACGCGGTTCCTGCAACGGGCCCTGAACGCAGGGCGGGAAAGCCGGGGAACGTTGTACGCCAGCAAGGGGGCGGAAAACCAGTGAAAAATGCATGATACGACAACATTGCTGTCGTTTTATCGGCATTGACCGATGCCGATGTGGCGGCGGCGGGTAGGCTACTCCGAACAATAGGTCCGAATTGAGACAATCACCGCACTTTCCGCCCCTCCCGCGCCGGTGGTATATAGCGCCAGGGCTTGGGATGAGGCGGCCGTGACACTGCTTGATGTTGTGCTGATCGCTCTGATCGAGGGCGTTGCCGAGGTGCTGCCGCTGGGCGCGCCCGGGCATCTGACCGTGTTCGGCCGACTGGCCGCCGATGCCGAGGCGCGGCAGGCGGTGATCGTCGCCGCCGAGATCGGCATCGTGCTGGCGCTGATGCTGTATTTCTGGCGCGACCTGTTCGCCATGGGCCGCTCGACCGTCAAGCTGGCCAAGGGCCGCATGGATCCCGGCGGCCGCCTGCTGTTGCAGGTGCTGGCCGGAACCGCCCCGGCGCTGGGGCTGATCTGGGCGGCCTCGCATCTGGGCGGCACCGCCGTCGCGCCGGTGGTGGCGGCGGGGGCGATGATCGCCTTTGGCCTGTTGCTGTGGATCGCCGACCGCCTGGGCGTCACCGTGCGCCGGGTCGAACATCTGGGCTGGACCGGCGCCATGCTGATCGGTCTGTTGCAGGCGGCGGCCATCCTGCCCGGCATCTCGCGCACCGCCATCACCATCGCCGCCGCCCGGCTGATGGGGTTCGAACGGCGCGACGCCGCCCGTTTCTCGCTGCTGCTGGCCATTCCCCTGCTGGGCGCCCATGCCGGTCACACCCTGTGGCAATTGTCGCAGCAGACCCGGCTGATCCTGTCCTTCGACCTGACCCTGGCCTTCGGCCTGTCGGCGGTGACGGCGTGGCTGTCGGCGGCGCTGATGCTGGCCTGGGTGGAGCGGCGCGGCTATGGCCTGTTCGCGGCATGGCCGGTGGGGTTGGGCCTGGTGGTGGTGGCCGCCAGCCTGCTGCGTTAAGCGCCCACATCAGGAACAGGCGGCAATAGACTGTGATTCCTGCGTTATTTTCGTGACTTTCGGCGCCGTGATTGGGTATTCATAAAAAAGACCCTGTCACCAAGGGGGGCTTCGCCCGTGCGCCTTCGTCATCTTCTGGCTCTGCTTGTGCTGGCGCTTGTGGCCGCCTGCTCCAGCCCGCCGCCGCCGCGTGTCGCGGCGCCGCCCGCCCCGGTGATGCTGGACCCCGACGCCGCCTGCCTGAAGGACCTGGAGGTGCTGGGCGTCGCCTTTCAGCCGACCCAATCCTTCGGCAACCCCGAGGACGGCGGCTGTGGCGTCAGCAACGCCGTCAAGGTGTCGGGGGTGGACACGCCGTGGAACCGCCCGGCGCTGATGAGCTGCGCCCTGGCCCGCACCATGGCCCGCTATCAACTGGAAGTGCTGCAACCCCTGGCGCTGCAACGCTTCGGCAAGCCGCTGCGCAAGGTGCACCACGCGGGCACCTATGATTGTCGCATCCAGCGCAACAACACCACCGCCGCCGCCGCCCAGCGCGGCAGCCGGGGCGGCCGCCTGTCCGAGCATTCCAAGGGCATGGCCATCGATCTGACGGCGTTCGAACTGGCCGACGGCACCATGATCTCGGTGAAGCGCGACTGGCGCGAGGGCGGCGCCAAGTCGGCCTTCCTCAAGGATGCGGCGCGGGCGTCGTGCAATGTCTTCAACGTGGTGCTGACCCCGAACCACGACCGCTTCCACCAGGATCACTTTCACCTGGACGTCGGTCCGCATACATTGTGCGGCTATTGAAGCTGCGGTTTCATTACATCTTCATTTCATGAAATCTTGAATACAAGCGCCACAATCCTTTGGCCTTATGGCGCCTGTCCTTCGCGTCCCCTCTTGCCGGGTCGCGGCATCTTCTTTACCGTTCGTTAAGAACCGCGAGAAAACCGCCGCCGCACAGCAGAGGTGCCCCATGCCCACCTCATCGGATGCCGAGAACCGCGCCGCGCTCAGCGTCTGCGCCAATTGCCAACTGGCCGGAACCTGCCGCATCGCCGCCAGCCTGAACCGGCTGGCCCGCCTGCGCGACAAGCTGCCCGAAGGCGGCGTCCATTCCTGGCTGCACGACCGCATCGACGATTATCTGGATGTTCCGGTCTGCCTGGCCGGGGTGTTCCGCATCGGCGCCCCGCACATGGCGCCGCCGCCGCCCGCGCGGCCGGGGCAGTCCTGGCCGGACGTGCTGGAACTGGCGGTGCACCGCCATCAGGCCGCCCGCGACGACGAATTGGGCGCGCCGCTGCCGCAAGGAGCGGTTTGAACCTCACTGCGCCGCGTCGGGCACCCAGGTCAGCACGGCGCCATCGCCGCTGCACAGATCGGACAGTTTGGCCGCCGACAACCGGGTCGGCAGGGTGCCGTTGACGATGATGGTGCCTTCCTTGGCCAGCCGCCAGCCCACCTGGACACAGGCGCGCGACGGCACGCCCTCGGCGGTGACGGTCAGGCGGCCGTTGCCCTGGCTGACGATCAGCGCGCCGCCAAAGGCGTGACTGGCCGCCACCTCGCCCCGGGCCGCCGCCTGCATCTGGGTCAGCAACAGGGTGCCGGGGTCGCTGGCGGGCGGGCCGCCCAGCCACAGCCACAATCCGCCGACCAGCGCGGCGACCGCCATGGCCGCCAAGGTCAGCAGCAGGCGCCGACCGCCGCCATGGGCGGCGCGCGGGGTCTTGCGTGGCGCCTTGGGCGCCGGATGGGCGGGGCGTTGCGGCCCCAATGTCATGGTTTTCGTCATGGGACGCCTCCCAGGTCCCTGGCCTGTGCGTAAGTATACGCCGACAAAGGTGAATCGAAAATAAACCTATCGGCGGGGTGCTTGGCGAAAGCGACGGCGGGCGCTAGACTCCGGCGTCATGACCATCCGCCTGCTCCCCCCCACCCTGGTCAACCAGATCGCCGCCGGCGAAGTGGTTGAACGCCCCGCCGCCGCCGTCAAGGAACTGGTGGAGAATTCCCTGGATTCCGGCGCCACCCGCATCGAGGTGGTGCTGGTCGAGGGCGGACAGGCACTGATTTCCGTCACCGACGACGGTTGCGGCATGGGGCCGGACGAACTGGCGCTGGCGGTGGAACGCCACGCCACCTCGAAATTGCCCGACGACGATCTGGTGCACATCCGCCACCTGGGTTTTCGCGGCGAGGCGTTGCCGTCCATCGGCTCGGTGGCGCGGCTGACCCTGACCTCGCGGCCGCGCGGCGCCGATTCCGCCTGGAGCCTGAGCGTCGAGGGCGGCGCCAAGGGAACGCCGCAACCGGCCGCCCATCCGCCCGGCACGCGGGTCGAGGTGCGCGACCTGTTTTACGCCACCCCGGCGCGGCTGAAATTCCTCAAGGCGCCGCGCACCGAACTGGGCCATGCGGTGGACACGCTGGAGCGGTTGGCCATGGCCCATCCGGCGGTGGCCTTCACCCTGTCCGACGGGGCGCGGCCGGTGCTGAAACTGTCGGGCCAGCGCGGCGAACCCGCGGCGGCGCAACTGGCGCGGCTGGCCGCCATCATCGGCCGCGATTTCGAGCACAACGCCGTGCGCCTGTCGGCCGAGCGCGAGGGCGTGCGCCTGAGCGGCTGGGCCGGGTTGCCGACCTTCAACAAGGGCACCAGCGCCTATCAATACCTGTTCGTCAACGGCCGCCCGGTCAAGGACCGGCTGGTGATCGGCGCGGTCAAGGGCGCCTATCAGGACGTGCTGAGCCACGACCGCCACCCGGTGGTGGCGCTGTTCCTGGAATTGGACCCCGAGGCGGTGGACGTCAACGTCCACCCGGCCAAGGCCGAAGTGCGGTTCCGCGATTCCGGGCTGGTGCGCGGCCTGATCGTCTCTGGCATCCGCCACGCCTTGGCCGAGGCCGGGCACCGCGCCTCCTCGACCCTGGGCATCGCCGCGCTGGGGGCTTTGGGAGCCGCCTCCGGCGGCATGGGGGCTTTGGGCGCGACTGCGGCGCCGCCGCGCCCGACCTCCCATTACCAATGGCAGCCGCAGACGCCGCGCCCCAGCTTCGGGCAGGTGCAGCAGGCGGCCTCGGCCTTCGCACCGCCCGCCGGTCTGTCCGAGGCGCTGCCCGGCCTGCACCTGCCGCCCGCCGCCCCGGCCGAGGCGCAACCGGCGGAAGTGCCCGAACTGGACCACCCGCTGGGCGCCGCCCGCGCCCAATTGCACGACACCTACATCATCGCCGAGACCAGCGACGGCCTGGTCATCGTCGACCAGCACGCCGCCCATGAACGGCTGGTGCTGGAACGCATGAAGGCGGCCATGGCGGCCGGGCCGGTCAAGGCCCAGGCGTTGCTGCTGCCGGAAGTGGTGGATCTGGGCGAATCCGGCGCCGCCCGCGTCATCGACGCCGCGCCGCAATTGGCCGAATTGGGGCTGGTGGTGGAAAGCTTCGGCGGCGGCGCCGTGGTGGTGCGCGAGGTGCCCGCCCTGCTGGGCGATTGCGACGTGCAGGGACTGGTGCGCGATCTGGCCGACGATCTGGCGGAATGGGGCGAGGCGCTGGCGTTGCAGGACAAGCTGGGCAACATCTGCGCCACCATGGCCTGCCACGGCTCGGTGCGGTCGGGGCGGCGGCTGTCGGTGGCCGAGATGAACGCCCTGTTGCGCCAGATGGAGCAGACGCCGCTGTCCGGCCAGTGCAACCATGGCCGCCCGACCCATGTGTCGCTGCGGCTGGCCGATGTGGAGAAACTGTTCGGGCGGCGGTGATATCCACAAATTGTGGTCATACCGGTGGATATCCCACCACCCATGCCCCCATCCTGCATGAGCCATGTGCGATTGAGGGGTTGCCGCAGCGCAGCGAAGACGCCATTCTCGCGCCCTCGAATCATTCCAGTCAGGACGGGAGTAACGATGATGCGCAGGCTGCTGACCGTGTTGGGCGGTCTCGGGGCGCTGGGGACGGCCTTGTGGCTGTCGGCGTCGCCCGCCAAGGCCACCGCCGCCTCGGCCGAGGCCGGGGCCGAACTGGCCGCCCGCTGGTGCGCCGCCTGCCATGTGGTGTCGCCGTCGGGGGCGGGCGGAACCCAGGGGCCGTCCTTTCCCGACATCGCCGCCCGTCGCACCGTCGCCGAATTGCGCGCCTTCCTGACCCAACCCCACGCCAAGCCCATGAGCGGCTTCACCCTGCGCCCGCGCGAGGTCGAGGACGTGGCCGCCTATATCGGCACCCTGCAACAAAAGGCCGAACGCTAAGCATCATGATCGGTTTCCTGACCTTCCGCCGCCGCCTGCCCGCCCGCGCCGCCGCCCTGCTGACGCCGCTGCTGCTGTCGCTGATGATGACCTTCATCGTCTCGGCCATCTCGACCCTGCGCAGCGCCGGGCCGGACGCCGACCTGCTGCCGTTGTGGCTGGGCGCCTGGGGGATGTCGTGGCTGGTGGCCTTTCCCACCCTGCTGCTGGTGATGCCGCTGGTGCGGCGCATGGTCGGCCGATTGGTGGAACCTGCCTGAGGTGGAATTGGCCTGAGGCGGAATTGGCCTGACATTCCGCTTGAATCGCGGCCGCTAAGGCATTGATGCGATTCCCGCTTGACGATCGCCGCCATGCCTCATATAAACGCGCCTTCGATTTCTGAACACTTCTCGGAACAGGTTTTACCATGGCTCATCACAAGTCCGCCAAGAAGCGCATCCGCCAGACCGAGCGCCGCACCGAGGTCAACCGCGCCCGCGTCAGCCGCATCCGCACCTTCGTCAAGAAGGTCGAACTGGCGATCGCTTCCGGCAATGCCGAGGAGGCCAAGGCCGCCTTCCTGGCCGCCGAGCCGGAGCTGGTGAAGGGCGCCCAGGCCGGTGTCCTGCACAAGAACACCGCCTCGCGCAAGGTTTCGCGTCTGTCCGCCCGCGTCAAGGACATGAAGCCGCTGGCCTAAGCGCCAACAGCCGAAATCCGAGGGTTTCCAAGGGCCGCGCCATTGGCGCGGCCCTTGTCGTTTTCCGAGTCCGAAAGCCGCGCATTTTCTGCAAAAATTCGACTTTTCCACAGCCTCTGGCGCGACTCCCCAGGGATTCCGCGGCCTGTGGAAAAGCAAGGGAAAAATTTTCGATGTTCCCGTTCCGGTCCTGTTGCGAGTCGCCGGGGCCATCGCTAGAGTCACCCACCTTGCGAGACGGAACGCAGTCAAAATCGCGTCGAATATTTTAAAAACACAAGATGTTCGACGCAAAGACACGTCCAGACCGCACATTTATTTAAAATAGACTCTTTCGGTCATAATCCTGATTCAACTGGACTGGAGACGGTCTTTGGCATCAGGATGTTTACTGATGACACGGCGTTTTCGATTCGGCCACGGGGAGTGTGGGGACCACCCGGGCCGACGCGAAAGCCCCGGATCGCCGCGCCCGATGGGTGGCGGCCGGTCGGGTTGGGACGGGCAGGCTTCCGGCACCGCCATGGCGGGAACCAGGATAGCGGACCGCCCCGCCAGTGTTCATCGGGGATCGGGTGGCGTCGTTGCAGTTGTCGGGGACCAAGGAATTATGATCGACGTGGAGTGGGATCGGATCAAGGTGCGCCTGCGCGACGAGGTCGGCGACGCCGCCTATCGCAGTTGGTTGCGGCCGATCACCTTGCAGGACGTGCGCGACGGCTCGGTCCGTCTGGGCCTGCCCACCCGCTTCATGCGCGACTGGGTCGCCACCCATTACGGCGACCGCATCCGCAATCTGTGGGGCGCCGAGAATCCGGCCATCCGCTCGGTCGAGATCGTGGTCGGCAACACCCCGCGTGCCGCCGTCACCTCGGCCAGCCCGTCCGTGCCCGCCACCGCCGCCGCCGCCGCTGCCCCGACCCCCGCCGCTCCCGCTGCCCCGGCGCTCCGCACCCGCGCCGCGCCGCCGCCGCCCGCCGCGCCGTGCGCCCCGGCCGATGTGGACGAACTGGGCGCGCAACTGGATGCCCGCTACACCTTCAAGAACTTCGTGGTGGGCAAGCCCAACGAATTCGCCTATGCCGCCGCCCGCCGGGTGGCCGAGGCCCAGGCGGTGTCCTTCAACCCGCTGTTCCTGTATGGCGGCGTCGGCCTGGGCAAGACCCACCTGATGCACGCCATCGCCTGGCACATCCGCGAGCACGATCCCAGCCGCCGCGTGCTGTACCTGTCGGCGGAAAAGTTCATGTACCGCTTCATCCGGGCGCTGCGCAGCCAGGATACCATGTCGTTCAAGGAGCAGTTCCGCTCGGTGGACGTGCTGATGGTGGACGACGTGCAGTTCATCGCCGGCAAGGACGCCACCCAGGAAGAGTTCTTCCACACCTTCAACGCCCTGGTGGATCAGGGGCGCCAGATCGTGATTTCCGCCGACAAGTCGCCGTCCGATCTGGAGGGCATGGAAGACCGCCTGCGCTCGCGCCTGAATTCCGGCCTGGTGGCCGACATCCACGCCACCACCTACGAATTGCGCCTGGGCATCCTGCATTCCAAGGCCGAGCAGATGGCGGCCCAGGTGCCGCAGAAGGTCATGGAATTCCTGGCCCACAAGATCGCCAGCAACGTGCGCGAACTGGAAGGCGCCCTGAACCGCGTGGTCGCCCACGCCCAATTGGTGGGCCGCGCCATCACCCTGGAAAGCACCCAGGAGGTGCTGCACGATCTGCTGAAGGCGTCGGACCGCCGCATCACCATCGAGGAAATCCAGAAGCGGGTGGCCGAGCATTTCAACATCAAGCTGGCCGAGATGTCGTCGGCCCGCCGCTCGCGCCAGGTCGCCCGCCCGCGCCAGATCGCCATGTACCTGTCCAAGCAATTGACCAGCCGGTCCCTGCCCGAAATCGGCCGCAAGTTCGGCGGCCGCGACCACACCACCGTCATGCATGCGGTCAAGAAGGTCGAGGAACTGAAGGGCGCCGACCAGGGCTTCGCCGAGGACGTGGAACTGTTGCGGCGCATGCTGCAAGGCTGACCCGGCCATAATCTTCACGCTTTCGCCGCCTTTCGGCGCCCCCGGGGGCGCTGAAAGCACTTTGCCGTACCCGCAGGCGTGGTATACTGCCCGGCCCCGCCAAAAGGCGGAAAACGGCTAAAACGGACGGCAAAAACCACGCCATGAAGCTGACCATCGAGCGCGCCCAGCTGCTGAAGTCCCTGGCCCACGTCCAGAGCGTCGTCGAACGCCGCAACACCATTCCGATCCTGTCCAATGTCAAGCTCGAGGCGCGGCCCGGTTCGCTGTCCTTGAACGCCACCGACATGGACCTGGATTTCGTCGAGACGGTGAACGCCGACGTCGCCCGCCCGGGCGCCACCACCGCCCCGGCCCACACCCTGTTCGAGATCGTCAAGAAGCTGCCCGATGGCAGCCAGGTCGAGATCGACCACTCGCCCGAGGACAGCCTGCTGACCCTGCGCTCGGGCCGCTCCAAGTTCTCGCTGGCCTGCCTGCCGGTCGAGGATTTCCCGGTGCTGTCGGGCGGTGAACTGCCGCACAATTTCGTGCTGTCGGCGGCCGAATTGAAGGTGCTGATCGACCGCACCCGCTTCGCCATCTCGACCGAGGAAACCCGCTATTACCTGAACGGCATCTATCTGCACGCCGCCACCGGCGCCGCGGGCACCGTGCTGCGCGCCGTCGCCACCGACGGCCACCGTCTGGCCCGGGTCGAAGTGACCCTGCCCGAAGGCGCCGCCGGCATGCCCGGCGTCATCGTGCCGCGCAAGACGGTGAACGAGATCTACAAGCTGATCGGCGAAACCGACGCGGAAATCACCGTGTCGCTGTCGGAAACCAAGCTGCGCTTCGCCTTTGGCGACGCCGTGCTGACCAGCAAGCTGATCGACGGCACCTTCCCCGATTACGAACGGGTGATCCCGGCCGACAACGACAAGTACCTGGACGCCGACGTCAAGGTGTTCGCCAGCGCCGTCGACCGCGTCTCGGCCATCTCGACGGAAAAAAGCCGCGCCATCAAGCTGAGCCTGGAAAAAGGCACGGTCAAGCTGTCGGCCTCCAGCCCCGAGAACGGCACCGCCGAGGAAGAACTGGAAGCCCAGTACGATTCGACCCCGCTGGAAATCGGCTTCAACTCGCGCTACCTGCTGGATATCCTCAATCAGGTCGAGGGCGAAACCGCCCGTTTCGCCATGGCCGACGCCGCCAGCCCGACCGTGGTCCGCGATCAGGCCGACGACAGCGCCATCTACGTCCTGATGCCGATGCGGGTGTGACCCAAAGCGGCACGGCCCGTCTGGCGGTCCGGCGGCTGACGCTGACCGATTTCCGCTGCTATGCCCGCCTGCGCCTGGACACCGATTCCCGGCCGGTGGTGCTGACCGGTCCCAATGGCGCGGGCAAGACCAATCTGCTGGAGGCGCTGTCCTTCCTGACCCCCGGACGCGGCATGCGCCGCGCCACCTTGGGCGAGGTGGCGCGCAAGAATGTCCCCAGCGGAGCGGAAGACCATAATTCGGTGCCCTGGGGCGTGGCGGCGGTGCTGGACGGCCCCGGCGGCGTGGTCGAGATCGGCACCGGGCGCGAGGCGGGATCGGAACGCCGCGCCATCCGCATCGACGGCCAGGCGGCCAAGGCGCAGGATTTGGCGCCCATCGCCTCGGCGCTGTGGCTGACCCCGGCCATGGACCGGCTGTTCATCGAGGGCGCGTCGGGGCGGCGCCGGTTCCTGGACCGGCTGGTGTTCGGCCAGGAAGACGGCCACGCCGCCCAGGCCAGCGCCTACGAGCACGCCATGCGCGAGCGCACCCGGCTGCTGAAGGCGGCGGCGCAAGGCGGTCGGCGGCCCGACCCCGCCTGGATGGGCGCGCTGGAAGACGCCATGGCCCGCCACGGCGCGGCGATGGCGGCGGCGCGGGTGCGGGCGGTGGCACGGTTGGGCGATGCCTGCGCCCAGGGATTGGGACCGTTCCCGGCGGCGCGGCTGCGCCTGCTGGGCGAGGTCGAGGATTGGGCCGCCACGCTGGCGGCCGACGAGGTCGAGGAGCGGCTGCGCGGCGCCTTGCGCGCCGCCCGCTCCCGCGACGAGGCGGCGGGCGCCGCCACCTTCGGGCCGCATCGCAGCGACCTGGAGGTGCGCCACGCCGCCAAGGATCTGCCGGCCGGGCAATGCTCGACCGGCGAGCAGAAGGCGGTGCTGGTGTCCATGGTGCTGGCCCAGGCACGGGTCCGGACCGGGTTGACCGGACTGGCGCCGCTGATGCTGTTGGACGAGGTGGTGGCCCATCTGGACAAGGTGCGGCGTGCCGCCCTGTTCGACGAACTGGCCGGGCTGACCGCCCAGAGCTGGATGACCGGAACCGACGAGGTCTTGTTCGACGGTTTCGGCGATAGAGCGCAGTTTTTCCGCGTCGCCGACGCGGCTGTTACGAAGAATTTCGAGGACACGGATGAACACGAATGAACGCGGATAATATTTTGTGATTTTCGCCACAGCGGCAAAAACACTTCGCATCCGTGTTTATCCGTGTTCATCCGTGTCCTATATTCCTGCGGTAGCCGCAAGGCAGCTTAGAAGGTTTGAAACGTCATGACCGAGCCTGTGACCCCGACCAATTCCGCTGAAGATTACGGCGCCGATTCCATCAAGGTGTTGCGCGGCCTGGAAGCGGTGCGCAAGCGGCCGGGCATGTATATCGGCGACACCGATGACGGCTCGGGTCTGCACCACATGGTGTACGAGGTGGTGGACAACGCCATCGACGAGGCGCTGGCCGGTCACGCCGACCGGGTCGAGGTGACGCTGAACGGAGACGGCTCGTGCACCGTGCGCGACAACGGCCGCGGCATCCCCACCGACATCCACAAGGAAGAGGGCGTGTCGGCGGCCGAGGTCATCATGACCCAACTGCACGCGGGCGGTAAGTTCGACCAGAATTCGTACAAGGTGTCGGGCGGCCTGCACGGCGTCGGGGTGTCGGTGGTCAACGCCTTGTCCGAAACCCTGGACCTGCGCATCTGGCGCGGCGGCAAGGAACACACCATGCGCTTCAGCCACGGCGAGGCGGTGTCGCCGCTGAAGGTGGTGGGCGACGCGCCCCTGCGCGACCCCGAGAACCCCGAGCGCGGCCTGCTGACCGGCACCGAAGTCACCTTCCTGCCCAGCACCCAGACCTTCACCAAGACCGAGTTCGACTTCGCCACCCTGGAACACCGCCTGCGCGAGCTGGCCTTCCTGAATTCCGGCGTGCGCATCCGCCTCAGCGACCTGCGCCACGGCGAACCGGAAAGCATCGAGCTGCATTACGAAGGCGGCATCGAGGCGTTCGTGAAGTACCTGGACCGCTCCAAGACCGCGCTGCACGCTCCGCCGATCGCGGTCAGCGGCGAAAAGGACGGCATCACCGTCGAAGTGGCCATGGAATGGTGCGACAGCTACCACGAAAGCCAGTTGTGCTTCACCAACAACATCCCGCAGCGTGACGGCGGCACCCATCTGGCCGGTTTCCGCGCCGCGCTGACCCGCACCGTCAACAATTACGCCAACGATTCCGGCATCGCCAAAAAGGAAAAGGTGGCGCTGAACGGCGACGACATGCGCGAGGGACTGACCTGCGTGCTGTCGGTCAAGGTGCCCGACCCCAAGTTCAGCAGCCAGACCAAGGACAAGCTGGTGTCGTCCGAGGTGCGCCCGGTGGTCGAGAACATCGTCGGCGAGAAGCTGGCGGAATGGTTCGAGGAACACCCGCAGGAAGCCCGCAAGGTCGTGACCAAGGTGGTCGAGGCCGCCGCCGCCCGCGAGGCCGCCCGCAAGGCGCGCGAACTGACCCGGCGCAAGGGCGTGCTGGACATCGCCACCCTGCCCGGCAAGCTGGCCGATTGCCAGGAACGCGACCCGGCGCTGTCGGAATTGTTCATCGTCGAGGGTGACTCGGCCGGCGGTTCCGCCAAGCAGGGCCGCAACCGCGCCAACCAGGCCATCCTGCCGCTCAAGGGCAAGATCCTGAACGTCGAGCGCGCCCGCTTCGACAAGATGCTGTCCTCGGCCGAAATCGGCACGCTGATCGCCGCGCTGGGCACCGGCATCGGCCGCGAGGATTTCAACATCGGCAAGGCCCGCTACCACAAGATCATCATCATGACCGACGCGGACGTGGACGGTTCCCACATCCGCACCCTGCTGCTGACCTTCTTCTATCGCCAGATGCCCGAGATCATCGAAAAGGGCTATCTGTATATCGCCCAACCGCCGCTGTACCGCGCCAAGCGCGGCCAATCCGAGGTCTACCTCAAGGACGAGCGGGCCATGGAGGAATATCTGGTGGACGGCGGCCTGTCCGACGCCATCATGACCCTGGCGGGCGGTGCCCAGGTGGGCGGCGCCGATCTGCGCGCCCTGACCGAACAGGCCCGCACCGTGCGCGCCCTGCTGATGCCGTTGTCGCGCCGCGTGCCCATGCGGCTGGTGGAACAGGCGGCCATCGCCGGTGCTCTCAACCCGGCCCTGCTGACCGATACCGTCGCCGGACCGGCCATGGCCGCCACCATCGCCACCCGCCTGGACGCGCTGGAAAGCGACCTGGAACGCGGCTGGAGCGGCGAATGGCACGAAGGCACCGGCTGGGTGTTCCGCCGCACCCTGCGCGGCGTCACCGAAACCCACCTGCTGGACGCCGCCATCATCCGCTCGCTGGAAGCGCGCAAGCTGAACGAAATGTCGGCCGCCCTGCGCGACACCTACGCCGCCGCCGCCACCCTGCTGGTCAAGGAACGCACCACCGCCATCAGCGGCCCGGTGGCGCTGGTCAACGCCGTGCTCGACCAGGGCAAGAAGGGCATCTCGATCCAGCGTTACAAGGGCCTGGGCGAAATGAACCCGGAACAGCTGTGGGAAACCACCCTGGACCCCGAGGCCCGCTCGCTGCTGCAAGTCAAGGTCGCCCACGGCGACGACGCCGACGAGGTGTTCAGCACCCTGATGGGCGACGTGGTCGAACCCCGCCGCGAATTCATCCAGACCAACGCCCTCAAGGTATCGAACCTGGACGTGTGATTTGTTTGTGTCGGTTACTGTGTCGGGTGACGCATAAACCGCAAACGTGACGCGAAACCTGCAAAATTTGGACGCATAAAATGCAAAGGCCGCCCCGCAAGGGGCGGCCTTTGTCGTTCGATCCCGGAGATTTCAGCCTGTGGTGCGAGCCTTCGGAATGCCTGCTTCCAGAACGGCGGTGGCCAGCGTTCCCTGCTGCTGAACCGTTGTCATTGCCGAGGCCTTGCGCCGTTCCACATACGTATCGCCCGCCAATTCGGCGCAGCCCACGGTCGAAAGGCCAGCGGCGGCAAGCTCCGCACATACGATGTCGGAAACCCCGTCAACTGCCGGGGTCAGCACCCAGAACCGGCGGAAGAACGGGGCCTGGAAGGCCACGTCTTTCAGCACCCGGTTCAGTTCCGCCCGGCTGGGGTCTGCCCGCAACAATGCCGGATAGAAGCCGTCGATGAATTGGATTCCGAATGCCTCGATCCCGACGGCAATCGCGTAGGGACTGAAATAGGTGAAGCGGAAATCACAGGAAGGGCGGACATCGCCCTCGCCGGAAAGCTTGGACACGTCCTTCTGCAGCGCGTCCCAGCAAGCGGCATGAAAAGGGCTGATGAACAGCCGCCGAACCGGCCTGGAGCCGCCCCCCAATTCGCCAGCGGGTGAACCAGCCGAGGCGTTCATCGGCACGCCGAGGACGGTCTTATACTCGTTCTCCAGCGTGCGCACCGTGGTCTTGCCGGTGGCCACATCCTCGTACAGCGACAGCGCCTTCTCCCGATCCACCCCATAGATCCGCTTCAACTGTTCGACCTTGAACACCATGGCGGCCGCGTCACCAAGGCGTTCGCAGGCCAGCAGTTCGGGATGGTCGCGCTCGAGGTCGAGGAGGAACTGGCGGGCGGCCTCCAGGCGACGGAGCAGACCGGGCGCATAGCCGGACGCCTTTCCGGCCTCGTTCATGAACTCACCCGAGAGACGGCCTGCGCGCTGGGTTTTGCGGGCAGCCTGGAGGATCTCGGCGATCCGCATCCAGGGGAGCTTGTCGGCCTTCGCCCCGGTGAGCTCCCTCAACGCCTCTTCGGTCGTCATTCCTCGTCCCCTGTAGCCGTCCCCGCATACTACGAACAGCGGAACGGCAGGGCAAGAACGCCGCCATTGATTGCAACACGTCAACGACGTAACTAGTTACCGCGTCGTTGTGCATGGTGGATAGGGTGATGGTGATGAGAGGAGCTGAACGTGCGCGCCGGGTCATCACCCGCAGTCCGACCCGGACCGTCGGGCGCTCCCCCAGTCTCAAGGGAAATCGCATGATTCATTGGGAATCCCAGCTCGAGCGCGATTTCGTCTATCTGCTGGAATTCGACCGGGCGGTTCTGGAATTCCGCGAACAGCCGGAGGTTTTCCGCCTCACCATTGAGGGCAAACCAAGGCGGTACACGCCGGATTTCCTCGTCAGAACCGCCTCCGAGTTGGTGATCTACGAAGTGAAGCCCGCCGACAAGGCGGCCCATCCCGACATGGTGGCGTTGTTCGCCGCGGCGGCCGCGCATTGTGCCAGCCGTGGCATGCGCTATCAGGTCGTCACCGAAGCCGCCATCCGCGTCCGCCCTTATCTCGACAATGTCGCGCTGCTGCTGCGCTATCGCAGTCACCCGGTCGCTTCCGCCGTCGAAACACGGCTCCGCAGGCTGCTGAACAATGGTGCCGTTGCGCTGTCCGAACTGAACCTGGCTCTTCAGCCCGACGCGGGCAAGGCCGAGGTGATGGCGCTGCTGGCGAGGCATTGTCTGGCTGCCGACCTGTCCGGCCATTTGGATGAAGCGTCCCTCATTCGCCTGCCAGGGGAGGTCTGAACCATGCCGTCCCTTGCTCTCGCCCGAAATCAGCGGGTCTGGCTTGATGACGCGATGCATGAAGTGCGCGGCCGCGTCACCGCCGACGTGATCCACCTGGAACGTGTCGATAACGGCACCATGCGCGTCGTGTCGCACCGCGAGCTGGCCGAATTCATTTGCCGGAAGAAGGCGAAGCTGGTGCCGCCCATCGGCGAAGGCCGCGAGATGCGCGTCATTGAGGCGAATTTGGAAAAGGACATCAGTGTCCTGCCGCCGAAGGTCAGAACCGAGCTTGACCGTCGGCGCGAATACCTGAAAGCCATCGAGGAAGGAGGCGTGCTCATGCTCACCGAACGTTCGCTGTCGGGGGTGATTCGGCAGGTCGCGGAAGCGATCGGGGACGCCAAGCTGCCACACTGGAGCACCATCTACCGCTGGGCCGCCCGTCTCAGGAAAGCTTCCGGCGACATTCGCGCGATCATCCCGGCATTCGAGCGCCGGGGCAACCGCACGCGCCGCCTTGATGCCGAGATCGTCCGCCTCGTTGACGAAGGCATCGATCGGCGCTTCCTGAAGCGGGAACAGCCGCCGGCGCGGGCCGCCCATGATTACGTGGTGCGCATGGTCGATGACATGAATCAGGTCAATCCGCCGGAGCGGAAGCTGCACTGGCCCAGTCTGCGCACCATCTACCGCGCCATCGCCCGCCTGGACGATTACGAAGTCACCGCGCGGCGTCACGGCAAAAGGATCGCCGATCTCAAATACCATGTGGTCAAGGAGGCGCCGAAGCCGACCCGGCCGCTGGAGCGCGTGGAGATCGACCACACCAAGCTCGATATCATGATCCTGGATGACGCCACCGGCGCTCTGGCGGGCCGTCCATGGCTGACGCTGGCGGTGGATGTCTATACGCGCATGCCCGTCGGCTTCCACATCAGCTATTCGGAACCCAGCTTCCAAAGCGTGATGCCCTGCCTCAAGCACGCCATCCTGCCGAAGACTTATGTGGCCGAGCGGTATCCGGACATCAAGCATGACTGGGAATGCTATGGCGTGCCCGAGACGGTGGTCGTCGACAATGGCCGCGAATTCCATTCCAAGGATTTCGAGCTGGCCTGCCTGCAACTGGGCATCCAGGTGCAGCACATGCCCCGGAAGTCGCCATGGATGAAAGGTACGGTCGAACGCTTCTTCGGTCAGCTGAACCAGGGCCTGCTTCATTCGCAACCCGGCACCACCTTCTCGAACATCGCCGCGCGCGGCGACTATGACCCGCAGAAGAACGGCGTGATCACCTTCTCGTTGCTGGTCGAGTTGTTCCACCAGTGGATCATCGACGTCTATGCCCGCAGCGAACATCGCGGCATTTCGGATCTTCCGGGCGAACGGTGGCGGGCCGCCGTGGCCGAATGCCCGGTGCGCCTGCCGTCCAAAGCGGAAGACCTGGACATCGTGCTCTGGCAGACCGAGGAAAGGCCGGTGCATCACTACGGCATCCAGATCGACCAGATCATCTACAATAGCGAGGATTTGGGCGACCTGCGCCGTCTGCACAATGGCAAATTCAGAGCCGTGGTGAAGGTGGACCCCGATGATCTGGGTCATATCCTGGTGCTTGATCCCGCCAAGGGTGGATTCTTCAAGGTTCCGGCGGTGAGCCAGGGCTATGCCAGCGGCCTTATACCAGCCTGCGCTGACGGCGACTCACGGCGGGGATTCCCATGAGCGGCCAAATGTGAGTCACTCTGGCAAACAGCCGGAGGTTTGCAGTGGCCGCACCGATCCCCCTTCGCCTTGATTATG